>JAQGIE010000038.1 GCA_028291365.1 Rhodospirillales bacterium
CGCCAAGGCGCTGACGACGTCGTTCGCGGTAATGCCGTAGGTGTGCAGCGACTGTTGGTTGATGTCGGCCTGGACCTGCCGGACCTTGCCTCCGTACGGCTATGGAATCGCGGCACCGGCAACCGACGCCAATTGCGGGCGGATGAAGCTGGTCGCCTGATCGAACAAGATCGTCTCGGAGAGCTGCTCGCTCGACAGGGCGAGCTGCAGGATCGGCACGCTGGATGCGTTGAAGCTCAAGATCAACGGCGGCGTGATGCCGGCGGGCATCTGTTTCAACACCGTTTGCGACATCGCGGAGACCTCCGCCAGCGCCGCGTTGATGTTCACGGTCGGCTGGAAGAAGATCTTGATGATTCCATAATCGGGAATCGACTGCGATTCGATGTGCTCGATGTCGTTCACGCTGGTGGTCAGCGCGCGCTCGTAGAACGTGACGATACGGCCGGTCATGTCGTCAGCCGGCAGCCCGGTATAACTGAAGACGACGCTGACAACCGGAATGTCGATGTTCGGGAAGATATCGGTCGGCGTACGCAGGGCCGATGCGACGCCGAAGATTATGATCAGCACCGCCATGACGATGAAGGTGTACGGACGCCGAAGCGCGAGCTTGACGATGCCGACCATGATTGCCTCTCCCCGAGGCACGAGGCGGGACGGCAACGCTGTCCTTCTCGCCGGATACGTCTAAAAAAACGTGCTGGCACGCTCAGTAGTTCCCCCCGCGAACCGGTACCCACTTGGCGGGAAAACGCGCCAGCAACCTGAAGACCCAGGTCTGAAG
Source organism: Rhodospirillales bacterium (assembly GCA_028291365.1). Taxonomy (GTDB): domain Bacteria; phylum Pseudomonadota; class Alphaproteobacteria; order BOG-932; family Roseiterribacteraceae; genus Roseiterribacter. Next base: position 788 of record JAQGIE010000038.1, read on the forward strand.
CTTGCCGGGCGCGGTCATCAGCGCGCCTGCGTGGCGGTCGCGCGCACGGCAGCCCAGATCGAGTGTTGGATGGCCCAAGCCGGGAGCGTCACACACCGGTGTAAACGAGCTTGGTGAAGAAGTCGGGATCGATCACGAAGTTGCCCCACTTGGCATCGAAGGGCGCGGTGGGCTTTGCGGCGATCGTCGCGTCGAGCGACCGGCCTTCCTTCTTCAAGGTCGCAACGCGTTCACGAATGCCGGCCAGCATGTCGCGGAACTCGACCAGCTGCGCGCGATCGCCGACCGGTCCGTGGCCCGGAACGACGATCGTCTTGCTTGAGGCCGTCGCCAAATTTGCCTCCGCCGCGCGGATCGCCCCGTCGATATTGCCGCCGGTCGAGTAGTCGATGAATGGATAGACGCCGTTCCAGAACGTATCGCCGGTGTGAAGGATGTCGGCTTCGGCGAAGTGCACCGAGATGTCACCGTCGGTGTGCGCCGGGCCATAATAGTTCAGGTGCAATGTCGAATCATTGACCTTCACGGTTTTCGAATCCGCCAAGGTCTCGGTCGGCAACCCACCGGGACCCGGCGGCGGAAAATCGGTCTTCCAGTCTTCAACGCGCTGCGTCGATGAAAGGCGCTTACGGGTATTGTCATGCGCAACGATCCGAGCGCCCGCTGCATGCACCCATTCATTTCCGTCGGCGTGATCGAAATGCCAGTGCGTGTTGATCAGCAGCTTGATCGGATCGGCGCTTAGGGAAGCGATCGCCGCGGCGAGGCGCACGCGCGACACCGAGATGCCGGCATCAATCAGGACTTTTCCATCCGGCCCGGTAAGAACCGCAATGTTGCCGCCCGAACCCTGCAGAACACTCACATCGCGGCGCAGGCGACGGACGGCGATCTCCGCGTTCGCGGCATCCGACTTCAGGTAGAGCACGATGCCGCGCGCCTGGGCATAGGCCTCGCTCGGGGTCAGCCAGGCCGCGCCCGCACCGGCGGTTGCAGCCACGCAGCAAAAGCAGAAGCCGCGTCGTGACATCGACGACAAAGGTTGATTGTTCATCTTCGCGGTCTCCGAGTGACCTGCCGGCGGTGAGTGCGATCGAAGCCAGTCTGCCGCCAGCCGGGGTCACGATTTGAGAACGACGATCGGATCGTTGTTCAACTGATCTTCGTGCGTGTCGGTCAGGCCGTGTGGTGCGCCAGCATACGCTTGGTGAGTGATATTCTTGATCAGAGTCGAAGACCGACCGCCGCCAACATCGATCGGCGCGATCTGATCTTCCCGGCCGTGAATCATTGCGGTCGGAACATCGGATTGTGCCGCATCGATGGGCATACAGCCGATGGGCGATGTTGATCGCGACACGGTCGCGATGATGGTGCCGCATCGATGGAGATACAGCCCACGGGCGATGTTGATCTCGACATTGTCGCGATGATGGTGCCGGAACATCAAGGCGCGAATTGACATGGTGCTGGCGCTGCTGCTCCATCGACGGAATGAGCAGCTTCGGCGCATCGCGCAAGAGATCGCGGTGCCGCAGCAACAGGAAATTGTGGTCATGGGACTGGCCGTCCATCCACCGTCCTCGGTGCTTCCGTCGGCGGCCGAACCAACCATTCCTGCTCGCGTTTGCACAACAGCCGGAACCGTTGGCGACATTCAGACCAACGCTTCGGGCGCTGCCGTGGTGAACGCAGTCGCAGACGCTCGGATTGCGCATCGAACCGGTCTGAACTCAAGGAGAATATCATGATCCGCAAGTCGCTCTTTGTCCTGGCGCTCTCGCTTTCCACCAGCACGGCTGCGCTGGCCGCCGAAACGCCGCAAACGCAAAAGAAGCCGATCGAGGCGGCGGTTTCATCGCCCGCTCCTACCGTCGCCGAAAAACCAGGCCCGGGCGCCAAATCGATGACTATGGCGGTGAAGATGCCAAACGGTGATGTGCTGAACATCACGATGGTGATGACCAAGGAGGGCTATCCGATGCAGCCGGGCCCCCACACCGTCATCTATCGCGATTGGAGCGATCTCGAGGGCTGATCCGACGCGATCACGCAGCGATCGCGGCAGACGAACCCGTGAGCGCTGCGGCGCATTCGATTTCCAGACCGGTGACGCGATGTTCTGGTGGGGCGCCGTCCAGCTTCGACGCTGCGGCGGCGAGCCTTTGCGGCCAAGCCACCTGGCGCGCGGTGCGCTCCGGGCAGAGAAGACCGAACACGGGTTGTGAATACACGCTGGCGCGCGCGCCTTCGTCGGCGCGGTGAAACGCATCGGCCGCTCGCAGGTTCACTCGGCATGCGCGCGCGTCGTTGCCAACGCGTGGTTGGCGCGGCGATGGCGAGTGAGGTGCTCGTGCGGGAGTGGGTCGTCGTCCTGGGCGAAAAAGGGGGCAAAGAGCTTGCCCCCATGGACGTGCCTGCCGACGACGAGCCGCAGGCGATCGACCGGGCGGTCGCGCGCGTAAAGGAGCGGAGCGGCGCCGATTATGCCGGATCGCTTGAAGTGCGGTCGGTGGTGCCGATCGAGTGATCGAAAGCCGCGTGCGGAACCGCCGAGCCGAGAACGAACTCGGCATCGGTCAGCGCTTCGAATTCCACGCTGGGTGGTGGACTCTTGGGTAACGTGAAATAGCGCTGGGCTGTCGCCGTGCCGCTCAGGACACGCTGGCGCGCGCCGTCTTCAAGGCTGCGGTCCACCACAGCAGATCGTCGATCATCGGCCCGGCGGCGGGCGCGTCCAGCTGGGCCAATCCGGCGTCGACGTCGCCGCCCTGGTAATGCGCCATCAGCGTGGCGACCGGGATGTGGACCGACGAGCGAATTGGCGCGACCTGAATCTCGATCATCGTTTGGCGGAGCTGCTGCACGCCGCGTGCGCCGCCCGCGGAGCCATAGCTCACGAAGCAGGCCGGCTTGCGATGCCACTCCGGATAAACCCAGTCGATGGCGTTCTTGAGCACCGCTGAGGGCCCGTAATTGTACTCGGGGGTGACGAAGACGAACCCGTCGGACTGTCCGATCGCTTCAGTCCATTTCTGAACGACCTTATTCTCGAAAGGCGGCCGACCCGGCATCGCCGGCGTGAGCGGCTGATCGAAGAACGGCATCGGAAAGTCGCGCAGATCGAGAAGCCGCGCATCGACGCCGTCGCGCTTCTTCAACTGCTGGAAAATCCAGCGCGCGGGCTTTTCCGAGAAGCGACCTTCGCGGGTGCTTCCAACGATGACGGAAATAACGGTCATGCTTTCATCCTTGCGGGTCGGCGAAAAAAGGCCGGTCGCTTCGTTGACCGTTCGGCACATGCCGTTTCGTTGCGGCGAAATGGGTTCGTCGTTTTGCGGTATCAATCTGCGACCTGGGCTAAGCTAGATACCGACGCTATATCCGCAAGAACGCACAGATCTGTAACCAGGGAACACCGGGATGACCGTTCAACTGCCCGATACAGCCAGCGAGGATTGTCGCGCGCTCGGCTCCATCCTGGCGCGGGTCGGCGACAAGTGGACCGTGCTGATCGTCGTCCTGCTCGGCGATGGCCCGAAGCGCTTCAACGAGATCAAGCGGATGGTCGGCGGTATTTCACAGCGGATGCTCACCTTCACGCTGCGCGGGTTGGAGCGAGACGGGCTGGTGACGCGCACCGTGTTTCCGACCACGCCGCAGCGTGTGGATTACGAGCTGACGAAACTCGGCAGCACGTTGTGGGAGGCGGTGGAACCGCTCAGCCTGTGGTCGCGCGATCATGTGAGCGAGATCCTCACATCGCGGAAGCAGTTCGACGAGAACGCAGCGAACTAGCTGATCGGCGAAATCGCGCTGCGACAGCTCGCAAGCGATTGCGGGATTTCAGGCTTGCAGCCGACCTTCCTTCTGCAACCGCTCCCGGATTTCGTCGATCCGCCGTTCACCCGCCGCCAGCGACGCTTGGCTCGTGTGCACCGAATAATGCCCAAGCACGAGGTCGTGGCGATGTGCGACGGCCGAGCCGAGGACAAACTCGGTTTCACCCTCGGCATGGACGTCGATCGCACTGTCGGCGGGCTCGAAGACCGCCAGCTCGCCAGCTTCAATGCGCTCGGGCGTCGTGACCGCGCCCTTGCTCACCGCCACCCAGGCAACGCTGTGATCGGCGGGCCGCTGATAGCGCCAGGACTCGCCTTCCTTCAGGCGCACCGCCAGATAATTGATCGCAGGCGGCGCCTTGAGTGAACTGACTGCGGCGCCGTGCGCGCCGACCAGGACCCGGGCCGGACCATCCCGCGCGATGTCCTGGGGCGCCAGATAGATGCTCTCCACCGCCCCGAGCTCGTGTTCCGGCGGAAGCGCGAGCCAGAGCTGAAACCCGCGTGCACGGCCGGATTCGCCGCCGCCGCCGCCATGCCAGGCGCCGTGGGCCGCCTTGAACCATTCGACACCGCCTGCCGGCAGCAGACCGGCGGCGCCTGACGTGTCCTCGTAGCGCACATCGCCTTCGAAGAGATGCGTCACCGTGGCGATGCCCGAATGGGGATGCAGACCGAAGCCGGACAACGACGCCGCGTCCGCGTCGACCAGGTCGAGGAAGACGAATGGCTTGAGCACCTCGCCAAGGTCGCCCGGGCTCATCAGCCGCGTGATCGGACCGTGGCGGTGTCCACGCGTGCGGTAAACGATCTTGCTCGGGCGCTCCCGGGCTGAGGCCGCCGAATACGTCATGTCGAAGCTCCTGTGCCGGCCGCCGCAGCGGCGTGGTCTATAAAAGAGACCTGGGCTAACGTAGGCACACGCGGAGCCCTGGGAAGGAGGCACTTTTATGAAACCCGGTTACCTGCACGGAACCGATTGCCGCCCGGTCGCCGAGATCCTTTCCCGCATCGGCGACAAATGGTCGGTCATGCTGGTGATGGAGCTGCACGACGGGACAAGGCGGTTCAGCGAGTTGCGCCGGGCGCTACATGGGATCTCGCGGAAAATGCTGACGACATCGCTGCGCGGCCTGGAGCGCGACGGCTTCGTCACACGGACCGTCCACCCGACCATTCCGCCCAAGGTGGAGTACCAGCTGACCGATCTCGGGCGTGAATTGGCGGTTCCCGTCAGGGCCTTGGGCGAATGGGCGCTGCAGAACCGCGCGCGCGTGCTCGTGGCGCGCGAACGCTTCGACCAGGCCGCGGCGACGCACGCCGCCGTCGTTGAGCCCGACCGGCAAGCCGTCCGGTAAGCGCCGCTGCGTCATGCGCAAGCGGTGAAGAGCCCGCGCGCGTTCCTGCACGCCGAAACGAACACGTAATCGAGGGCTTCACGGTCATGCGAACCTGGCAACGAGCATCACGTTCATGACGCGTCCCGACCGAGATCACTGCCGCTTCAACCCGAAGGATTTCCAATGCGCCTTCCGCTGATCCCGCCCGCCGAGCTGACTGCGGCGCAGAAGACGCTCTATGACGACATGCGCAAGGGCATCACCGCCAACTTCAACGCCTTCAAGGTCGAACGCGAAGACGGTGCGTTGATGGGACCGTGGAATCCGTGGCTGCACGAGCCCGGCATCGGCAAGGCGATTTGGGACCTGACCTTGGCGATGACCGCGAACGCGTCGCTGCAGGACAATGTCCGCCAGGTCGTCATCCTCGTCATCGGCGCGCATTTCGATGCCGCGTACGAGATCTACGCACATATCGCGGTCGCCGAGCGCGAAGGCATGACACCCGAACGTCTCGCCACGCTGGTGGCCGGCCTGAAGCCGACCGACCTGTCGCCCGAGGAAAGCATTGCCTTCGACGTCGCCTACGCGCTGAGCCGCGGCGGCCCGCTGCCCGAGCCGCTCTATCGTCTGTCGGTCGCGACCTTCGGCCAGCACGGCACCAACGAACTGATTTATCTCGTCGGCCTCTACGCGCTGGTCTCGACGACGCTCAACGGCTTCAACGTGCCGGTGCCCGAGCGTGAATGACTTGCGCAGGGCGGTTGCACCGCCTGAGTCACCCAAACCATGTGCCACACCGTTCGAAAGCGTCGCGTTGCTGTTGCAGGGCGGCGGCGCGCTCGGTGCGTACCAGGCGGGCGTCTACGAGGCGTTGCGCGAACACCAGATCGAGCCGACCTGGATCGCGGGTATTTCCATCGGCGCGATCAACAGCGCGATCATCGCCGGCAATGCGGCCGAGGACCGCGTCGCGAAGTTGCGCGCCTTCTGGGAGATGGTGAGCGATCCCGGCGACCGCGGCTGGAGCGACTATTGGAGCGGATTGTGGAACGGCGATGACGCGCGCGGTTTCATCAACAAGCTCGCCGCCGGCCGCGTCTTGGCGGGCGGCGTGCCGGGCTTCTTCGAGCCGCGCATGCCGCCGCCCTATCTGTGGCCGAAGAGCGGCGTCACCAGCTACTACGATACGAGCAAGCTGCGCGGCACGCTCGAACAGCTGGTCGATTTCGACCGGATCAACGCCAAGCAGATCCGCTTCAGCGTCGGTGCGGTCAATATCCGCACCGGCAATTTCGCCTATTTCGACAACGAGACCGATACGATCCGGCCCGAACACATCATGGCCAGTGGCGCGCTGCCGCCGGCCTTCGGTGCGGTCGAGGTCGACGGCGAATTCTATTGGGACGGCGGCCTGGTTTCCAACACGCCGCTCGACTGGGTTCTGTCGTCGCGCTCCAAGCTGGACACGCTGGTGCTGCAGGTCGATCTGTGGAGCGCGCGCGGCGTGCTGCCGCGCGACCTCGCCGAAGTCGCGGTGCGCCAGAAGGAGATTCAGTTTTCCAGCCGCACCCGCGCTGCCACCGACGAGTTCCGCCGGCGCCAGCATCTGCGCACGACGTTCAACGAGCTGCTGGCGAAATTGCCGCCCGAACTCGCGGCTCTTCCGCAAGCCCAGCTGTTGGCCCACGAATCCGATCCCGCGGTCTACAACATCGTCCAGCTCGTCTACCGGTCTCCCACCTATGAAGGCGAGTCGAAGGACTACGAGTTCTCCCGGCGCACGATGGAAGAGCATTGGCGCGCGGGGTACAGCGACGCCACGACGACGCTGTCGCATCCCGAGGTGCTGACACTGCCGCCCGCGGCGCAAGGCGTCGCCGTCTATGATTTTTTGACGCCTGCGACCGAGCGCGCGCCGGCAAAGGCATGAAAAGGAGGGACCCATGAGCCTGCAAGACAAGGTCGCCGTCATTACCGGTGCCGCCAGCGGCATCGGCAAGGACATCGCCAAGGAATTTCTCGCCAACGGTGCCAAGGTGGCGATCGCCGATCTCAATCTTGACGCCGCCAACGCGACCGCAAAGGCGTTCGATCCGAGCGGCGAACGCGCCATGGGCGTCGCGATGGACGTGACCGACGAAGCGCAGGTCGATGCCGGAATCGAGGCGGTGGTCGCGAAATTCGGCGGCATCGACGTGCTGGTGTCGAATGCCGGCATCCAGATCGTCGGCCCGATCGAGACCTACAAATTTGCCGACTGGAAGAAGCTGCTGGCGATTCATCTCGACGGCGCTTTCCTGACCACGCGTGCCTGCTTGAAGCACATGTATGCGCAAGGGCGTGGCGGCACGGTGATCTATATGGGCTCGGTGCACTCGAAAGAAGCGTCGGTGCTGAAGGCGCCGTACGTCACGGCCAAGCACGGGCTGCTCGGGCTCGCCAAAGTCGTCGCCAAGGAAGGTGCCAGGCACGGCGTCCGCGCCAACGTCATCTGCCCGGGCTTCGTGCGCACGCCGCTGGTCGAGAAGCAGATTCCCGAACAGGCGAAAGAGCTCGGCATCAGCGAAGCCGAGGTGGTCAAGACCGTGATGCTCAAGGACACGGTCGACGGCGAATTCACCACGGTGGACGACGTCGCGCGCACCGCGGTGTTCCTCGCCGGATTTCCGACCAACGCGCTGACCGGGCAGTCGATCGTCGTCAGCCACGGCTGGTTCATGCAGTAGGGGACGGCGGGGAACCCGAAGCCCGAAGGGCACGCCTCGGAGCGCTCGTCTTGATCGTGCATTTTGTGCTGATAAAGTACAAAGCATGGACTCCGACTGGGTTTACCAAGGCGCCCGCCATCGCATCGCGCCGCTTCGCGACGCGGCCGGCCCGGTGCTGCAGCGCCTGCCGTTCGTGTTGCGCATCCTGCTGGAAAATGTGCTGCGCAGCGCGGGCGAGGATTCGGCCCGCGGTCGCGCCGCGATCCTGGATTGGCTGAAGCGGGGCACCAGCGAAGACGAGATTCCGTTCCTGCCGTCGCGCGTGCTGATGCACGACACGACCTGCGTGCCGGCGCTGGCCGACATTGCCGGCATGCGTTCGGCGCTGGCCGAGGCGGGCGGAGACCCGTCACGCCTCAATCCGGTGCTGCCGGTCGACGTGTCGGTCGATCACTCGCTTGCGGTCGATCATTTCGGCGTGGCTGATGCCGCTTCACGCAACATGGCGCGCGAGTTCGAGCGTAACCGCGAACGCTACGTCTTCATGAAATGGGCCAGCCGCACGCTGCACGGCGTGCATGTGCATCCGCCCGGCACCGGCATCATGCACACGATCAATCTCGAGCGGCTGGCCACCGTCGTGACGCGGACGGATTCGTGGATCCATCCCGACACGTTGATCGGCACTGACAGCCACACGCCGATGATCAACGGCATCGGCGTGCTCGCCTGGGGCGTCGGCGGGCTCGAAGCCGAAAGCGTGATGTTCGGCATGCCGGTGATGCTGCGCGTGCCCGACGTGGTCGGCGTTCGTCTGACCGGTGCGCTGCGCGACGGCGTGCTCGCCACCGATCTCGCGCTCGCCGTGACCGAGCGTCTGCGCCGCACCGATCTGGCCGGCCGTTTCGTCGAATTCTTTGGCCCCGGCGTCGCAACCCTGTCGGCGGGTGACCGCGCCGTCGTCGCCAACATGGCGCCGGAATATGGCGCCTCGACCGGCTATTTTCCGGTCGACGCAAACACGCTGCGCTATCTGCGCGACACCGGGCGCAGCGACGCACACTGCGCGCTGGTCGAAGCCTATACGCGTCACCAGGGGCTCTGGTTCGAGCCCGCCGCCGAACCGGTCTATTCCGAACGGATCGACTTCGATCTCGATCGCGTGGGCTTGAGTCTCGCAGGACCGCAGCGTCCGCAGGACCGCGTCACGCCGGCCGAAGTCGGCAAAGGCGAGGGACGGCGCGTCGCGATCGCCGCCATCACCAGCTGCACCAATACCTCGGATCCGCGCCTCACCATCGCCGCCGGCCTGCTTGCCGCCAAGGCGCGCGCGCATTCGCTGACGGTCCCGGATTGGGTCAAGACCTCGTTCGCACCGGGCTCGCCGACCGCGTCGCGCTATCTGCAGCGCGCCGGCCTGCTGCAGCCGCTCGCAGAACTCGGCTTCGACATCGTCGGTTATGGCTGCACCACCTGCATCGGCAATTCCGGTCCGCTGACCGACGCGATGAACCAGGCGATCGAACGCGAGGAGGTGACGCCGGTTGCGATTCTGTCGGGCAACCGAAACTTTCCCGGCCGCGTGCACGCGCAGATCGACCAGGCCTATCTCGCATCGCCGCCGCTGGTCGTCGCCTATGCGCTCGCGGGGACCGTCGATCTCGACATTACGCGCGACGTGATCGCGGATGGCATGCGCCTCGCCGATCTATGGCCGAGCGGCGGCGAGATCGACGCAGCGCTGGCGGCGATCGATCCGGCCGACGTGGCGACGTCGTACGACGAAGCCGAGCGCAGCCCGGCCTGGTCGGCGTTGCAGGCGCCCGACAGCGCGTTGTTTCCGTGGAACGCGGCCTCGACCTACATCAGGCGGCCGCCCTTCGCCTCGCTCGACGTCGACACGCGGCTGGGGAGCTTCACCGCGCATCCGCTGCTGGTGCTCGGTGACGACATCACCACCGACCATATCTCGCCGGCGGGTCAGATTCCGGCCGACGGAGAAGCGGCCGCCTATCTCATCGAGCGCGGTGAGAATCGGCGCGACCTGAACGTCTTCTCGTCGCGCCGCGGCAATTGGGAAGCGATGCTGCGCGGCCTGTTCACCAACAAATCGGTGCGCAACCTGCTCGATCAGTCGCTGAAAGGCGGCGACACAATTCATGCGCCGAGCGGACGGGTGCTGCCGCTGTGGCAGGCGGCAGCGCTGTATCGCGACGCAGGCGAGTCGGTGGTGCTGGTGGCGGGCGCGCGCTACGGCACCGGCTCGTCGCGCGACTGGGCGGCGAAAGGCCCGGCGCTGCTCGGCGTACGCGCGGTGCTCGCGACCAGCTTCGAGCGCATCCACCGCACCAACCTGATCGGCATGGGCATCCTGCCGTTGCAGCTGCCGCGCGACCTGACGCTGGTGGTGAAAAGCGGCGACCGCATCACGATCGATGCGCTGTCCGAAAGCCTGCAGCCGCGCGCCGCCATCGCCGTGACGCTGCAGGGCGCGGCTCCGCTGGCCTTTGTCGCTACGGCCGCGGTCGAAACGCGGCTCGAAGTCGAGACGCTGCGTGCGGGCGGGCTCTTGCCGATGATCCTGCAACGGGCGATGCGCGACTCCCGGTGAGAACATAAACAATAGTTTAGCGAGCGATCGTTCCCGCCAAACGATTCTTGACAAGTTGCGCGGCGACTCTCGAACTCACTTCCTCGCAGATCGCGGTTCCGCCGGCGAAATCGCCCGCCGCTTGTTTGAAAGGTCGTTGCATGGTTCGTCGCCGCACAATCTTCGTGGCAGCCGCGCTGCTGTTGTTAGCCGCTGTTACACAGTCGCCCGGCGTCGCGGCTGCGGAGGACTCCGCCCGGTTCGTCGATGTGCTGGGCCAGAAAGCGATCGCCCGTCTGGCGGAAAGCGCGCTGTCGAAGCGGGAATTGAACGACCGGTTTCGTCAGCTTCTTGACGAACATTTCGATGTCGCCGCGATCGGGCGGATGACGATCGGCCGTTACTGGAACACCGCGACGCCACCGCAGCAGCAGGAATATCTGAAACTGTTCGAGGCGCAGCTGGTCGACACCTATGCTGAACGGTTTCGTACATATGCCGGCGAGAAATTCGTCGTCCTCGGACAGCGTGCCGAGTCTGACAAAGATTTCATTGTTTCGAGCCAGATCATCCGCCGTGCGGGTCCGCCGGTCGATGTCGAATGGCGTGTGCGCAAAAGTGAAAAAGGGCTCGGCATCATCGACATCGCTGTCGAGGGCGTCAGCATGGCGATGACGCAGCGCGCCGAATACGCGACCATCCTTGACCGAAGCGGCGGGGATTTTGGTGCATTAATCCAGGCGCTTCGACAACGACCGGTTGCGCCGGCAGTGAGATAACGTGCAATCTTCGATGGCGTGCGACACCGAACGTGTCGGCGCAAAACCCCCATCGACAAGCCGGCGCGCGAGGTTGACTACAACGCCACGTTGCAAATGGGGATGGAGCAAGGCCTGCAATCTGAGGAATTCGAGTCATACAAAACGACCATTTCGAGAAGTCTCTTCCGCAAGCTGCCGCGGTCGAGTGCTCGACATCTGTTCCGGCCGGGCGCCGAACAATCAACGTGCGGCTCAACCTGCTCCTGATCGTGGCCGCCGCCGGCGGGACCTTGGCGCAGCTTTTCGGTTTTCCGCTCCTGCTGCATGCGTACGGCTTCTGGGCCGCTCCGCTGCTGGTTCCGATCATGCTCCTCCAGCCCTTGCATTGGGGGCTGCTCCACGAGGCACTGCATTCGCACCTGTTGCCCGGCGCACGAGCCAACATGATCTTCGGACGGAGCCTTTCGGTGTTGCTCGGGGCGCCTTTCGAGGCGACCCGTTTCAGCCATCTGCTGCATCATCGCTTTGCGCGTCATGGGTACGATCGGGCCGACAGGTTCGATGGTGAAGGCCTCTACGCGGTTGCCTGGTTGCGTTATTGGGGGCGGCTGTTCGGCGGCGCCTATCTCGGCATGCTGACATCGCCGTTATTCGCCTTCGTTCCGCGTCCGCTCGGCGTGATGGTCCTCGAGAAGATCATTCCCATTCACGAAGAAGGCGATCAGCGCATACGGCAGCTGTTCGTCTCGATGGTGGGGAATCGTGCAAAGCGCAGCCAGATGCGGCGCGACTTCCTTTTCACGCTCCTGCTCTTTGCGGCAAGCGCCTGGGCGTATGGCGCGTGGTGGCCGATGCTGCTGGCGAGCATGTACGTGCGCGCCCTGTGGCACTCGTTCGCCGACAATGTCGGACACCATGCCGTCGGGCTGGATGAACCAAAACGTGCGCGGAATTATTCCCTGCCGCGCGGCTGGCGCATGCTGGTGTTGAATCAGAATCTGCATCTCACCCACCATCTGCATCCAAATTTTCCGTGGACCGCCCTGCCACAAGTCGGCTTGACGCCGGAAACCGGCACGCGTGGCAATTATTTCCGCGCCGCGCTGCGTCAGGTCGATCCGGCTTACCCGCTGAGCGCCGACGTCGCGCTCGCGCCAGTTCCGGCGGCTGCCGCATAGATGAAAGCCGCGCGCGCGCAGCGCCGGCTCTTCGCGGCTACGCGGGAGCGGACTCTTGTCACGCTCATGTCCGGCGCGATTGTGGCGCTTCTGGTCGCCGCCTCGGCGTCCGCCGCGCCGACGCGAACATTCACCTACCAGGTCGACGACGAAACCTACGGGCCGGTCGGGACGATCAGCTTCGTTGTCGAAACGCAGGGCGACACGACGGTGGTCACGACCGAAGCGCATATCGTGGTCACCGTGCTCGGCATCACGCTGTATCGGCAGGAATCGACGCGGCGCGAACGCTGGGTCGGTTCGCGCCTGGTCGAGTTTCGCGGCGTGACGAATGAAAACGGCACGGCAGTGCAGATCGACGGACGGGCGGACGGCGAGCATTTCGTTCTCGTCTCGCCCAGCGGCGAAACCAGAACGCCAGGCACCATCCGACCGGCCAGCCCGCTCACGGCGGACCGCGGCGGCGGCCCGGTATTCTTGCCGGACACCGGCATCGTGACGACTGCGCAGGTCGAGGATTTGGGGGAGGTCGCCGTCACGCTTGACGGAACCGCCACGACGGCGCGCCGCTATCGCATCGAAACGGCCGGCGCCAAGCAACGATACGAAGTCTGGATGGGGGCCGAACGGACGCCGTTACGGTTCAGCGTCAAGGACGCGCGCAGCGCCGACATGTTCACGCTGGTTCGATAAAGCCGCGTCGCGGCGCCTTCAAGCAGGCTATTGAAAATCCTGCCGCAGCCGCACTGGCATGGCGTTCGCGAGATTTCACCACAGAGATAACAGAGAGCCCTCTGTGTTCTCCGCGTTCACTGCGTCGTCTGTGATAAAAACCTTCGATCTCTGAGGGAGAAAATTCTCCGCAGAACCGCGCTGCATTTTTCAACAAGCTGCCAGCTAGCCGACCGGAAACTCCACCCCCTGCGCCAAGGGCAGCGACGTGCCAAAATTCACCGTCTGCGTCTGCCGGCGCATATAGGCCTTCCACGCGTCCGATCCGGATTCGCGGCCGCCGCCGGTTTCTTTCTCGCCGCCGAACGCGCCGCCGATCTCGGCGCCGCTCGGGCCGGTATTGACGTTGGCCAGGCCGCAATCGCTGCCCTTGGCCGACAGGAACCGCTCGGTCTCGCGGATGTCGGTCGAGAAGATGCAGGACGACAGGCCCTGATCGACCTCGTTCTGCAGGCGCAGCGCTTCGTCGAACGTCTCGTAGGAAAGCACGTAGAGGACCGGGGCGAAGGTCTCGTGGCGCACGATTGCGCTCTGCGCCGGCATCTCGACAATGGCAGGACGGACATAGAACGCGTCGCGATCGGCAGGTTCGATGCGCTCGCCGCCGCTGCGGATCTTGCCGCCCTGGCTCACCGCCGCGTCGAGCGCGGCGCGCATCGCGTCGTAGGCGGCGCCATCGAGCAGCGGACCGACCAGCGTGTCGGGCGACAGCGGATCGCCGATGCGCAGGCTGCCATAGGCGCGCACCAGCCGATCGACCAGCTGCGGCTGCACGGTCCTGTGCACGATCAGGCGGCGCAAGCTGGTGCAGCGCTGCCCCGCCGTGCCGACGGCGGAGAAGGTGGCAGCGCGCGTGGCGAGGTCGAGATCGGCCGACGGCGTCACGATCATTGCGGCGTTGCCGCCGAGCTCGAGCAGCGAGCGGCCGAAGCGGGCGGCGACGACCGGCGCGATCTCGCGCCCCATGCGCGTGCTGCCCGTGGCGCTGACCAGCTTCACGCGCTGGTCCGCGACCAAGGCCGCGCCGACGTCACGACCGCCCAGCGCCAGTTCGAGCAGACCTTGCGGCGCTTCGGCGAAGTCGGCGGCGGCGCGCTTGAACAATTCCGCCGTCGCGAGCGCGGTCAGCGGCGTCTTTTCCGACGGCTTCCACACCACGCTGTTGCCGCACACCCAGGCCAGCGCCGCATTCCAGGCGAACACCGCGACGGGAAAATTGAAGGCGCTGATCACCGCCACCGGACCCAGCGGATGCCAGCGTTCGACGAGGTGATGGTCGGGACGTTCCGACGCGATGGTGAGGCCATAGAGCTGGCGCGACAGACCGACCGCGAAATCGCAGATGTCGATCATCTCCTGCACTTCGCCGAGACCTTCGGAGAGGATCTTGCCCGTCTCCAGCGTGACCAGCCGTCCCAGCGCGTCCTTGTTGGTGCGCAGCTCCTCACCGAAGCGGCGGACGAGTTCACCGCGGCGCGGCGCCGGCACGTCGCGCCAGCGTGGGAACGCGGTGACCGCGCGCGCCACCTTGTCGTCGATCTTGCCGTCGCTGCGCAACCGCGCCAGCACGCTGCCGTCGATCGGCGAGCGCGCGACGAGATCGCCGTCATTGCGGTCGGCGAGGCCGAATTTGGCGAGCAGGAGCTGGGCCGGGGTCGATGTGATCGCGTTCATGTGGGCCTTCATCAAGCGGCGCGTTGCACGACCGGCGCCATCGCATAGGCGCGGCCGAACCGGTTGGCAAGGAAACGCGCCAGCGGGATCTGTTCCTGACGCACCAGGCCACGCTCGGGCAGGGCGCCTTCGGCGAGCAGGTCGAGCACGGCGCAGATCGCCGACGCGGTGGTGATCTGGATCGCCGCGTACTGCCGGCCGGCGATGGGACCGGCATAGACTTTATGCGCGTAGGTTTCCTGCATCAGCCGTCCGGCGCGTTCGCCGGTGGCGGTGACGAAGATGATGACCACGTCCTGCTCGGTCGCCGGCACCGCATGTTCGAGCACTTCGCGCAGCAGGTCGCGCCGCGAATCCAGCCGCAGATCGTGCAGCAATGCCTTCATCAGGTTGCGGTGACCGGGATAGCGGATGGTGCGGTAATTCAGCTCGCGCACCTTGCCGGCCAAGGTCTCGGCCAAGGTGCCGAGTCCGCCCGAGGTGTTGAAGGATTCGTAGGACACGCCGTCGAGCGCGAAATGCTCGACATGTTCCAGCGCCGGTACGGCAACGAGACGCCCGTCGACGATCGCTTCGCACGGCTCGCAATATTCGTTGATGACGCCGTCGGTGCTCCAGGTGAGGTTGTAGGTGAGGGCGTTGGACGGAAACAGCGGCAGCGCGCCGACGCGCAGCCGCAACGTGTCGAGACGCTCAAACCGGTCGGCGAGATCGCGCGCCACGATCGAAATGAATCCCGGCGCCAGCCCGCATTGCGGGATCAGCGCGGCGCGCGACGTTTCCGACAGCGCCTTGACCGCGCGCGTGCAGGCGACGTCTTCGGTGAGGTCGAGATAATGCACGCCGGCCGCGTGCGCCGCTTCGGCGACCGACTGGGTGACGTGGAACGGCGCCGCACTCAACACGGCAAAGCGGCCGGCGAGGGCGGCCGCCAGCGCCGGCCTGCTGCCCGCATCGAGCGGCAGCGTGCGCACGCGCTCGCCGGTCGTGATCCGACGCAGCGAGGCTTCATCACGATCGGCGATGGTGACGAGATAGTCGCCGCTTTCGCTCAGCAGGTCGGCGATCGTCGCGCCGATATTGCCGCTGCCCACCACCAACACGTCGCGCATGACCGCCTCCCGGGTTCTGGCACCAGCATGATGTGAATTGGCGCCGGTCCGTAGCGGCGACTTGGACAAAATGCTTGCAGATTCTCGTCGATTTGCTCCAAATCTCCGGCGATATGCCGGAAGCGATCGACCAGAAGCTGCTCGACCTGTTGGGGCGCAACGCGCGCATGTCGGTGACCGAGCTCGCCGGCAAGCTGAAGCTCGCCCGCTCGACGGTGCAGGCGCGCATTGAAAAGCTCGAGCGCACCGGAGTCATCGCGGGCTACACGCTGAAGCACGGCGCCGTGCCCGGCCGTGCGGTGTCGGCGCATGTTTCGATCCGCGTGCGGCCCAACGGCCAGGCCGAGGTCGAGCGGCGGCTGGCCAAGCTCGACGGCGTGCGAACGCTTTATTCGACCAGCGGCCTGCACGACCTGATCGCCATCGTGGCGGCGCCGACGACGGCCGCGCTCGACGAGACGATCGACGCCATCCGCGCCATCGACGGCGTCACCGAAACCGTGTCCGCGATCCTGTTGTCGACCAAGCTCGAGCGCTAGGTTTTCCGGCGAAAACCTAGGGCACGACGCTTTCGACGCGATCGAGCACGCGGCGGTTTTCCGGATCGACCGCGATCAGATCCGTGCCGACGACATACAGGCCGAGCATGTCCGGGCGCAGGCCGAGCCGGCTGAGCAATTCCGCCGGCGGCGATGGCAGGACGAAGCCCACGGGCAAGTTCGCGTCGACGTAGTAGGGGTCTCGCGAGTTGCGCCCTTTGTCGCGGAACGGCGGCGTTTCCGTTCGCCCATAGAATTCTTCGATCGTCCGCCGCCGCGCGTCGCTGATCACTCTTTCGCTGTTCTTCTGCATCAGCATGGCTTCCGGATCGAAACCGGCGGGGAATCTGGTGTTGTCGTTGTAGCCGGCGAAACGAAAATCGGCGCTCTCGATCCGGGCGCCCGACAGATCGGCATCGTGCAGACGGGCCTGTCGTAGCTTGGCGCCGCGCAGATCGACGCCGCGAAGGTCCACACCAGCGGCAGCGAGCTCGCGAAGATCGGCATCACGGAACGACGCGCCTTCGAGTTTCGCGCCGCCCAGCCTGACATTGTGCAACTTCTTGCCGTCGGCGCTCGCGCCGCGCAGGTCGGCGCCGTCGAACGAAACCCCGTCCCAGTCGCCAAGTTGGGCGCCCCGCAGATCGACGTTGCGCAACGGTCCCCACGGCTGGAGCCGCAATCCGCGCAGGTCGGCGTTGCGGAAGTCCGTTCCTTCGAACCAACCGCTCATGTAGCTGGTGCGGAACACCGCGCCGCGGAAATTCGCATCGCGCAACGTGAGCTTGCTCAGCTTGACGTTTTCGATCATCTGCCCGTGCAGGTCGAGGCCGGTCAGATCGACTTCCCGGTAGAAATCCTGCAAGCCGCTCAACTCGAAATCCGCCAGTGCCCCTCGGTCGCCGATGCGGATTCGTGCCCATCCTGAAAGGCGCTTTGCTTCGGCGTTTTCGCTCACCGTCTGCAGTTCATCGACGGCGCGTGCGTAGTTTTGCGTTTCAAAGAAAAACTTGCCGCGCAGGAAACGCAGCCGTGTATCGAGATTGGGCTGCTTGCCAAGCTCTTCCACGAGATCGGCGGCGCCTTCGTAATCGCGCACGCGCAGCTGCACTTGCAGCCGGTCTGCGACGTCCGTCGTTGCGTCGAGTTCCTGCTGGTAGGCCCGGCCCAACGGCTCGATCCGCGTGATCGACTGTTCCGGAACGGACGGCACGAGACAGATATCGGTGTGGTACGGCGTGCCGACCGCCTTGCCGCTCGGCCACAGCAGCCAGGCAACGCGCATGCCTTCGTCAACGCGGAAACCGCAGGCGCCGCTTTGCGTATGCAGTTCGACCGTCACGTTCGGCTCGGCGCGGCCTTTCCAGGTTCGCTCGACCGCCAGCTCGACCGTCTGCATGCCCTCGAACGGCGCGCGGTCGACATGGGCGATACGTCCGGTCACCACTTTCTGCGCGCGGTCAAACCAGCTGACCGAGAGGGCGGGCAAGCACTTGCAGGCCTGGGCCGTTCCCGGCAGCAACAGCGCGGTGGCGAGACAGATTGCGCTGCGGCGCTGCATGCCGGCTCCGTGGCGTTTTTCGGCGGACTTCCCCAATGCAACCAATATCCTACGCCGGGGCGGACCGCTGCGATTTATCGGCCGACGGATCGGCGAACGGCACCGGCCGCCGCAACGTTGCCGCAGATCGGCGTTCATATCGGTGAAACCCGGACCCCCATTCCCGGGAGCTAGGCTGCGGCCCGGATCGAGCTCGGGTCGAATTGCGGGCCGTGGTTCCGTCCTCTATGGTCCGCGCCCCGCACCTGACCGGGCCCTGCGGCCCAGCGTCACGGATCTTCCGGTCCGCGGTGCGTTTGGGGTGGGCTGACCACGTTCGGATGAGTGAGACCGGTCGCGATGAATGATCAACGGCTGAACGAATTGCTGGACCATCTGGTCGACAATACCGAGCACGCGCAGCGCCGGATTGCGACCGCGATCGATTCGACCGACGCCACTGCCCGCCGTGACCTCGAACTTGCGAACGAGTCGCTTTCGCGCGTGATCGAGACCGCCAACACCCTGCGCCGATTGGTTGCGGCCGTCTGATCGGGCGGCGCCTGCTGTCGCGCAGCGCGGCCCGGCTCGAGACGGTTCATCGCGCCGCCTATGACGAAGCTTTCCTAACCGAACTCTACGACCTCGCCCGCAAGCTCACCGAAGAGAGCTGGGACTCGTTTCGCGCCCATGCCGAAACGACGTCGCTGGTGCATGTTTTTCGCGATGCGAACAGCGGCGCGCCGGTCGGATTTCAGTTCTGGCGGCTGGCGCCGATGGACCTGCCGCGCAGCCGCGCCATCCTGGGCGGCAAGCTGCGTGTCCTGCCGTCGCATCGCGGGCGCGGCCTGCATCTTCTGTCGGCGCTGCGGTTCTTCCTCCATTGCAAGGCGCGTCATCCGGCGACGCGCTTTTATCGCCTGTCGGTCGCGTCGCTGTTCGGCTTCGTCTCGATCAGCGGTGCGATGGCGTGGTTCCGCTTCTTCGACCCGGACGACACCAGCGCGGAGGGAAGGGCGCTGCGCGCTGCGTTCGAATCCTTCGCCGCCGACAACGGATTCCGCGTCGAACCCTCGGGCCTGATCCATACCGGCGTGGGCATCTCGGACGCGACGTTGGCGCAGTTCGGTCCGGGTTATTTCGAACGGGAGTCGGTGCGCCTCTATGTCGGGCGCAATGCCGAATTTCGCAGCAACCGCTGCTTCGTCGCATTCTGGTTTCGCTTCGACGCGCGCAACCTGGCGTCGCTGCTGCGCACGATCTGGCGCAAGCGGTGAAGCTGACGGGGCCTGCACGCTGCAGGCCCCGCCGCCGTACCTACATCGCTGATCAGCCGCCCGGCTGGGCGGCGTCCATCTCGCGCAGAATATGCGGTGCCTTGTAGACGGTTCCGATCGCTGCACGCAGCGCGGCCGCATCGACGCCGACCGAACGGTTCAGCGCTTCGATGTTGCCGAACGTGCCGCCGGTGCCATAGCGGTTGCCGTCGAAGTTCAGCGCCACCAGCTGCGCGTCCTTGTTGATGATCGGTGAGCCCGAGCTGCCGCCCACCGTGTCCAGCGCCACCGCAACGTTCATGTGCGTGTTCAGATCCAACGCGCTCTTCGCAGCCAGCCACGAAGCCGGCAGCTTGAACGGATCGGAGCCGGTGGCGCGCTCGTACAGGCCGCCCACCCTGGTGAAGGCAGGCACCGGTTGACCGTCCTCCATCCAGCCTTTCACGGCGCCGTAGGACAGGCGCAGCGAGCCGGTCGCGTCCGGCGGCACCGAGGTGCCTTCGATCTTGAAGCGGGCGGTCGCGA
The DNA here is from genome assembly GCA_028291365.1 of Rhodospirillales bacterium. GTDB lineage: Bacteria > Pseudomonadota > Alphaproteobacteria > BOG-932 > Roseiterribacteraceae > Roseiterribacter. Next base: position 20,609 of record JAQGIE010000038.1, read on the forward strand.
TCTGCGCGTGCAGGCGGCGCAACGGGGCGGTGACCTGCGTCTCGAGCCCTTTGCGGGCGGCGCGAGAATAGGGATCGGCCAGCACGGCGAAACGGATCATCGGATCGTTCGACGCGTCGATCGCCGCCTTGCCGCCCTTGAGCAGCGCCGCACGCGCGGCCGGATCGGCGAGCTTGGTGCCCGCGACCAGCCGCTTCGCCACCTCTTCCGGCGCTTCCTTGCCGAACAGCGCGCGCACGACGGGATCGTCGGGGCTCAGCCACTCGCGGATCTTCGACAGCGACCAGGCCAGCCGTTCGCCTTCCAGTTCGCGCGCCACCGGAACCGCCGCCGTGATCCGGCGCTCGGTCGCGGGCCAACCGGTCTCGCTATATTCGGCCAGCCGTTCGGCGTTCGGCTTCGGACGCTCTTCGGCGGCGCGCACCAGCAGGCGCGCATAGGCGAACAGGTCGCCTTCGAACCCGGTAATGCCTTGCACGCCTTCCAGGATGGCGGCGCGGCGATTGAGGCTCTCCTGCTTGCGCACGATCTCGGCGACCGCGTCCCACGCCCCGGCGGTGGCAGCGTCGTCGACCTTGGTGCGGATCTGCTGCTCGTCTTTGCGCTTCTCGTCCAACAGCGAGGTGCGGATCAGCGTCCGGTACTGGCCGTTGGCACGCTTGAGCAGATTCTCGACCCCGAACAGCACCTGTTCGGCGGTACGAGTCTGCTCGGCACCGCGGCGCGCATATTCGCGCAGGATGCCGCGCTTCTCGGCCAGGTGCGCGACCAGCTGCGGGATCAGCACGTCACGCTGCAGTTCGAGCTGGGCGGTCGTCAGGCCGCGCTGCGTGACACCGGGATTGCCGACGCCGAAGGTCAGCTCACCTTCCGCCGGGCCGGTCTTGGCCAATGGGAAATAGACCGGCGTCCTGGCCGGCTTGTCGTTCTCGTAAGCGCGCAGCAGCGTCATGTCGACGTCGTAGCGCGGGAACTCGTAATTGTCGGGATCGCCGCCAAAGAAGGCGATCGCCGCTTCGGGCGCCAGCACCAGGCGCAAATCGTCATAATGCTTGTACTTGTACAGCTCGTACCGGCCGCCCTGGTACAGCGTGACGACATTGCAGCGAATGTCGCTGGCGGTGGCGCAATCTTTTTCCAGCGATGCCTGCGCCGCGCGCTGCGCCGCGGCGAGATCAGCACCGCTCTTGCCGTCGACCGCTTTGGCGATCTGGTCGGTGACGTCGGTCATCTCGACCAGCTGCGAGACTTCGAGCTGCGGACACTTTCGTTCCTGCGCGTGATCGGCGGCGACGAAGCCCGTCGCCATCAGGTCCTTTTCCTTGGTCGACAATTGTTCGACGCAGGCGCGGGCGCAGTGATGGTTGGTGATCACCAGCCCTTCCGGCGACACGAAGCCGCCCGAGCAGCCGGCGCCGACTTTCACGGCGGCCTGGCGCACGCGATCGAGCCACTGGGCCGTCGGGGTGAAACCGTATTTCTCGCCGACCGCGGCCGACGGGAAATTGTTGAAGGTGAACATGCCGGGTTCGGCGGAGGCTGTAGACGCGAGCAGCGTCATGGCGCTGGTGGCCAGCGCCAGCGCGCCGGCAATGCGGAGATGGAGCAAGATAGCTTTCCCGTTGGTATTGTTTGGTCGTCGGAAGGTCAGTTGGTTCGCGCCTGCACGACGCGCTGCAGTGGCTTGTAGAGCAGGCCAAGGCCGACGCACGAGGCCGCGGCGAGCGCCGCGATGATGAGCCAGAACTCGCTTTTCGGCATCTTCTCCCACAGCGTCCCGATGGCGCCGACCAGGTAGTTGCCGAAGAACGAGGCGGTGAACCACACGCCCATCATCATCGACACCATCTTGGGCGGCGATACTTTCGAGAACAGCGACAGGCCGATTGGCGACAGGCACAGCTCGCCGATGGTCAGCGGGAACAGATAGGCGAGGCACCACAGCCAGCTCGCCTTGCCGTGGCCGTCACCGTCGCCGGTGGTCAGCGCCGCCAGCGCGAGCATGACATAGGCCAGCGAAGCGAGGCCGAGCCCGATCGTCATCTTGGCGATGGTGGTCGGTTCCTTGCCGCGCGCTTCCAGCTTGGCCCACAGGCGAACCACGAAGGGCGTGAACAGGATGATCATCATCGCGTTGCCCGACTGGAACCAGGTCGTCTTCAGTTCGAACAGGCCGAAGAAGGAGCGGTCGGTATAGTCGCGCACCCACAGCGGGAAGACGTTGCCCTTCTGCTCGAACGCTGCCCAGAAGAAGATCGTGAAGAAGGCGACGGTGATCAGCGTCAGGATGGCGCTGCCGTCGCTGGCGCCCGGCGCGGTCTTCGTCGTCGCGGCTGCGGCGGCACGCGCTTCCGCGAGTTTGCGCGAATCCGGCGGCAGGTAGCGGCGGCTCGACATGAAGACGGCAAGCCCGATCAGCATGCCGATGCCGGCGACGAGAAAACCCCAGTTCCAGCCATAGACTTCGCCGATCGTGCCGCACACCAGCGGCGACACCGCGGCACCGATATTGATGCCGACATAGAAGATCGAGAAAGCGCGGTCGCGGCGTGAATCGTTCGGCGCGTAGAGGTTGCCGATCTGGGTCGAGATGTTGGGCTTGAAGAAGCCGTTGCCCGCGATGATCAGCAGCAGCGCCGGCAGGAACAGCGGTTCAGCCGCGAACAGGATGAACTCGCCCGCCGCCATCAGCACCGCGCCCAGCATCACGGCGCGACGCTGGCCGAGATATCGGTCGGCGATCAAGCCGCCGATCAGCGGCGTGAAATAGACCAGCGCGGTGTAGAGGCCGTAGATCTGCGACGCCGTCCCCTGCACCGACAACGGCCCGTACATGCTTTCGAACATGGCCTTGAGCGGGGCGAAGAAGACGAGATTTTCGACGTGCCCGGCCAGCAACAGCTGTTGGGTCATATACAGAATGAGAAGGGCCCGCATTCCGTAATAAGCGAACCGTTCCCAGATCTCGGTCGCGACCAGGATGGTCAGACCGATCGGATGACCGAACAGCGTTCGGCTCGAACGGATACCGAGCGATTGCTCGGCCATCGCAACGTCTGCGGACATGAAGCTCCCCCGGATCCCTTATTTGACGTGACCGTACTGGTCCGGCACGCATCCGGGTAGGCAGAAAAAAAGGCGCCGCAAACGCGGCGCCTGCTGGGTTTCCTGGCCTGCAAGGCGGGCTATTTTCCGGTCACCTGCTTGTCGGCGGCAGCGGCTTTGCGCCTGGCCACGACCTCGGCCCAATTGACCGGGCCGTTCTCGAACCGCTGCTGCAAGCCGTGCAGCGTATAGGCGTCGCCCCATTCGAATTTCGCGTAGGCCGCGTCGGCGCCCGGATTGTGCCCGTAGCCCGCATTGGTGAGCGTGACGCGCGTTGCGCCGGCACCGTCCGGTGCAAGTTCGATGATCGTCACCGTCTTGGCGAACTCGTCGCGGCCGGGCAGGTCGCGCGGCGCCTGCACGTTGTGAATCACCAGCAACCGTCCCGGCACATAGGCCGCGATGCGGTTCTTGATATTGTCGGGATCGCCGAGCTTGGCGTCGGCGTTGTAGCTCGCTTCGATCATGCCGCCGACGCGCAGATCGATCTTCGCCATCGGCACCGCCCAGCTTTCGAAACCTGTTTCGGTCGCGAATGCGTCGAACACGGCCTGCGGCGTCGCCTTCACGGTGATCGAAAGCTGAATGGCGCGATCGCCGCTCGGCTCGACGTAGGACGTGTTCGACACGCCCGGAAAATCACGCCAGCTGGGTTCGGCCGCGCCGGCCTGAGTCATCGCGGGAACGGCGAGGCTTGCGAGCAGCAGTGCCAACAGATGATTTTTCATCGCGCGGTCTCCCTCGGGTTGGGGCGGTTTGCAGTCGGTTCACATAATCGCGCAGCGTCTCGATGCAGGCGTCGAACGCATCCAGGCTGCGATGCGTGCGCGACTGCATGACGCCGCCTTCCATCGTGGTCAGCGTGAAGATGGCGAGCTTGCGCGTGTCGGTGCCGGCGGGCAGGCGGTCACGCGCCTGGTCGAAGCAGCGCTGCACGTGATCGACCCAGCCGTCGAAATTGATCGACAGCAATTCGCGCACCGGAGGATCGGGTTCGTGCAGTTCGAGCGCGATCGAGCCGATCGGGCAGCCATACATGCAGTCGGATTGCGCCAGCATGCCGCGATAGGCGCCGAGCAGCGCGAAGATGCGCTCGATCGGGTCGTCGACGCCCTTCCAGGCGGGGGCGAGCAGCATCGGCTCGATCCCGTCGCGATAGGCTTCGAGCACCGCGACCAGCACGTCCTGCTTGGTCGGAAAATAGTGATAGAGGCTGCCGCTGTTGGCGCCGGCCGATTTCAGAATGTCGGCGACCGAGGTCGACAGATAGCCCTTCTCGGCGAAGAGCTGCATGGCGGCAAACAACAGGCGGTCGCGCGTCGCTTCCACAGGCGCTCCGGGGCTCTTGAGTGATCGTTCAAGAACCGTAGCGCGCTCTTGAGTGCGCGATCAAGAGAATAATTGCGCGGGAACAGTCAGTACTGCCCGTACCGGCCCTTCACCGACGCCAGCAGCCTGGCGCTGTCGAAGCCGACGCCGTCCTTGAACACGATCTCGACATTCTCGATGTCGGCGATGGTCCTGGATGGATCGCCTTTGACGACGACGAGGTCGGCGTTCTTGCCGACCGCGACCGAGCCGATACGATCGGCGACGCCGAGATAAAGGGCGCCGTTGTAAGTCGCGATCTTGATCGCCTCGACTGGCGAGAAACCCGCTTCGACCAGCAGTTCGATGCCGCGCTGGTCGCCGAAGCCGGGCATGACGCCGCCATTGCCGGTCGGGTCGGGACCCGCGATCAACAGACCGCCCGCGGCAACGAAGTTGCGTTCGAGCTTCATGTCGTTCTTCAGCAGGATCGGTGCCACGTCCGACTTGAGCGCGACGGTGCGGTTGCGCGCCAGCATGTAGGCGTCGCGCGCTTCGATGGTGAGCGTGTCGAGAAAGCGCGGCTGCAACGGCGCGTGGCCCGGGACACCCTGTTCGAACACCGGCAAGGTCGAGGTGATCGCGACGTTGCGCTCGACCAGCTTCTTGATCAGGGCAGCGGCCGCCGGCCCGTCCGGATCCATGCCGCGCAAGGTCGGGGTGCCGACGCTGTTCGGGCACACGTCCGGCTGCTTGCCGGGATCGTTCGCGGTGTTGACGTAGAATCCGTGCTCGAGATTGTCGATGCCGAGATCGGCGGCTTCGTCGTAGGTGACGGCGCAGAGATGGCCGGTGATTTTCAGCCCGCGTGCATGCGCGGCGTCGATCGCCGCCTTCAGCTCGTCGCGCGTGATGTTCATATAGGCTTTGAACGAGGTCACGCCGCGATCGGCCCAGAACTCGACCATCTGCCGCGCGTCTTCGGCGCCTTTCAGCCGGTGCATCTGAATGAACGGGCTGCTGGCGCCTTCGAGATAGGGGCCGGTCACATCCATGTGCGGCCCGATCATCTTGCCGCTGTCGATCGTGGCCTTCGCGTTGAGATCGGCCGAAGGCTCGACGCTGCCGGCGGTGCGGATCGTGGTGACCCCGGCAGCCAGGTAGAGGCGCGGCGACGAGAAGGTCATCTGCGGCACGACCAGCGGCGTTTCGAAATGGCCATGCTCGTCGAGGTTAGGCCGCGCGATGTAATACATATGGTCGTGCATGCCGACGATGCCGGGCATCACGCTGTGGCCGCGCAGATCGAGCACGGTCGTGCCGTTGGCGATCGCCTGCGACGCCGGTTGGATCGCAGCGATCTTGCCGTTCTCGATGATGACGGTCTGGTCGTCCTTCGCCGCGGCGCCGGTGCCGTCGATGACGCGCACATGCAGCAGCGCGACTTTCGGCGCCGCCACCCGCACATATTGCTGCAGCTCGCCGAGCGGCGTGACCGGCGGCGGCAGTAAGCTCGTGGCCAGGTCGGCCGCCGGAATGGCGGGGGCGAGCAGGCACGAAGCCAGCACCAGAGCCGAAGTCAGTCGACGCGTCATCTTGCCCTCGCATTTTATGGCAGCGCGAGCTTACGGGATTTGTCCGGGTCCGGAAGCCGGTGTATCGCTCGCATCGCGGCAAAACTTCTCCCCTGGGCACGAGGACGGACGATGAGCGACTGGCGCAGCTACGCGACCCATCTCGAATGCAGCGCGACGGGCGAGACGTTCCCGATCGACCGGCTGCAGGGTCTGTCCCCGGCGGGCAAGCCGCTGCTGGTGCGCTACGATCTCGACGCGGTGAAGAAGAACGTGTCGCGCGACGCCATCAGCGCGCGCGGCGCCGACATGTGGCGCTGGCGCGAGCTGCTCCCGGTGCGCGAGGCGCGCCACGTGATTTCGCTGGGCGAGATCGAAACGCCGCTCATCCCGCTCGACCGGTCCAAGCACGGCAGCGCAGCGCCCATGGTGAAGGACGAGGGCCGTCTGCCGACGGGCTCGTTCAAGGCGCGCGGCCTGTGCATGGCGATGTCGATGGCGCACGCGTTCGGCGTCAAGCGCGTCGCGATTCCGACCAACGGCAATGCCGGTGCTGCGATGGTCGCCTATGCGTCGCGCGTGGGGATCGAGTCGTTCTGCTTCTGCCCCGAAGACACGCCCGAAGTGAATGTGCGCGAGATTGCGTTGCAGGGCGGCCGCGTCTGGCGCGTCAACGGGCTGATCAATGATTGCGGCAAGATCGTTCGCGAAGGCGTCGAAGCGGCGGGCTGGTTCGACATCTCGACCTTGAAAGAGCCGTACCGGATCGAAGGCAAGAAGACGATGGGGCTCGAACTGGCGCTCCAGTTCGGTTGGGATGATCTGCCCGACGTCGTGTTCTACCCGACCGGCGGCGGCACCGGCCTGATCGGCATGTGGAAGGCGTGGCAGGAGCTGCAGCAGCTCGGCTGGATCAAAGGCAAGCTGCCGCGGCTGGTGGCGGTGCAGGCTGAGACCTGCGCGCCGATCGTGCGCGCCTATGAGCAGGGCGCGACCCACGCCGAGCTTTGGCAGAATGCGCACACGATCGCGTCGGGCATTCGCGTTCCCGCCGCGCTGGGCGATTTCCTGATCCTCGACGCGGTGCGCAAAAGCGGCGGTTTCGCCGCCGCCGTGTCGGACGCGGCGATCGAAGCGGCCGTGGTGAAAGTCGCGCGCGAAGACGGGCTGCTGCTGTGTCCGGAGGGGGCGGCGACCTATGTCGCCTATGCCGACGCGATCGCGAACAAGAAGATCGCGCCGACCGACAAAGTCGTGCTGTTCAACTGCGCCACCGGTTTGAAATATCCGATGCCGCCGGCCGATGATCGTATCGACCTGTCCAAGCCGATCGATTACGCGGCGCTGGTGCGCTAGCAGCGCTGTTGAAAGTTCTGCCGCAGCCGCGCCGGCACGGCGTTCGTAAGATTTCACCACAGAGGACGCAGAGAACACAGAGGTGTCGCGTCGTGCGGCGCGATACGCATCGTCCTCGATTGATCTTCTGACGCGCGCTTTGCGCGCGTCGATCAAAACCAAATCTGGTCGTCGGTCGTCTCGGTCCCTCTGCGTTCTCTGTGTGCTCTGTGGTAAACCTTCGATCTTTGTTGAAGAAAACTTCCGCAGAGCCGTGCTGCATTTTCAACGAACTGCCAGCGCCGCCTCGATCATCGCGCGCAGCACCGGCCGCAGCTTCGCGGCGCGCGTCTCGTCGACGCGGGTCGTGCCGTCGCCGAGATGCGTCTGCTTGGCCAGTTCGAGCTGGATCGCGTTCACGCCATTCTGCGGCTGGCCGTAGTGACGGGTGATGAAGCCGCCCTTGAAGCGGCCGTCGACGACGTGGCTGTAGCCGCTCGCAGCCGCCACCGCGGCGACCGCGTCGCGCAAGGCGGGCAGGCAGCTCTTGCCCTCGTTGGTGCCGATATTCAGATCCGGCAGCACGCCGTCGAACAGGCGCGGAATGCGGTTGTCGATCGAATGCGCTTCCCACAGCAGCACGCGCCCGTGTTTTTCCACCAGCCGGTCGAGCTGCGCGCGCAGCGCATCGTGGTAGGGACGCCAGTAGGTGTCGCGGCGGCGCGCGATCTCGGACGCGTGCGGTTTGTTGGTGTAGAGCGGGCGACCGTCGAAACATTCGGTCGGCACCAGCCCCGTCGTGGCGCCCGCATAGAGCGGCCGGTCGTCGGGCGGGCGGTTGAGATCGACCACCAGGCGCGAATAGCCCGGCACCAGCGTCGTGGCGCCGAATTCGGCGGCGAAATCGTACAGCGTCGTCAGATCCCAGTCGGTGTCGTCGAGAATGCGCGCCACCGGAATCTCGCTGGGGATCTCGGTGCCGACATGCGGGAAGGAGATGACCAGCGGCGCGTCGCGTTCGGTGACGGTGACGCTCACGGCAACAGGCCGGGCACGAATTCCAGGAAGACGTCGTCGCGGACGAGGTTCGCGATCGCCGCGACGTCGGGCGCGAAGAACCGGTCGCGGTCGTAGCGTTTGACCTTGTCGCGCACCAGCCCATAGGCGCGCTGCAAGGTCGGCGAGGTGCGCAGCGGCGCGCGGAAATCGATTCCCTGGCACGCGGCGAGCAGTTCGATCGCCACGATGTTGGTGGTGTTCTCCGCCATGTCGGACAGGCGCCGCGCTGCAAACGT
>JAQGIE010000053.1 GCA_028291365.1 Rhodospirillales bacterium
CGATGATGGACGCCGGCGTGCCGCTCAAGCGCCCGGTCTCGGGCATCGCGATGGGCCTGATCCTCGAAGGCAAGGATTTCGCGGTTCTCAGCGACATCCTCGGCGACGAGGATCATCTCGGCGACATGGACTTCAAGGTGGCGGGCACCGACAAGGGCATCACCGCGCTGCAGATGGACATCAAGATCACGTCCATCACCGAGGAGATCATGAAGATCGCCCTCGGCCAGGCGAAGGACGGCCGTCTGCACATCCTGAACGAGATGTCGAAGGCGCTGACGACGGCGCGTGGTGACGTTGCGGCGACGGCGCCGCGCATCACCATCATCACCATCCCGAAGGACAAGATCCGTGAAGTGATCGGCACCGGCGGCAAGGTGATCCGCGAGATCACCGAAGTCACCGGCTGCAAGATCGACATCGAAGACGACGGCACGATCAAGGTTGCGGCGACCGAGCAGTCGGCGGCGCAAAAGGCGATCGACTGGATCAAGGGCATCGTCGCCGAGCCGGAAGTCGGCGTGGTCTATAACGGCAAGGTCGTGAAGACCGTCGATTTCGGCGCCTTCGTGAACTTCCTCGGCAGCCGCGACGGCCTCGTCCACATCTCCGAACTGGCGCCGAAGCGCGTGGAAAAGACCACGGACATCGTCCAGGTCGGCCAGGACGTGAAGGTGAAGGTCATCGGCTTCGACGACCGCGGCAAGATCAAGCTGTCGATGAAAGTCGTGAACCAGGAAACTGGCGAAGACATGTCGCTGAAGCAGGCGTCGTAACAACGCCGCGCTTCACGCGCACAAGACGAAGGGCGGCCTCGAAAGGGGCCGCCCTTTTTCGTTTCAGGTCGCGCCGCCGCCCCAGAGGCGCGGTGTCGACTCGCGCAGGTGAACTGGAACCTCGATCGACGGCAGGGGCGGCATGCAGCTCTCGCCGTCACAATCGGCCGGCACGACCGACATGCCGAACGGCGCACCGCCGGTGTTGCCCGGCCGCAGCGTGATGTCGGTCTCCATTGCCAACCAGAGAATGACCAGACTGCGTTCGGCGCCGCTGCCGACCACGCTGCAGCGGCCGACCAGGTCGACGCCTTCGGGCAAGAAGCTGATCGAAAAACCGTCGCGCCGCAGCGGGCTCCGCAACACGGTTCCGCGTACTTCGCCGTCGCACGGTCCCGGCTTCAGTCGCACGGTGCCGTCGCCGATCGCCATTGCGGGCGGTGCCGCGAACAACAGAACGAGAAACAGGGCGGCGCAGGTCCGGATCATCGTTGCTCTCCCCAACGCGCGATGTGGCCGAAAGGTAGCAGAGGACGCCCAGCAGCGGAATTGCCCGTTTGCCTGCAAGCTCCCACAGTGCGCGCATGAATTCGATCGACCCTGCCGCCTATGACGCGATCGGCGACGCCTATGCCACGCGTCTCGAGGCGACGCCGGTCCACACGCACTATGCGCGCCCCGCCACGCTGGCGCTGATCCCGGACGACCTGGCCGGCCAGCGCGCGCTCGACGCCGGCTGCGGCGACGGCTGGTACGCACGCCAGCTCGCCGCGCGCGGCGCGAGCGTGACCGCGATCGATGCCAGCGAGGCGATGCTCGCCCATGCGCGCGAACGATCGCCCGCGAGCATCGAGTTTCACCGGGCCGATCTGGGCTCGCCCCTGCCCTTCGAAGACGCCACGTTCGATCTCGTCCTGTCGGCGCTCGCGATCCATTACGTGCGCGACTACCGCGCGCTGTTCGCCGAATTCGCGCGCGTGCTCCGCCGCGGCGGAAGACTGGTGGTGTCGACCCATCACGTCGTCAGCGAAGTCGAGGTGCAGAAACCGGCCGACTATTTCACGACCGAGACGTTCGAGGACGAATGGCCGGCGATCGGCAAGGTGCGCTATTGGCGCCGTCCGCTGTCGGAGGTGCTGCAGCCGATGCTCGATGCCGGCCTGTACCTTACGCGCGTCGTCGAACCGCAACCGTTGGCCTCGCTGCAGGCGATCGACGCCAAGCTGCATGACGTCCTCGCGACGCGGCCCTTGTTTCTGCTGCTCGCGGCCGAGAAGCCGCGCTAGCGCGCTGTTGAAAATGCAGCACCGGTCTGCGGGGATTTCTTCAACGGAGATCGAATCTTTGTCACAGAGAACACAGAGAACGCGGAAAACACAGAGGGACTGAGACGACCGATCATTCCGACCAGGCTCGGTTTTGATCGATGCGCGCAAAGCGCGCCTCAGGAAATCAATCGAGGACGATGCGCATCGCGCCACACGACGGGTACCTCTGTGTTCTCTGCGTTTCTCTGAGGCCTCTGTGGTGAAATCTTACGAACGCAATGCCGGCGCGGCTGCGGCAGGATTTTCAACAGCCTGCTGAGCGCGTCAGGTTGCGCGGTCCGACAAGGTGCCCCGTAGCTCGGCGGCGAGGCGCACCCCGAATTTCGCGGCTGCCGGATGTTCGTCGGCCAGCCGGGCGCGATGCAGCAGTTTCACGCGGCGTTTGACCGTGGGGCGATCGAGCTGGACGAAGGCGAACTGGTCGCTCGCGAACATGCGGCTGTACAGCCGCGGCAGGATCCCGACGGCCAGGCCCGATCGCACGATGCCGTGCAGCGAATCGAGCTGGTCGACCTGGAACCGGTTGGAATGCGCCAGGCCATTCTGCTGTAGCGCGCCCGCTGCGAGCGCACCGATGCTGCCGCCGGGAAAATGCACGATTTCGGTGCCCGCCAGCGCGCGCCAGGGAAGCCGGGGGCGGTCCGCGAGCGTGTGATCGTGACGCGCCACCATGATCAGCTCGTCTTCGAACAGCAGCGTCGCTTCGATATCGGGTTCGTGCGTCGGCGCCGCGTTGACGATCAGGTCGAAGGCGCCGTTATGAAGCCCGTCATTGAGATCGTCGCTCTTCCCGTCGCTGAGATGCGCTGCGACCCCGCCCGCCTCGCCTTTGATCTTGAGCAGCGCCTCTGCCACCGCGGCGACCGTCGACGGCATGGCGCCGATCCGGATCCGCGAGGTCTGCAGCGCCGCGACTTCGCGCATATCGGCGAAGGCATTCTCCGCCGTGGTCAGCAGACGCTGCGCGTGCGGCAGCAGGGCCCGGCCGGCGTCGGTGATCGCGACCTGGTGGGTGGTGCGGTCGAACAGGCGCAGTCCGAGCTGGGTCTCGACGTGGCGGATCGCGGCGCTCAGCGCGGGCTGCGACACCGACATCGCGTCGGCGGCCCGGCTGAAGCTGCCGGCGCGCGCCAGCGCCACGAACGAACGCAGCTGTTTCAGCGAAACGCCGTGGAACTGCAGCGGCGTGGGAGAAGGTCGTTTCGACATCGGTCCGGTAATAACCGTTTCTTATAAAGAAATCAGAATTTTCAGTTTCCCAGATTTCCGCGCGCTTCATAGCTTCAATCCGCCGGCACAGCCGGCATTCGTCGGAGTCGCCCGAAGCGGCGCTTCGATGGGCCAACACGCCGAACGGCGGTGGCGCGAACGGGGGGCATACGAACAGTGGAAGGCGTGGGGGGCGGCCGCAGCGGGCGGCGCCTCTGAGGCCACGCATTGTCGAGGCGCGCCGCAGTGTGCGGACAGAGCGTCAGAGGGGGAGCCATGTCCGGGATCAACAAGACGAAGCAAGTGGCCGCTGCCGCAGCCGCCTTTCTCCTCGGCGCGGCCGAGGCGCACGCGCAGGCGGCGCCCGATGCCGCGCGATCCGGCGAGCTGACCGAAGTCGTCGTCACCGGCACCCGTCTGCGAAACCCCGATGTGACCAGCATCAGCCCGGTCAGTTCGGTGAGCGGCCAGGAACTGGCGCTGCGCGGCGCAACGCGCGTCGAAGACCTGCTCAACACGCTGCCGCAGGTCTATGCCGACCAGGGCGCCAACAACCGCGGCGGCACGGTCGGCGCCAGCGGCACCGCGACGATCAACCTGCGCAACCTCGGTAACCAGCGCACGCTGGTGCTGATCGACGGCAAGCGCCTGATGCAGGGCGATCCGGCGCGTGCCTCGGCACAAGCGGCCGACCTCAACAACATTCCGGCCCCGCTGGTGCAGCGCATCGAGGTGGTGACCGGCGGTGCGTCGGCCGTGTACGGCTCGGATGCGATCGCAGGCGTCGTCAACTTCATCATGAAGCGCAACTTCGACGGGATCGAAGTCAACAGCGACTTCGGCCTGGCGAACCACACGCAGGGCAACTCGATCCGCGGCGTCGCCGCTGCAGCAGGACAGCCTTACCCGTCGGGCACGACGTGGGACGGCCCGCAAGGGGCGGGCTCGGTGACGTTCGGCAGGAATTTCGCCGACGGTCGCGGCAACATTACCGGCTTCGTCGGGTATCGCCAGAACGCAGGGATCGCGACCGCCGATCGCGACTATTCGATCTGCAACCTGTCGGCGACCGCGGCCGGCTATGGCTGCTCGCTGTCGAGCACCACCTACCCGGGCCAGTTCCAGCTCACCAATCCCGCCACGGGCGCGGTACGCGCGACGCTTGCGCTGAATCCGGCGACCGGGAACACCTTCCGGACCTACGCGCCCGCCACCGACGGCTTCAACAACGGCAATACCTACGATCTGCAGGCGCCCGACAAACGCATCAACGGCGCGTTGTTCGGCCGCTACGAGCTGGCCAAGTCGGCCGAGCTGTACGGCGAGTTCATGTACATGCATGACCGCGCCGACATCCGCATCTCGCCGACCGGCGTGTTTACGGTGCCGGAGCAGATCCCCTGCAGCGATCCGTTCCTGTCGGCGCAACAGCGCGACCAGATGTGCAATTCGGTCGGCCTGACGAGTGCGCAGAACGCCACCGTCAACGTCTCTTATCGCAACGCGCTGGGCGGGCCGCGGCACGACTACACGACCCACGATTCCTATCGCGGCGTGCTGGGCGTGCGCGGCGATCTGGGCGGCAGCTGGCACTACGATGTGTTCGGCCAGTACGGCTACACCGACTACAACTCGCGCCTGACGAACGAGATCTCGCTGGCACGCTTCGGCAAGGCGCTGAATGTGGTTAGCAACGGCGCCGGCCAGCCGGTGTGTCGTTCGGCGCTCGACGGCACCGATCCCGCCTGCGTGCCGTTCAACATCTGGCAGATCGGCGCGACCTCGTCGGCCGCGCTGAATTATGTCAGCAGCACGGTGCGCCGCACCGGTTATCTCGAAGAGGCGATCGGCGGCGGCTCGATCACCGGCGACCTGATCAAGCTGAGCCCGTTCAGCGACCAGCGTGTCAGTGTCGCGGCGGGCGCCGAGTACCGGCACGAGAAGATCAGCTTCACGCCGGACGTCAGCTACCAGACGCGCGATACGGCGGGAAATTCGGGCGGCGAATTTCCGATCTCCGGCTCCTTCGACGTGAAGGAAGTTTTCGGCGAGCTGCGCGTACCGCTCGTCACCGATCGTCCGTTCGTCGACAGCCTGTCCGTCGAAGCGGGCGGCCGCTATTCCGACTACAGCACCGCGGGCACCACGACCTCGTACAAACTGGGCGGCGAGTGGTCGCCGGTGCGCGGCATTCGCTTCCGCAGCGGGTACCAGCGCGCGGTGCGCGCGCCGAACCTGACGGAATTGTTCGGACCGCAGCGTACCGTCACCGCGGCGCTGACCGATCCGTGCGAAGGCGCGCGTCCGACCGCGTCGCTCGCGGCGTGCCAGCGCTCCGGCGTCACCGCGATCCAATACGGGTCGATCGCGCCGGCGGCGGGCCAGCAGTTCGGCGCGCTGGTCGGCGGCAATCCGAACCTGGCGCCCGAGACCTCGGGGACCAAGACGTTCGGCGTGCAGCTGACGCCGACGACCGTGCCCGGCCTCACCATCTCGCTCGATTATTTCGACATCGACGTGCAGAAGCTGATCACCACGGTGCCCGCCGGGATCGAGTTGTCGCAGTGCGTCAACGCCAGCACCTTCTGCAACCTGATCCTTCGCAATCCCGCCACCGGGTCGCTGGTCACCGGCGGCTACGTGGTGACGACCTACGTCAATGCCGGCTATCTCAAGACCAAGGGAATTGACGTCGCGGCCAGCTACGGCTTCGACCTCGGCAGCGCCGGCGCGATCGCGCTCAATTTCTCCGGCACGCACCTCAGCAAGTACGAGGTGCAGATCCTGACCGGCACGCCGTCCTATCGGTGCGACGGCTATTTCGGCGTCACCTGCGGCGTGCCGCTGCCGACCTGGCGCCATCGGCTGACGGCGACCTGGACGCCGCAGGACACGTCGCTTTCCTTCGGGGTGACCTGGCGCTTTATCGGCTCGACCAGCAACGACAAGTCGAACAGCGCCCAGTTCCTCACCGCTGCGTACCAGCCCTACGACCTGAAGCTCGCCGAGCGGCACTATTTCGATCTTTCCGCGACCGCGGCGATCAACGAGCAGATCAACGTCCGCCTGAGCATCAACAATCTGCTCGACAAGGATCCGCCGCTGTCGGCCAGCACCGGTGGGCAGGTGTCGAACGGTGCCTTTTATGGCGGCATGTACGACGCGGTCGGTCGCTACATTTCCGCCGGCGTCACGGTCCGCTTCTAATCCGGACTGCAGGAGCAGTGCTTGACCAAACAGCCCCACGCGACGACGCCGCCCGACGACACCGGTGCGCAGCGCAATATCGGCAACGTGCCGGCGCCGCGCACCGGCCGAACGATCGGACCGGCGCAGCGTGAGTTCTTTCGTGCGATCCCGAAGGTCGAACTTCACTGCCATCTGCTGGGTTCGGTGCGGGCGGCGACCTTCGCGGATCTCGCACGGCGCCACCGGGCACCGCTGAGCACGGCCGACATCGACGGCTTCTATGCGAGGGGGGCGCGTCCGGTCGGCGTGCTGCACGTACTGCGCACGTTGGAACGGCACCTGTTGCTGGCGCCGGACGATTTTCGCCGCATCGCCTACGAATATCTCGAAGACGCTGCGCGTGAAGGCGTTCGGCACGCCGAATTCTTCTGGAACCCCACCGCGACGTTGCGCGACAGCGATCTCGCCTACCCCGTGCTGCAGGCCGCGATCGTCGGCGGCATGGAGGATGCGGCGCGCGATTTAGGCGTCAGCGCCCTGCTGATTCCCAGCATCGACCGCGAAGCGACGCCGTCCGAAGCGCTCGAAATGGTCGAGCTGATGGCTGCGAACCGGCACGAATCGGTGCCCGGCATCGGCATCGACTATCGCGAGACCGATCGTCCGCCGGAACTGTTCGCCGACGCCTATGCGCTCGCACGGCGGACCGGCCTTCGCACCACGGCGCATGCCGGCGAATTCGGCACGTCGTGGAAGAATGTCGCGACCGCGCTCGACCTGCTGCAGGTGGAGCGCATCGATCACGGCTATTCGATCATGGACAATCCCGACCTGGTGGCGCGCTGCGCCGAACGCGGAATCCTGTTCACCATCGTGCCGACCAATTCCTACTATCTGCGGACGCTGGAACCGGACCGGTGGGCGATCGACCACCCGATCCGGACGATGGCGGCGGCGGGCTTGAAGCTGCATCCCAACAGCGACGATCCAAGCTTGCATCAGGTCACGCCGGGCGGTGCCTGGGAGCTGATGTACAGCCATCTCGGCTTCGGCGTTGCCGATCTGCGCGCCATGATGTTGAACGGCGTTGCCGGTTCGTGGGCCGACCCGGCGCGGCGTGCCGAGTGGCAAGCGAGTTGGCCCGCGACGTTCGACGCGCTGGCAGCGGCGGCGGAGTGGCAGCCCTCGTCGCTTTCGTGAGCGCAGGCTCGTGAGCGCCGGTGCCGCCGTGTTACGCCAGCAGCGCTTTCATGCAGAGCGCATGGACCGCAGCGACATCGAACGCGTCCAGATAGGCCGCGTTCGCGATCGCGCTGCTGCGCGTGTCGATCACGGTACGGCCGCGCGTGAGCGGCCCCTGCACTTCCACGTCGACACGGGCCGGCGTGAAGGTTCCGAGGCCGGGTTCGAGAAACAACGCAGCCGCCACCGGATCATACAGCGGCATGCGATCGCGGCCGCGCGCACGCGCGATGCCGACATAGCCGTCGAGCAGCGCCGCGAGCAGCGACGCCGCGTGATGTCTGCCGCCACGCACGGCCGCGATCTCGGCTTCGCCCACGACGACGCGCCGGCAGGCGTCGAGTTCGACGACGCGCAATGGCGCGCCACGATCGATCAGCACTGCCAGTGCCTCGACATCGGCAAAGGCGTTGTACTCGGCCGAGGCGGTCTGGTTGCCGCTGGTGAGCCCACCGCCCATCCACACGATTTCGTCGATGCGAGCGGCCGCCGCCGGGCGCGCCAGAAACAGCGTCGCCAGATTGGTCAGCGGCGCCAGCGCCAAAACGCGCTTGGGACCGTCGCCGCCAGTTGCCCAGGCGGCGAGCGCGTCGAGCGCGGGCCCGTCATCGCGCAGCTTCGCGGCGGGCAGCTCCGGCCCCTGCATGCCGGACTCGCCGACAACGTCCTCGGCCGTCACGGTCGCGCCGAGCAGCGGCCGTGCGGCACCGGGATGAATCGCGAAATCCCAGCCGAACAAGGAAGCCGCACTCGAGGCGTTGCGGTGCACGCGATCGAACTGGGCGCAGCCGAAGCTCAGCGACAGCCCGTCGATCGGCGCGCGTCCTGCCACCATGAGCAAAGCCCAGATATCGTCGAACCCGACATCGGAATCGATCCAGACACCCATGCGGCGCGTTCCTCTCGACGAGTTTCGTTGATGGTCATTGCTGGAAACGTGCAACGTTGCAACCCGGCAATCCCCAGGCCCGGAGACATGCCGGCATGATCGCGAAGCTGCGACGGATCGCGACGCTCGTATTCGGCGTCCTGGCCGTCGCCTACCTGAGCTATGTTTTCTTCCACGAGCCGGGCGAGGACGCGGGGGCCGACCGGCTGGTGATCTCGGTCTTCGGCGTGTCGCAGGAGTCCTTCCGCAAGCATCTCTACAATCCGTTCGAGGCGGAATGCGGCTGCAAGCTGGTGATCGAAACCGGCAACAGTTCGGAGCGGCTGAGCAAGCTCGCCGCGCGCAAGACCAATCCCGAAGTCGATCTGGCGGTGTTCGCCGATTTCGACGCGTTGTCGGCGGCACGGCGCGGCCTGACCGATCCGATCGATGTCGCCAAGCTCGGCAATTACGACCGTCTGTATGAATTCGCGCGCGATCCGATCGGTGGACGGATGGCGGTCGGTTACACGGTCTATGCCGCGGGCATCGTGTATCGCACGGACAAGGTGCGAATCGAGTCGTGGAACGATCTGTGGCAGCCCGTGCTCAAGGACCGGATGGTGCTGCCGACGCTGACCTCGTCGGGCGGCCCGATGATGCTGCACATGGTCGAAAGCGCGCTGGGCGGCAACGACCCGGCCTTTCGCGGCGCCCTGGCAAAGGTCGCAGCCAACAAGGAATCGGTCGTCACCTTCTACGAACGCAGCGCACATCTGGTGCAGCTGTTCCAGCAAGGCGAGGCCTGGGCGGCGGTGACCGGGCGCTACAACCTGCCGCTGCTGCAACGGCTCGACCTGCCGATCGCCTGGGCGACGCCGCAGGAAGGCGACGCGGGCGGCCGCAACGTGATGGTGCTGATCCGCGGCTCGCGCCGGCGCGCGCTCGCGCTGCGGCTGATGGACAAATGGTTGTCGACGCCGGTGCAGACGGCGCTGGCGCTCGATCTGACCGACAGTCCCGCCAATCGCGAAGTCGTGCTGCCCCCGGCAACCGCCTCGCTTCTCACCTACGGTCCGGCGATGATTCAGCGGATGAAATTCGTGCCCCCCGCGCAAGTGCTCGACCACCGCGCCGCCTGGACGGCGGCGTGGAACGAGACCATCGCCCGATGATCGCGGCGCCACGCCTGCGTGGGTTGTTGCTGATGGCGCCGGCCGGCGCGTTCGTCGCGCTCGCCTTCCTGCTGCCGCTCGCCATTCTGCTCTCGGGAAGCTTTCAGGCCGAAGACGGGCAGCTCGGCGTGCAGCGCTACGTGCAGTTCTTTGCCGACCCGCTCAATCGCGAAGTGTTCCTGCGGACGCTGCGGATCGGGTTTCTCGTCACGCTGGCGTCGGTGATCCTCGGCTATGTCGCGGCCCTCGCCATCGTCGATCTCGACCCAGGCAGCCGCGGCCGTGTCATCGGCCTCGTCACGCTGCCGATCATGATCTCGCCGGTGGCGCGCACCTATGCCTGGATCGTGCTGCTGGGCCGCACCGGACTGGTCAATTCGGTCGCACATGAATTCGGCTTCACCGATGCGCCGCTGCGGCTGCTCTACACCGAACCCGCGGTGTTTCTCGGCCTGCTGCAGCTGTTGCTGCCGCTGATCATCCTGCCGCTGGTCAGCGCGCTGGAGAACGTGCCGCGCGACGCGGTGCCGGCCGCGCGCATGCTGGGCGCGGGCTGGTGGACGATCTTCGTGCGCATCCTGCTGCCGCTCAGCCGCGAGGGGTTGGGCGTCGGCGGCGTGCTGGTCTTCACCGGCGCGATCACCGCCTACATCACGCCGGCGATGCTCGGCGGTGCCAAGGTGCTGATGCTCGAAACGCTGCTCTACCAGCGCGTCAACGTGACCGACGACATTGCCACCGCAACCGTCATCACGGCACTGCTGGTGGCGATGAGCGTCGTCGCCAAAGCTCTGCTCAATCGCATTGCCCGAGGCCGGCCGCTCGGGCGAGGTCGCGCGCGATGACCATGCGTCCCTGGGCGATCGCCGCGCTGGTCGCGGTGCTGCTGTTCCTGCTTGGCCCGTTCCTGATCATCGTCGGCGCCGGCCTGTCGGCGGGCGAGACGCTCACTTTCCCGCCCGAAGGCCTGTCGCTGCGCTGGGTCTGGGCGGTGCTGCAGGTCGACACGCTGCGTCACGCTTTTGCGATTTCGTTTTCGCTCGCGGTGCTGAGCACGCTCGGCGCGCTGGCGCTCGGCATTCCCGCCGCGTACGCGCTGGAGCGGCTCGATCCGCCCGGCGCCGGCGCGATCCGCGCGCTGGTGACCGCGCCGCTGGTCGTACCCGGCATCGTCGTCGGGCTCGCTTTGCTGCGCTACTTCGTGATTCCGCTGGGCATCGGCATCCGCCCGGCCCTGCTGATGTCGCACACCGCGCTGCTGGTGCCCTACACGGTGCGCGTCGTCGCCGCGAGCCTGCGCAATCTTCGCGTCGACATCGAAGAGGCCGCGATCCTGCTCGGCGCCAGCCCGCTCACCGCCTTCGTCTCGGTGGTGATGCCCAACATCCGCAACGGTATCGTGGCGGCTTTCATCCTCAGCTTCATTACCTCGTTCAATCAGGTGCCGGTGTCGCTGTTTCTCGCCGGACCGGGCGTCAGCACGCTGCCGATCGAGATGTTGGCGCGGATCGACTTCACCTACGATCCGTCGATCGCGGCGCTGTCGGCGCTGCTGGCCCTGCTCTCGATCGCGATCGTGTTCGTCGCCGAACGTCTGTTGGGATTGTCGCGCTATGTCTGACGCGTTCCTCGAACTCCACGGCGTGACGCTCCGCTACGGGCGATCGATCGCGGTCGATGCGCTCGACCTGTCGGTCGGGGCAGGCGAGCTGGTGGCCCTGCTCGGCCCGTCTGGGTGCGGCAAGACCACGACGATGCGCGCCGTCGCCGGCCTGCTGAAGCCGACGTCCGGACAGATCCGGATCGGTGGCCAGGACGTCACGCGGGTGCCGCCGAACAAGCGCGACGTCGGCCTGATGTTCCAGTCCTACGCGCTGTTCCCGCATCTCTCGGTATTCGAGAACGTCGCCTTCGGGTTGCGGCTGCGCAGGCTCGGCGAAGCCGAGATCGCCGAACGCGCGGCAGCCGCGCTGGCGAGCGTCGGCTTGGCGGGCACCGAAGGACGCCTGCCCCGCGAACTGTCGGGCGGACAGCAGCAACGCGTCGCGCTGGCCCGGGCGCTGGTGGTGCGGCCGCGCCTGCTGTTGCTCGACGAGCCACTGTCGAATCTCGACGCGCGGCTGCGGCTCGAGATGCGCACCGAGATCGCGCGGCTGCAGCGCGAACTCGGCCTGCCGATGATCTATGTCACGCATGATCAGGTCGAGGCGCTGGCGCTGGCGCACCGCATCATCGTGATGCGCGGCGGCCGCATCGAACAGGACGGCGCACCCGCCGAGATCTACGAGCGTCCGCGCAACGCGTTCGTCGCGCGCTTTGTCGGCTTCGAAACCATCCTGCCCGCGACGTCCCTGCCGGGGGCGCCGCGCGGCGCCACGGCCGCCTTCGGCTGGCGGCCCCACCACGTGCAGGTCGGCGCCGGTCCGTATGAAGGCCGCGTACTCGGCGCCAGTTATCTGGGTGAGGCGGTCGAATATCTGATCGAGAGCGATTTCGGCCCGATCAAGGCCGAGGCGCCGGCTGACTTGCCGCGGCACGGTCCCGGCGATCCGGTCCGGTTCGACCTTCCGCTGTCGCGTGCGGTCGCGCTCGAAGCCGAGCCCGCACCGGGCGGGGCTTGAACGGCGGCGGTTTCTGCCGCTCAACTCGCCGCCCTCACCACGAGCGCAGCGAACAGCACGTGCTTCCGTCCCTTCCCCGCGTCATCGGCCATCGCGGCGCCTGCGCCGACGCGCCCGAGAACACGCTGGAGAGTTTTCGCGAAGCCCGCCGACAGGGCGCGCGCTGGATCGAGTTCGACGTACGCCTGGCGCGCGACGACGTGGCCATCGTACTGCACGACCCGACCCTCGACCGCACCACGACCGCACACGGGCCGGTGCGTGCGATCGACTCGGCCGCGCTCGAAGTGATCGATGCGGGCTCATGGTTCGCGCCGCATTTCGCTTCGGCGCGCGTGCCGACGCTGGCAGCGACCCTGGCGCTCGCGAAAGAACTCGGGCTCGGCTGCAATGTGGAGCTCAAGGCCGAGCCCGGCGATGCGGAGAAGCTCGCCGAGGCGGTCGCCGGCGTGATCGCAGGATCCGCCGGCGGCCTCGACCTGCTGCTGTCGAGCTTCGACCCGGCCTGCGTCGCCGCCTGCGCCCGGCACGCTTCGTCGGTGCCCCGTGGGGCGCTGATCGACGGGCGCTGGGGGGCGGACCCGGTGGCGACGGCGCGGCACCACGGCTGCGCCACGCTGAATGTCGCCGCCGACCAGGCGCTGGGGCTGGTCGGGTTCGGCCTGCCCGTACTCGCCTACACAGTGAACGACCCGGGCCAGGCGACGATGCTCTGGGCCCGCGGAATCGCTGGTGTTTTCAGCGACCGGCCCGGCCTGATCCTGGCTGCGGCCGGCTAACCCCTTCCGATCGCGGCGCTCGGCCTATATGAACTCGGGCATTCCAGCCGTCCGGAGTTCGTACGTTGAAGCCGTTGAATCCCCTGCGCATCTCGGGTCGCGAGGTGCTGCCCATTGTCGAGGGCGGCAAGGGGATCTCCGTGTCCAACGGCGAGAGCTCGGGCGCCTGGGCGGCGGCCGGCGGCGTCGGCACGTTTTCGGGCGTCAACGCCGACAGCTACGACGCCCAGGGCAATGCGATCCCGCAGGTCTATCACGGCCGCACCCGGCGCGAGCGCCACGAAGAGCTGATCGCCTACGCCATCGCCGGCGGCGTTACCCAGGCCAAGATCGCGCACGAACGTTCCAACGGGAACGGACGCATGCACGTCAACGTGCTGTGGGAAATGGGCGGCGCCGAACGCATTCTTCACGGCATTCTCGAAGGTGCCAAAGGGCTGGTGCACGGCGTCACCTGCGGCGCCGGCATGCCCTATCGCCTCGCCGAGCTGTGTGCGCGGTACGGCGTCTTCTACTATCCGATCGTTTCGTCGGGCCGCGCCTTCAACGCGCTGTGGAAGCGCGCCTATAACCGCTTCCCCGAATGGCTGGGCGGCGTCGTCTACGAAGATCCGTGGCTCGCCGGCGGCCATAACGGCCTGTCCAACGTCGAAGACCCGCTGAAGCCGGAAGATCCCTTCCCGCGCGTGCGCCAGCTGCGCGAGACCATGTCGGGCTACGGCCTCAACGACATTCCGATCGTCATGGCGGGCGGCGTGTGGTGGCTCGAGGAATGGGAGCATTGGCTCGACAATCCGGAACTCGGCCCGATCGCCTTCCAGTTCGGGACCCGGCCGCTGCTGACGCAGGAAAGCCCGATCTCGGCGGCGTGGAAGCAGAAGCTGCTGACGCTCGAAGAAGGCGACGTCTATCTGAACCGCTTCTCGCCCACCGGTTTCTACTCGTCGGCGGTGCGGAACCCATTCCTGCGCGCGCTGCAGGAACGTAGCGAACGCCAGGTCGCGTACCAGACGGAATCGATCGCCGATCACGATTGCGAATTCCCGTTCGGCAAACGTGGCCGCCACGTCTTTCTGACGCATCACGACAAGAAGTCGGCCGACGCCTGGGTCGCGCACGGCTACACCGAGGCGATGAAGACGCCCGACAACACGCTGATCTTCGTCACGCCCGAAGACAGCCATCAGATCGTCACCGATCAGATCGAGTGCATGGGCTGCCTGTCCCATTGCGCCTTCTCGAACTGGGCCCAGAACGAGGAAGGCTCGACCGGCCGCAAGGCCGATCCGCGCAGCTTCTGCATCCAGAAGACGCTGCAGAACATCGCCCATTCGGACGACGTGGATCACCAGCTGATGTTCGCGGGCCACAACGCCTATCGCTTCCGCAACGACCCGTTTTACGCCAACGGCTTCATTCCGACCGTGGGCGAGCTGGTGGCGCGGATCAGCACCGGGCGCTGAGCCCCCCTGGGCGCTGAGGTTTCCTTTATAGCTGAACGCGCTAGGTTCCAGCCGATGACCGCCCCCCGCCCCGCCTCCGACAATGGCGACCACCAGGACCCGGCCGCGCGCCTGGCCGAGCTCGGGCTGCGCCCGACCCGGCAGCGCCTCGCGCTGATGCGCCTGCTGTTCGAGGATGGGCGCGAGCGGCATTTCACGGCCGACCAGCTCCATGACGAGGCCGAAGCCGCCGGCGCCAACCTGTCGCTGGCGACCGTCTACAACACGCTGAAGCAATTCACCTCGGTCGGACTGCTGCGCGAAGTGTCGGTCGACGCGACGCGAAGCTGGTTCGACACCAAGACCGACGAGCACCACCATTTCTTCTTCGAAGAGGATGGGCGGCTGATGGATATCGATCCCGGCCTGGTGACCTTGGGCAAGCTGCCCGCCGCGCCCGACGGCAGCGAGATCAAGCGCGTCGACGTCGTCATCCGCGTCGCCAAGCCGTAGTCTCTGCGCGCCTGCGCGAGCACAACGCTGCCGCAGCCCGACGCGTTTTTTCCTTCATTCTCTCGTTTCGGATCACCCGATGAAGACGCCCGCAGACTTCTCGATCGGCGACGAGTTCGTCGCGCCCGGCCTTGTCAGCGGCCAGTTCACGCGCTGGCGCGTGACCGATGTCGGCACCCGCACCATCGTCGCGATCCGCGTTGACGAGGTGACCGTCGATCGCGACGACGGCACCCAGGCGACCTATGAAGGCGACGCGGCAGAACCCTATCTGCAGGGCCCGCCCTACGACGTGCTCGAACACGTGTTCGACGAAGACGATCTGGAAGAAGAAGAACTGGTCATCGTCACCGACGAGGACTGAGCCGCACCAATCTTGTCACCCCGGCGAAGGCCGGGGTGACAGCTTTTAGTTTTTTACTGCACGACTTCGCCCGGCCCGACGCCCCACAGCTCTTCGTGGGTCATCCAGCCGCGATAGGAGTCGACCCGCACTTCGCACCAGACCGGCTCGCAACGGAGCAGCCGGGCGATGACGCCGGGCTCCAGCGACGCGACCGGCGGTGCGTCGTTCTTGGCGGCTCCGCGTAAGGGCTTCGGTTCTCGCCCCTGCACGATCACCGACCGGCGTCCGGCCAGCATGCCCTGGTGCACCCAGCCTTCGGTGCCTTCGACGTCGCGAATCTTGCGCCACGTGTCGAAGCTGGCAACGACCTCGACCGGCATGCCCTTTCTCGTGAACACCCAGTCGATCGGATAGGACGTGGCGGGACCGGCCCGCACATTGACCTTATCCGAACGCAGCACCTGAAAACGCGCCACGTTCTTGGCGTCCTCGGCCATGGCCGGCTGCTCCTGGGCGATCAACATCGCGAAGATCGACACGAGGAAGCGAGCGCGCATGAGAAGCAATCAACCGCAGCGGAATCTCCGCTCTGCTTAGCGCGAATCACGCCGTCAGAGATAGCGTGCCGTCGCCATCGCAAGCACCGCGACCAGCATCACCACGCCGTTCAGCTTCGCCGCCAGCGACAGCGTCGAACGCAGCCGGCGCTGTAGCAGCGGATCGATCGGCTGGGCGCCCAGATGGAGCCTGGCGAGCTTGCGCGAGCGCGGACCGATCAAGGCCGCGCCGAGCACGATCGACGAGACGCCGGCCAACGCGCCGACGCGCAGCGCGAACCCGGTCATCGACTGGTCGCCCGGATGCAGCACCGCCATCAGATAGATCCCGGACAGCACCGTCAGCAGCGCGGCCGGACCGGCCAGAAGCTGCCCTCCGATCGCCATCGCCTGACGTACCGATTGCGCCGCCGCCTCGTCGCGCATCGCAACCAAGGGGACCAACAGCACGCCCAACATGACGAATCCCGCCCATGCCACGCCCGCGACGACGTGGACGGCGCGCGCCACTAGGATCAGCTCGATCGAATCCATGATTCACACGCTCCATGATTAGCTATACATACCGTATAGTGAAATATCCGGCCGTCAATCCGTCGCGAAGCGGCGCATGACGAACCGTCCCTATCGCAGCGAACGGCGAGAGGCGGCGGCGGCGGAGACCCGCGCCAAGATCCTGGCCGCGGCGCGCGAAATACTGGCCGATCCGTCCCAGACAAGCCTGTCGATGGAGGCGGTGGCGAAGCGCGCGGGCGTCACGCGGCTGACCGTCTACAACCAGTTCGTCACCAAGCAGGGCCTGCTCGATGCGGCGTTCGACGACATCGCGCGCGAAGGCGGCCTGTTCGAGCTGCGCGAAATCATGGAAGCCAAGGATCCGCGCGCAGCGCTTTCGCGCCTGGTCGGGATCTTCTGCCGCTTCTGGCGCAACCACGGCACCGCGATGCCGAAGCTGGCGCAGGTGGCGGGCGACGCCGACATTGCCACCAGCCTGCACGACCGCCAGGAACGTCGGCGTTTTTTGTTGGCCACGCTGCTCGGACGCATGCAGGTGACGCCCACCGACGATCTCGTCGACACGCTGTTCGCATTGACCAGCTTCGAATTCTATCGCCAGCTCGACCGCGCCGGACGCACGGCGCAACAGATCGAAGCGCTGATCCGCGACCTCGTCGAAGCCAGCTTGACTCGCGCGCCGCCAACCAAGGCGCGCAAACGTTGATTGGAGCGCGCTGCGCAAACTCGTACGCAAGCTCGGCCTTACCCAAGACGAACAGCGCAAGATCTTCCACGACAACGCCGTCGGGCTGCTGGGGCTCGCGCCCTAACCCATGCGAGCTACGCAGAGTGGTCCGGTGTGCTGCGCGTGAGCGGCACTTGTCGCTGTGGCGCCGCAGGCGTTTCGATCGAAGCCTGAGGAACTTTCGATGAATATCTTTCTCTACGCCTCGATCGTGCTGGTCTGGGGCTCGACCTGGCTGGCGATCAAGTTCCAGCTCGGCGACGTCGCGCCGTCCGTCTCGGTGTGCTGGCGTTTCGCGCTGGCCGCGATCGCCATGGCGCTGTGGTGCCGGGCGCGTGGCCTGTCGCTCAAGCTGACGCGCGACCAGCATGCGAGGCTGGCGCTGCTCGGCGCGCTGCTGTTCTGCGGCAACTACGAACTGATCTACGAGGCCGAGCGCTACCTGACCTCGGGCCTGGTCGCGCTGATCTTCTCGCTGCTGCCGCTGTTCAACATCCTGCTTGGTTCGCTGCTGCTGGGCCGCGAATTGTCGTTGCGCGCCTTGCTCGGCGTCGGGGTCGGCGTAACCGGCGTCGTGATCGCCTTCTGGCCCGACATCGTCGCCTTCGATCTCGGCAAATCGGGCAGCGTCGGCCTCGCCATCGCCCTCGGCGGCACCGTGCTGGCGTCGTTCGGCAATCTGGTCGCGACCCGCAACGCCCAGCGCAGCGTGCCGGTCCTGCCCGGCACCGCGATCGCGATGGGCTACGGTGCGCTGTGCTGCGCCGTTCTCGTGCTGCTGCGCGGCGACCGCTTCACCGTCGAGGTGACGGCGCCGTATCTCCTCTCGCTGGCCTATCTCGCCGTGTTCGGGTCGGTGATCGCGTTCGGCTTTTATCTGACCCTGCTCGGCCGCATCGGTCCCGAACGCGCCGCCTACAGCGCATTGGTGATCCCGATCGTCGCGCTGCTCATGTCGCATTTCTTCGAGGGCTATGAATGGAGCACGCGGCTCTCGCTCGGCCTGCTCCTGACGCTCGGCGGCAATGCCATCACCCTGCTCAAGCTGCCGATGCGCCGGCGTCGTGAGGCGGCGGTCGCCGTCGCCAGCTGCGCCAGCGGCGGGGCGGCATGATCGCGCGCTTCGCCGCGCTCGCCGACATTCACGGCAATCTCGCAGCGCTCGACGCCATCCTCGCCGACACGGCGCGGCGCGGCATCGAAACCACGGTGCTGTTGGGCGATCTCCTGTCGGGCCCGTTGCAGCCGCGCGAAACCGCCGATCGGCTCATGGCGCTCGACGCGATCGCCATCGCCGGCAATCACGAGCGTCAGCTGCTGCAGTATGGGCGCGACCGGATGGGCGCGTCGGACGCGTTCGCCGCCGACGCGATCACGCCACCGCAGCGCGACTGGCTGGCAAACTTGCCGGCGACGTACCGGCTCGATCACGAGATTCTGCTGTGCCACGGCACGCCGACCGACGATTTGACCTATCTGCTCGAAACGATCGAGCCGACCGGCGTGCGTCCGGCCACGCATGACGAAGTCGCCGGCCGCGTCGGCGATGGCGATGCGCGCCTGATCCTGTGCGGTCACAGTCACCAGCCGCGAACGATGCTGCTCGATGACGGGCGCCTGGTGGTGAATCCCGGCAGCGTCGGGTTGCAGGCTTACGAGGACGATCACGTCCATCCGCATCGCGCGCAAACCGGTTCACCGCATGCGCGCTATGCGATTCTCGAACGCAGCGAAGCCAGCTGGCGCGTCGAGTTCATCGCCATTCCCTATGGCTGGGACCAGGAAGCCGAGCGCGCCGCACGCAACGGCCGCAGTGATTGGGCCACCGCACTTCGCACCGGTCGCGTTTGACATGCGCGCCGGCGATCCTCACTCGCCTTCCCAGTAGCTCAGCGTTTCCTTCTCGCGGCTCATAAAGCGAAAGAGGCCGGGCTGTCCCTTCGCGTCGGTACCGGTTCGGTTCATCACCGCGAACTTGCCGCTGTCGGGATAGTCGCAGAGCTCGGGCAATTGCTGCGTCGACAACGCCAGATAGCGCAGCTCCGCGGTTCCGCTGTTGATGATCTGGTGCGCGGTCTCGGGCCCGCCGGCAAGGCAGCAGACCACGTCGCCCTTGCGGATCGCATGCCTGGCCGCGCCGATGCGGATCTCGCCGGTGCCGTCGAGCACGACGAACCATTCCTCGTTGACGTGATGATTGTGGAACGGATAAGCGCGCTTGCCCGGCTGCAGCACCGTGACGTTGGCGCCGATCCGGCGTGCGCCGATACGACCGCCGACGTCGCCGATACGGGCCTGGAATTTCGCCGGAGGATCGCCCGCGCCCGGCATCGGCGGCGAGCCGTGGCCCCAGTCGCGATATTGCAGCTCGTCGAGATTGACGATCGGACGTGTCATGGAAACCCTCGGTTGGCGTTGATGGCCATCGATCGCTCCTAACGAATGCGTGCGGAAAATGGTTGCGAGGACCGGCTGACAGCCGATGCCGGAAGCGGCGGGAGCCAAATCGGCCGCCGGTGCGTTTGCTCTCCCGCAACAGCCGAAGGACCGCCCCATGGTTCGCGTCGTGAACATCGACCATCTCTCGGTGCGCGTCAGCGACTTCAAGACGTCGAAGGACTTCTATGGAAAGCTGTTCGAGTATCTCGGCTTCGAGGTGCTCGACGAATATGACGACGCGATCGGTTGGACCAACGGCAAGACGCGCTTCTGGATCGGCCAGGCCGACCGGCAGGGCAAGAAGCACAAGCATCGCATCGGCGATGTCGGCTTTCATCATTACGCGTTCGAACTGCGCAGCCGCAGCGACGTCGATGATCTGCAGCGTTTCCTGAAGGAGAAGCTCGGCGCCAAGATCGTCGATCCCGCCGCCGAGTATTACGATGATTATTACGCCGTGTTCTTTCTCGATCCTGACGGGCTCAAGCTCGAAGGCATGAAGTACGGCGAGGAGAAAGCAGCGAGCAAACGCAAGCGCGAGTGACCCTCGCCGCCAACGGGGAACAGCCGATCCTATTCACCGGGCGCGTTTTCATGTCCTATCGGGGCCACCTGCTGCTCGATAGGAGACGAACATGTCGACGGGTTTGCTGATCCTCACGTTGTTCCATACGGGCCTGAGTATCGTTGCGCTGCTCGCCGGCATCCGCGTGATGCTTGGACTCATGAAAGGCGAGACCGCGCCGCGCTGGACCAGCTTCTTCCTGATCACTGCGATCGCGACCAGCATCACCGGCTTTTTCTTTCCGTTCCTGCAATTCATGCCGTCGCACGGCGTCGGCGTGATCGCGCTGATCGCACTGATGGTGACGCTGGTTGCGCGCTACCGGTTCGGCCTCGCGGGCGTGTGGCGGCCGGTCTACGTGCTCGGCCTCGTCGCCAGCGAGTATTTCCTGATCTTCGTTCTCGTCGCGCAGCTCTTCGGCAAAGTGCCGGCGCTGCACGATCAGGCACCGACCGGATCGGAGCCGCCCTTCGGCGTGGCACTGCTCGTGGTGCTGTTGGTGTTCGCCTACGTCGCCTTCATCGCATTGCGCAGCGCGCGTCGCAGCGTGCCGGTGGCGCTCGCGGCCTGATCTTCACGACGGGCGCGGCGTCCCGGCGACGCCGCGCCCCGCCCCTTTTTGGCGGGCAGCGTGCGGGCGCGCTGAATCCTGGCCCAGGCAAGGATCAAACTACGCCGCCGGTGGGTTGTTTGAGCACCACACCCACGCGGAGTCCTTTGATGCGCCTTTATATCCTGGCACTTGCTGCCGCCGTCTCGTTCGCGGCCCCGCTGAAGGCCGAAGCGTCGCCCCTGGCCGCCCCGGCCGGCACCACCACCGTCGAATCCCAGAACGTCCAGCTGGTTGCCGGTCGCTGCGGCCGCCACGCCCATTGGGTTCGCGGCCATCGCACGCGCCACCACGGCTATGTCCGCGGCCGTTGCGTGCGCAACCGCTAAGCCTGCTTCCGCATGGTCGGCGCCGGCCATGGGGGAATCATCAGGCAATCGAACGCCGCCGTCCCAGGACGTGGGACGGCGGTGGCGGCCGGACTGGATTACGATGCGGTTCAGCCTGGCGGCCGGCATTTTGGGGAGCGCCACGTTGTGACCAAGACGATCCTGATCGCGCTCGAGAACGAACAGATGACGGAGGCGTGTCTGCAGGCGGCCTACGAAGTCGGCTGCGAGCTCGATCCGGATGCACGGTTCGAGGCGCTGGTGCTGCGTCCCGATCCGCTCGCGCTGATGCTGCCGACCGAAGAGATACTGACAGAGGCGCGACTCGCCGAAATGGACGCGCATGACGCGGCCGAGGCCCTGAAGATGCAGGCGCATTTCGATCGCTGGGCGAAGGCACACGGGATCATCCATGCGACCTTCACCTGCAAAGAGTCGATGGGATGCTTGCCGACCGAGCTGGCGCATCGTGGACGCATCTTCGATCTCGTCGTCCTTGCGAGTCCGGCAGCGATCGGCAAGATCGATCGTCCAGCGCTGACCGCCGCGCTGTTCGAGACGCACAGACCCGTGCTGCTGGTGCCGACGATGCCGCCGCCCAAGATCGGCCAGCGCGTCGCGGTCGCGTGGCGCGATGATGAACGAGCGCCCAAGGTCCTGCTCGCCGCGATGCCGCTGCTTGCCAGGGCTGAGGCGGTCTTTGTTCTCGTCGGCCGGAAGGAGGGCATGACGAGGGCGCCGCCGGTGCCGCAAATCCTCGTCACCCATGGCATTGAGGCGGAGGTAATCTTGGTCGGCTCCGACATTCTCCCTATTCGCGCAGCCTTGTTGCACCAAGCCCGCGTGCTCTCCGCCGACCTGCTGATCATGGGCGCCTATGCGCACAGCCGCGTCCGCGAAATGATTTTCGGCGGCGTAACCAGGCATGTCCTGGCCGAAGCCGACCTGCCCGTGCT
Organism: Rhodospirillales bacterium; assembly: GCA_028291365.1. Taxonomy (GTDB): domain Bacteria; phylum Pseudomonadota; class Alphaproteobacteria; order BOG-932; family Roseiterribacteraceae; genus Roseiterribacter. Next base: position 22,188 of record JAQGIE010000053.1, read on the forward strand.
GATGCGTCACTGACGGCGCGGCGTCATCGTACGCCGCGCCGTCGGTCCGTCGCTTACACCAAGCCCCACAGGCGCCGCGCTTCCTCTGCCATCAGGTCCGGGAATTCTTCGGGGAAGAACAGCTTGGCGCCTTCGACCCGGCGAATCCCGCGCGAACCGGCCAGCGCCGACGCGAGATACTCGCCGTCGCGCAGCGGGAAGATGTCGTCGGCCGTGCCCCAGACCAGGCGCGCCGGCGCGTTCAGCTGTTTGAGCTGCGCTTCGACCCCCGCCAGCGGGTTGTTTTCCAGCGCCAGCGCGTAGGCGTCGGAGAGCGCGCAACGTCGCGCGTCGCGCGTCAGCGGCTCGAGATAGGTCTCGAGCGCCTCGTTCGTCGGATGCACGCGGTAGGTGAAGCACTGGCCGCCGATGCCCTTCTCCGACCGTGCGAAATCCTTGTCGTCGAGCATGGACCGCAACATCACCTTGGCGAAGGTGCCTGCATGCGCTGCTTCCAGAACCGGCTGCAGCGCCGGCGGCGGACTGTTGGTCTCGACGTCGCAATTGGCCAGCAGCAACGTGCGCACCCGCTTGGGGTGGCGAACGGTGAAGAGTTGTGCCACCGCACCACCGCTGTCGTTGGCGACCAGATCGACCGAGGTCACGTTCAGGTGATCGAGCAGCGCGATCAGCATTTCGACCTGCGCGTCGGGCCCGACGCTCTGCCCCGCGGCGGGCTCGGTGTAGCCGAGGCCGAGCAGATCCGGCGCGATGCAGCGCCGCTGCGCATGCAGGCGATCGATCGCACCGCGCCACTGAAACCCGTTGAGCGGAAAGCCGTGCAGGAACAGCGCCGCCTTGCCTCGCCCGCGGTCGGTATAGGCGATGCGGCCGAAGCGCAGATCGATGGAACTCCGCTGCGCGTGAAAGCTGGCTGCATCCGTCGGTCTATCTGGACGAGCCATCTGACTTGCAGCCTTGGCGCTGCCGGTGGTGGCGCCAAGTCCGCCGGCAACGACTGCACCGGCGCCGAGTTCGAAAAAGTCCCTGCGACGCATCGCATTTGCTCCCTGCAGCGAGTTCGATGGAGCGGATATGGGCGTGGCGGTCGGCTCGGCTCAATTACCTCCGAGGTTATGGAATACGGTGGGTCGCGGTTCTAGGATCGCGCCTATGGAGTTGCGTTCGACCGTCTCATCTGAAGCCGCGCCGGTCGGCGTGCTGTTGCGCGAATGGCGCGCGGCGCGACGCTGGAGCCAACTCGACCTCGCGCTCGAAGCGGGCCTGTCGGCACGGCACCTTTCTTACGTCGAGACCGGCAAGTCGCAGCCGAGCCGCGATATGGTGCTGCGTCTCGCCGACACGCTCGATATGCCGCTACGCGAGCGCAACGCGCTGCTGGTCGCGGCGGGCTATGCGCCGATCTATCCCGAGACGTCGCTCGACACGCCACGGCTGACGGAGGTACGCCGCGCCATTGATTTCATCCTGGCGCAACAGGAACCGTATCCCGCCTTCCTGCTCAACCGGCACTGGGACGTGCTGCAGGCGAATGCGGCCGCTTCGCGCGTCACGCGCTTCGTGCTGGGCGGCCGCGATGGCGCACATCAGAACATGCTGCATGCGGTGTTCGATCCGAATGAACTTCGCCGGGCGATGGTCAACTGGGAAGAGGTTGCGGGCAATCTCATCTGGCACCTGCACAATCTCATTTCGGCGACGCCGTCCGACATGACGGCGCAGAAGCTGCTCGACGAAATCCTCGCCTATCCCGACGTGCCGGCGCAGTGGCGAACGCGCGAACTGGGCGCGGCGCCCGGGCCGCTGCTGACCACCAGCTTCCGGTGGAAAGGGCACGAAATGCGCTTCTTCTCGACCATCACCACCTTCGGCACGCCGCGCGACGTCACGCTCGACGAGCTGCACATCGAATGCTGCTTCCCGGAGGACGAGGCAACGGCGGAACTCTGCCGTGCGCTCGCGCGCGGAGCGGCCGCCTAGCGCGTTTGCCCGCGCGTCGGCGCCCTTTCGAGCGCCTGTGGCGGCAGCTAACGGGTCGTTTTTCCCTCCGTGGCGCTGATATGCGGTTTGCGTCGTTTCGCCAGGAACCGGCAACGCTGTCTCGCGTTTGCGCGCACGGCGCTCTCCTCCCACGACGACTGGAGGATGCGTTTATGCGACTGCTGTTTGGCTGGCGGCCAGCATCGTCTTGCTGCGTCTGCGCTCGCACTGACTCTGCCGTTCGAACGCTCAGAGAAGAGGAGACGCATGGCGATGCTCCGGCGGTTCATCGCAGAGGCTTTCGGAACGTTCTGGCTGGTGTTGGGCGGTTGCGGCAGCGCCGTGTTTGCCGCCACGTTTCCGGGCACCGGCATCGGATTCGCCGGCGTCGCGCTGGCGTTCGGGCTCACCGTGCTGACAATGGCCTATTCGGTTGGCCATATCTCCGGCTGTCACCTGAACCCCGCCGTGTCGGTTGGGTTGTGGGCAGCGGGACGCTTTCCCGCGCGTGATCTGCCGGCCTATGTGATTGCGCAAATGTTGGGCGCTATCGTCGCCGCGTTTCTAATCTATGCGATCGCCTCTGGTGCGCCGGGCTGGGATCTCTCAAGCAAAGGGCTTGCTGCCAACGGCTATGGCGCGCATTCGCCAGGCGGCTATTCGCTCGCGTCGGGTTTCCTGATCGAGCTGGTCCTGACGTTCGGCTTTCTGATCGTGATCTGCGGCTCGACCGACACGCGTGCCCCGGTCGGGTTCGCGCCGATCGCGATCGGACTCACGCTGACCTTGATTCATCTGATCAGCATTCCGGTGACGAACACGTCGGTGAACCCGGCGCGCAGCACCGGGCCGGCGTTCGTCGTCGGTAGCGTCGCGCTGGGACAGCTGTGGCTGTTCTGGCTAGCCCCGATCTTGGGCGGCGTGGCTGGCGGTCTGGCCTATCGCATATTGTGGGCCGAAGCTGCGAAACGGCCGGACATTGTTGGACAGGTCCCTGCGGAGTGATGGCGGGCCGGCGTGCGTGGGCACTGGCGAACGAACTGACGCCTGTGCCTCGGCGTTGGCACTGCGCGTCGCGCCGTTGGTCCAACTTCTCTCCTCACCATCAAGAAGAAGTCCTCACAGATCCCGTGAATTACCGAGCGTCCCGTTCCGCCAGCTAGCCCCATCAGGTGGCTATCCGTGCAGGTTCTCAGAGTGGAGGATACGCTGGTTACGACCTGTACCGCGGCAAGGTCCAACAGCTTGGCGTATCCGCGAGGCGCGGATCGCGCGAGCGAACGCGTTCGCAAAGCCGGGCTACCTGCGACGATCGTGTCTGGCCGGTACGGAATCTACAGCATGCGGTGCGCCGTCCTGCTGGCGCTCGCCACGGCATGCAGCGGGTGCAGCAGCGTCGGGCCCCTCGACCCGCAAGGACCAGTCGGGGCCGCCGAGAAGCTGATCCTGATCAATTCGCTTGCGATCATGCTGACGATCGTCGTGCCGACGATCCTTGCCACGCTTGCCTTTGCTTGGTGGTTCCGAGCATCGAACACCAAGGCGGTCTATCGCCCCGATTTCGTCTACTCGGGACAGATCGAGCTGATCGTCTGGTCCATTCCGATCCTCGTCATCCTGCTGCTGGGTGGCATCGCCTGGATCAGCTCCCACGAACTCGACCCGGCACAGCCGCTCGACAGCGCGCGCAAGAAGCTGGAGGTCCAGGTTGTCTCGCTGGATTGGAAATGGCTGTTCATTTACCCCGAGCAGGGCATCGCGACGGTCAACCAACTCGTCGTCCCGGCCGCCACGCCGATCCATTTCTCGCTCACCTCCGCGTCGGTCCTGAACGCGTTCTTCGTGCCGCAGCTGGGCAGCATGATCTACACGATGAACGGGATGACGACGCAGTTGAACCTGCAGAGTGATCGGCCGGGCAGGTTTCACGGTCTGTCATCTCATTTCAGCGGTGACGGATTCTCCGGGATGAGTTTCGAACTGCAGGCCGTTACGGACGGAGAATTCGACCGGTGGGTCGCCGAAGCCAAACGAGCCGGTCCGATCCTCGACGAAAACGCATATGTCGCGCTCTCGGCGCAGAGCCTGGATGAAAGGCCGGCCATTTATCGCGGCGTCGTACCGAACCTGTTTCATTCGATCGTTATGCAGGAATTGGCGCCTGGCCCGGGGCCGGACGCTGGATCCCCGCACCCCGTCGCACCCATCCCGGAGAGATAGATGCAGATGCTGGGCAAGCTGAGTTGGGATGCAATACCACTCAATGAGCCGATCCCGCTGGTTGCGTCCGGTCTCGTCGCCGTGGTCGGCTTGCTCGTTCTCGCGTGGGTGACGTTCAAAGGATACGTCCCCTATCTCTGGCGCGAGTGGATCACCTCCGTCGATCACAAGCGGATCGGCGTCATGTACACGCTTCTGGCGATGGTGATGCTGCTGCGCGGCTTCACCGATGCAATCATGATGCGAGCCCAACAAGCGCTCGCCTTCGACGCACCAGGCTACCTGCCGCCGGATCACTACAACCAGATCTTTTCGGCGCACGGCACGATCATGATCTTCTTCGTGGCGATGCCCTTCGTGATCGGGCTGATGAACTTCGTCCTGCCACTTCAGCTCGGCGTGCGGGATGTCGCCTTTCCTACGCTGAATTCCGTCAGCTTCTGGCTCACCGCTTCAGGCGCGCTGCTGGTCAACATCTCGCTCCTTGTCGGCGAATTCGCGCGGACCGGGTGGTTGCCATTCCCGCCCTTGTCGGAATTGCAATACTCCCCGGGGGTCGGCGTCGACTATTACATCTGGGCGCTTCAAATATCCGGCGTCGGCACCTTGCTGACCGGAGTCAATTTCGTCACGACGATTCTGAAGATGCGCGCGCCCGGCATGGGCCTTTTGCGCATGCCGATGTTTTGCTGGACGGCCCTCGCCACCAACCTGCTCATCGTTGCGGCCTTTCCCGTCCTGACCGCAACGCTCGCCATGCTCGCGCTTGACCGCTACCTCGGCTTCCACTTCTTCACGAATGAAGCCGGCGGCAACGTGATGATGTTCATGAACCTCATTTGGATCTGGGGCCATCCAGAAGTCTACATTCTGATTCTGCCGGCGTTCGGTATTTTCTCGGAAGTCATTTCCACCTTCTCGAGCAAACCGCTGTTCGGCTACCGGTCGATGGTGATGGCCACGATGGCAATCTGCATCCTGTCGTTCCTCGTCTGGCTGCATCATTTCTTCACGATGGGCGCCGGGGCGGACGTCAATGCGGTGTTCGGCATCGCGACGACGATCATCGCGGTTCCGACCGGGGTAAAGATCTTCAACTGGCTGTTCACGATGTATGGTGGTCGCGTTCGTTTTACGACACCACTGCTGTGGTCGGTCGCCTTCATGGTGACGTTTGTCATCGGCGGCATGACCGGCGTACTGCTGGCGGTGCCACCAGCCGATTTCGTGCTCCATAACAGCCTGTTCCTGGTCGCGCACTTTCACAACGTCATCATCGGTGGCGTTCTGTTCGGTGCCTTCGCCGGATACACGTACTGGTTTCCGAAAGCGTTCGGCTTCTGCCTCGATGAGCGGCTCGGCAAGATCGCTTTCTGGTTCTGGATCTCCGGCTTCTACGTCGCGTTCATGCCGCTCTACGTCCTCGGCCTGCTTGGCATGACGCGCCGCATGCTGCGCTACGACGTTCCGGAATGGCACCCGTGGGTTCTCCTGGCCGGTTTCGGCGCTGTCCTCATCCTGTGCGGCATCATCGTCCAGATCGTGCAGTTGGTCGTCAGCATTCGAAACCGCGAACAGTTACGCGACGTCATTGGCGATCCCTGGGACGGACGATCGCTGGAATGGGCGACGGCGTCGCCGCCGCCGGTGTTCAATTTCGCGGTCCTGCCCAATGTCGAAGGTGAAGAGGCGTATTGGGGGATCAAGCAGCGCGCCTTGTCGGAACAGCGCCTGGGTGAGGAACCCGTTTATGAGGCGATCGAGATGCCGCGCAACAGTCCTACTGGTTTCATCACCGCCTTTTTCGCCACCGTGACCGGCTTTGCCTTGATCTGGCAGATCTGGTGGATGGTGATGCTGGGCCTGGTCGGTGCATTCGCGACCTTCGTCGTGTTCGCCTGGCGCGATGTCGTCGAGTACGAGTTTCCTGCCGAGGAAGTTGCGAGGATCGATCGCGAACGGCGGCGCGCGCGCGCCGCGGCGCTTCCGACGTTGCGGCAGCCGACATGACCGACATCGCAACGCCGGTGCCCGGCTTTCAGGGCGATCCGTACAAGATTGGCCATCGCCATCACGGCCGCGCCGAAGTCGGCCCGGCCTCGACGCGGATCGTCGTCGCGTACGGCTTCTGGCTGTTTCTGCTCAGCGACATCATCATGTTTTCTGCGCTGTTCGCCGCCTATGCCGTGCTGGCGGGATCGACGGCGGACGGTCCGACCGGGCGCGACCTGTTCGAGACGCCGCGCGTTGCGGTCCAGACGGTCTGCTTGTTGCTGTCGAGCTTCGCCTGCGGTCTCGCCGCCGTTGCCGCGCGACTTCGCAGTCAAGTATGGACGCAGATCGGCTTGCTGATCACGGGGCTGCTCGGCTTGGCCTTCCTGCTGCTCGAGCTGCAAGAGTTTGCCAACATGATCGCTGCCGGCGCAGGGCCCAGCCGCAGCGCTTTCCTGTCCGCCTTCTTCGCCCTGGTCGGATGTCACGGCCTTCACATTACGTTGGGCCTGCTGTGGCTCGGCACGATGATGGCGCAGATCTACGTCAAGGGCTTTCGGCCGCCCATCCTGCGACGCCTGGCATGCTTCAGCCTGTTCTGGCACGCGCTGGACATCATCTGGGTCGCGTTGTTCTCGGTCGTCTATCTCATCGGAGCCCACACATGAGCCCGCACGCCGATCCACACGACGAGTACGATCTTGCGCCCGGCGAAGAGCACGAGGGCGACGGCAGCGTCGCCGGCAGCATCGTCGGCTACACGATCGGGCTCGTCCTGGCCCTTGGACTGACTGGCGTTTCGTTTTATGTCGCGGGTTCAGACCTGATCTGGAAGCCGGGCATTCCGACCGGCCTTGTCGTTCTCGCGATCGCGCAGATGGGCGTCCACCTGGTCTTTTTCCTACACATCACGACCTCTCCTGACAGCACGAACAATGTCCTGGCGCTCGCCTTCGGCGTGCTGATCGTGCTGCTCGTCATCGGCGGCTCGCTTTGGATCATGTCGCACCTGAACCACAACATGCTGCCGATGGAAAAAATCATGCAGATGCAGCGATAGGGGAACAGGTCACCGAACCGCGCGCTCGACGCAATCTCGCAGCCTTATTCTGAGAGCTTCTGCGAGGCGAGTACCGCATTTGCCGATTGGTGGACGATTTCAGCAATCTGCGAGAGCTGCTTCGCAAGTGGATTTGTCTTGCGCCATATCATGCCGATCGTTCGCGACGGCCGCGGACTCTTCAACCGCGCGACGGCAACCGGCGCCAACCGCGTCTCAACCGCAACAGCCATCTCTGGAATCAAGGTGACGCCAATCCCTGCGCCAACCATCTGGACAAGCGTGGACAAAGAACTGCAGTCGAGAAACTTGCGCGACGAAACCGCGTGCATGTCGCAATAAGAGAGCGCCTGATCGCGGAAACAATGGCCTTCTTCCAGCAATAGCAATCGCATTCCGCGAAGTGCCTTGGGACTGGGAACGGGCTTGTCGGCATCGGCAGCCTGCCTGACGAGGACAAATTCTTCGGAAAAGAGCGCAACCTCCGTCAACGAAGGTTCGGACACCGGCAACGCGACGACCGCCGTGTCGAGACCGCCCTCCTCGATTTCTTGAATGAGCCCGGCCGTCAATGTCTCGCGCACCCGAATGTCGAGATTGGCATTCGCGCGCGTCAGGTTGCCGATGATCGTCGGAAGCAGGTACGGCGCGATGGTCGGAATGACGCCCAATCGCAGCGGGCCTACCAGCCGTTTGCGCGAAGCTTGTGCCAAGTCCCCCAGCTCATCCACCGAACGCATGATATCGCGAACCCGCAGGGCAAACTCTTCGCCAAAGCTGGTCAGGCGCACATGGCGCGCATCTCGTTCGAAAAGCTCCGTGCCGAGCGACTCCTCCAATTCCTTGATCTGCATCGATAGCGCGGGCTGGGAGATCGAACACGAGTCCGCCGCGCGCCCGAAATGAACGTGCCGGACCAATGCTTCGAAATAGCGGAGCTGCCGGATGGAGAGGTTCATCATAAGCTGGAGCTTATTCTTGCAATCAGAAAATCCGACTTAGACTGATACTCCAACACAGGTAATCCTGTCTGGGCAAGCCAAGGATCGCCCACCGCAGCCCCAGCCAGGACAGGATAAAGACATGGACAAGAACCAGGTCGAAAACACTGGA
>JAQGIE010000112.1 GCA_028291365.1 Rhodospirillales bacterium
TCCAGTCGGGCGGCGAGGAGATGGCGGCGGCGCTGATCCTGTTCTGCCGCGAAAGCCACATTCCGCTGCCGGCCGACGGGCAGAAAGTGCTGCAGCGATTCGGCGATTCGCTCGGACTCATCGTGACGCGCAATTCGCGCGACAAGGCGCTGGCGAGCAAGCTGATGAAACGCTGATGTTGCGGCGCTGACGTTCCGCACTTCGCTTCCGTCGTTCGGAACGCGCTGTCCTCGTCGCCGTTGCCCCTCAAGCGCGCCCCCCCGCGCGCTTTAATCGGGAGCAAACATGATGACGAGACTTCTTCTTCTCGCAGGCGTTGCAGCGCTCGCTCTGTCAAGCGCGTCGGCGATGGCGCAGAGCACCAGTTCCGGCAGCAGCCGCGGCAGCACCATGACGCCGCCGAGCGGCACGCCCGGCAACACCGGCTCGCCCAACAGCACCGATCGCAGTTCGACAGGCTCCAGCATGAACCAGCCTTCCCCCGATTCCGGTTCGTCGGGCAGCAGTTCGGTCACCTCGCCAAGTACGCCGGGTACGCCGGGCACCTATGGTGACGGCACCAATTCGCCGGCGCCGAACACGACCGGCGGTCCGGATCAGCGCGGCAGCGCGCCGTCGAGCAGCGGATCCGGCAACACCAGCGGTTCGTCGGGCAAGTAGATCGTCACGGCATCGGCCGGCGCATCTGCGCCGGCCGATGCGCGTTGCAGGTCGCGACGGTCGTTCAATGTCCCGGAAAGGCGCGGCGGCGCGCTCACGGCCAGCGGTTCCGATCGACGGAACCGTCCTGCAGAACTGGCGAGCGTCGGGCCGCGAATTGCGCGTGACAATCCGTCCCACGGAGTCGGCGAATTTCGGCAACACTTTGGTCAGCATGGTCGAGCGGTCCGGAAATCGAGGCCGCGGTCGACCGATGGCTACTCCGGAGCATCATAATGACCAGATTTCTTTTCGCCGGTGTTGCGGCGGTCGCTTTGTTCAGTGCGAGCGCGATGGCGCAAAGCACCGGTGCGGTCGGCAGCACCCTGTCGAACAACACGCCCGGCGCCATCGGCATGGGCTCGATGCCCGGCAGCATGTCGGACGGCATGTCGACGGCGGGCTCGACCGATTATGGTTCGGTCGGCAATACCGGCCCGTCCCAAACCGGCCTGCCCGGGCTCATCGGCGGCGGCACGACTTCGTCGACCATGGCGAACGGTTCGGGCCCGATCGGAGGTGGCGGCGGGGTCGATGCTACGATGAATCGCGGCCTCGATAACGGCATCAACGGCAACTTCGCCAGAGGCGCCGATAGCGGCCTCAATAACGCCGTCAATAGCGGCCTCAACAGCGCCATGAGCCGCGGCAGCACGAACGGCACCAGTATCGGCAACGGCAACGGCCTCAACAACGGCAGCGGCATCACCAACCGCCTCAACAGCGGCATCAATGCCGGCATCGATAGCAGGACCAGTCGCGGTGCGGGGATCGACAACACCGATTTTCCGCACAGCACGAGCTTGACCGGCAACATCCGTCCGCTCAGCAGCAGCAGCGGCACCTCGCGCCTTCGCTAGTCCAGGCTTCTTCGCGTTGGTCTCGTTCTCGACGTCCGAACCGGTACCGGCCGCAGCGCTTCGAAAGGCGCCGGTCGCTCAAAGATCGCGGCGGTAGTTCGGTGTCTCGGCCGTGATCTGAATGTCGTGCACGTGGCTTTCGCGGAGCCCCGCTGACGTGATCCGCACGAAGCTGCAATTGCGCTGCATGTCGGCGATGGTGGCGTTGCCGGTGTAGCCCATCGCCGCTTTCAAGCCGCCGACCAGCTGATGCACGACGGCGCTAACCGGACCTTTGTACGGCACGCGGCCTTCGACGCCTTCCGGCACCAGCTTCAGCGTTTCTTTGACTTCGGCCTGGAAATAGCGGTCGGCCGAACCGCGCGCCATGGCGCCGATCGAACCCATGCCGCGATAGGTTTTGTAGCTGCGGCCCTGAAACAGCACGACTTCGCCGGGCGCTTCGTCGGTGCCGGCGAACAGCGAGCCCAGCATCGCGACGTCGGCGCCGGCCGCGATCGCCTTGGCGAGATCGCCCGAATATTTGATGCCGCCGTCGGCGATGACCGCGACGCCGCGCTCGCGCGCCGCTTCGCTGGCATCGAGAATGGCGGTGAGCTGCGGTACGCCGACGCCCGCGACGATGCGCGTGGTGCAGATCGAACCGGGGCCGATCCCGACCTTGACCGCGTCGGCGCCGGCATCGACCAGCGCGCGCACGCCATCCGCGGTGGCGACGTTGCCGGCGACGATCTGCAGATTGTTGGACAGGCGACGCACGCCCTGGACGGTTTCGAGCACGCCCTGCGAATGGCCGTGCGCGGTGTCGACGACGATGACGTCGGTCTCGGCGTCGATCAGCGCGCGCGCGCGCTCGACGGCGGCAGGACCGGTGCCGACCGCGGCGGCGGCGCGCAGACGGCCTTGCTCGTCCTTGGTCGCGAACGGATGAAGCTGCGCTTTTTCGATGTCCTTGACCGTGATCAGCCCGATGCAGCGATAGGCGTCGTCGACGACCAGCAGTTTCTCGATGCGATGCTGATGCAGCAGGCGCTTGGCTTCGTCCTTGTCGACGGTCTCGCGCACGGTGATCAGCTTGTCTTTCGTCATCAGTTCGCTGACGGGCTGATCGGGATTCGACGCGAAGCGCACGTCGCGATTGGTGAGGATGCCGACCAGCCGTCCGGTCGCTTCGAGAACGGGAATGCCCGAGATGCCGTTGCTCGACATCAGGTGCAGCGCGTCGCTCAGCTTGGCGTCGGGTGCGATGGTGATCGGGTTCACCACCATGCCGGATTCGAAACGCTTCACGCGGCGCACTTCTTCGGCCTGGCGCTCGATCGACAGATTGCGGTGAATGACGCCGAGACCACCGGCCTGCGCCATCGCGATCGCGAGCGGTCCTTCGGTGACCGTATCCATCGCCGCCGAGATGAGCGGGATGCCCAGCTCGATCCGTTTTGTCAGTCGCGTCTTGGTGTTTGCGTGCGCGGGCAGGATCGCCGACGCGGCTGGTACGAGCAGCACGTCGTCGAATGTCAGCGCATCGCGAATGATCGGAGAGGGCATCTCGGTCGGCCTATCAGAGTCGGGCGGCAGAAGCGGGCTGTTGGCCACGGATGCGGCGGCAATATACGGGGCGTGCGGGGGGCGGCAACCGCGTTGGTCCGCGTGCCGGGTGCGCGTATGGCGCGTGCGGGACGGGTGGACTTCGCCCCCGGCGAGGTTTACAACCCCGCGGTCGCATCGTCGGGCGTAGGCTCGACGCCGCAGTCACTGTCGAATTTGTCGAGATCGTCTTGCAGTCTATCCGATCGACCACAGGGTCTCCGTTTATGTTCTGCGCCGGGGTTTCTAACGAACCGGTTCCTGATTTTGTCGGCTTCGAAGTGCTGCTGAATCGACTGACGGCGTGGCCGTCGCCCGCGACACGACAACCTTAAAGATATCAGCCGACAAAGGAATTAGGCGCGTATGCCGCAGAAACTTTATGTAGGGAACCTGGCCTTCTCGATGACCTCGGAAGAGCTTGGTTCGACGTTTGCGCAATTCGGGAATGTGGTCTCGGCCAAGGTGATCACCGAGCGCGAAACGGGCCGGAGCCGCGGCTTCGGTTTCGTCGAATTCGCCGAGAAGACCTCGGGCGAAGCAGCGATCAAAGAACTCAATGGCAAGCCGCTGGGCGGGCGTCCGCTGGTGGTCCGTGAAGCCGAAGAGCGTCGCCCGGGTGGCGGCGGCGGCGGCGGCGGTGGCTTCGGTGGCGGCGGCGGTGGTCGCGGCGGCTTTGGCGGCGGCGGTGGTGGTCGTGGTGGCTTCGGCGGCGGCGGCGGCGGTGGTGACCGTGGCGGCTACGGTGGCGGCGGCGGTGATCGCGGCGGCTACGGCGGTGGCGGCGGCGGTTACGGCGGCGGCGGCGGTGGTCGTGGCGGCGGTGGCGGTGGCTACGGCGGCGGCGGCGGCAACGAAGGCGGCGGCGGCGGCGGTCGCTGGTAATTCCAGCCCGCTGGTAGCCCCAGCTCGTTGAACGAATACGGGATGGCCGGCGCTTGCGCCGGCCATTTCTTTTTAGCGGGCGTAGCCGCTCCTGGATTTCATGCCAGCGGCTGAAACGCAGGAGCCGCTTCGCGGCTACGTCGACCGGCCCCGGAATCCCTGCGCGACGATGTAGAGTTCGCTGGAATCGCTGCGGCTCGCCGCAGGCTTGGCGTGTTTCACGCTGGTGAAAGCGCGCTTCAGCGGCTCCAGCAATTCGCGCTCGGCGCCGCCCTGGAACAGTTTGGTGACGAAGGCGCCGCCCGGCGCCAGCACTTCCTCGGCAAAGGCGAAGGCGGTCTCGGCCAGGGTGAGGATCCGCAGCGCATCGGTCTGGCGATGGCCGACGGTCGGTGCCGCCATGTCCGACAGAACCAGATTGGCCGGCCCGCCCAGGGCCGCCTTGAGCGCGCCGGGGGCGCTCGGATCGAGGAAATCGAGCGTCAGCATCGATGCGCCTTCGATCGGGTCGGTCTCCAGAATATCGATCCCGACCACGATGCCGCCGGTCGCGGCCGGGCGGACGCGCTGGACGGCGACCTGGGTCCAGCCGCCGGGCGCGGCGCCCAGATCGACCACCCGCATGCCCGGTTTCAGCAGCCGGTATTTCTCGTCGAGCTGCAGGAGTTTGTAAGCGGCGCGGCTGCGCCAGCCGTCGCGCTTGGCCGCCGCGACATAAGGATCGTTGAGCTGCCGCTCGAGCCACAAGGTCGAGGCATGGCTGCGCTGGCGGGCGGTTTTGACCCGAACGCTGAGATCGCGCCCCCGGGGCGCGCCGGATTTCTTGCTGGGCGGCATGGCGACGTCTTAGCACGTCGGCGGGCCCCAAGGATCCCAGCCGCGACGAGGGGGTTTTCATCCCAACGGCTCGGTGCTACCACCGCGCCTCGCTGAAGGGCGGCCTGCTGGGGGATCGTCTAGCGGTAGGACTGCGGATTCTGACTCCGCCAACCGTGGTTCGAATCCACGTCCCCCAGCCACCCTTCCCTTCGAGTCCCTGACCCGCTGCGCGTTCGAGCCGTTGCTCGCTTCTTGTGACACATCCTGTACCCCGGGAAGTCGCCACCTCTTTGGCGCGCCATCTGCATCTGCTCCGACGCGGCGACAACGACGAGCTGACGCCGACACGCCGATATGCACGCGTCATTGTCGATCCAAGCCGGACGGCTTGAAGAACGCATCGCAGCGTTGGTGACGGTGAGACTCGCCCAACAATCCGCGCCGGCTTCCGCACTTGCCGTTATGTACGCTTGATCAGCGTCGCCGCTGCGACGTGATCAAGCGAGCGTACATCGAGATCGGAAATGTCATGTACTCCGTTCGAGCGTGCTGCTGATCGCGCGCAAGGTCGGGCCCGCACGCAAGTCTTCGATTTCATCGAAGTTTCGCTGCAAATTCTCGCCGCGGTCGCTCAGTCGATCGAGCTTCCATTCCATCTGCGCTTTCAAAGACGAAAAGGGGTTAACCCCACGCCCGACATTGTCGGAGCCGAGGCGGTACCGTAACTCGCTCATCATCCTAACATGATGGAGGACAACGATGCCGACTGCAGCACCGACCCCGGGTAGCACACTGCTGAACCCGACCAACCACGCGCTGGTGATGATCGATTTCCAGTCGCAGATGGCGTTCGCGACCAAGTCGATTGATCCAGTCCTTCTGCGCGCAAATGCGTCGCTGGTCGCCAACGCGGCACGCATCTTCAAGGTGCCCACGATTCTCACCACCGTCGCCGAAAAGTCGTTTTCGGGGCCGATGTTCGACGAGATCAAGCAGGCATTTCCCGGGCAGAAGATGCTCGACCGAACCTCGATGAACACGTGGGAAGACAAGGCGGTCATCGCCGAAGTCAACCGCATCGCCAAACCCCAGCTCGTCCTTAGCGGCTTGTGGACCTCGGTCTGCATCGTCGGTCCGGCGCTGTCGGCGCTGGAACAGGGGTTCGAGATCTATGTCATCGCCGATGCATGCGGCGACGTTTCGAGCGAAGCGCATGAGCGCGCGATGGAACGCATGATCCAGCAGGGCGCGCGGCCGATGACCTCGCTGCAATATCTGCTCGAACTGCAACGCGACTGGGCGCGCGCCGAGACGTACGAGGCCACGACTGGCCTCGCCAAGCAGTATGGCGCGTACGGGATCGGCGTCACCTACGCCAAAACGATGTTCGGCGCGTCCGAGGGACATTGAGGCGCCCATGCGCCTCTATCTCGTCTCGCTGCTGATCGGCGTGCTGGTCGGCGTGCTCTACGGCCTGTGCGGCGTGCGCTCGCCCGCGCCGCCGGTCGTGGCGCTGATGGGATTGCTGGGCATGCTTGCAGGCGAGCACGCAGTCGGGAAGTTACGACCCCTGCTGCATCCGCCGTCGGTTTCCGACGAGCAATCGCAATAATCGAACGCACAGAGGTCCGCCTTGGCCAACGAACCAGATTTAATTCTGCACAACGGAAAGATCACGACGCTCGACCCAGCCAATCCGCTTGCTGACGCCGTCGCGATCAAAGACGGACTGTTCGTTGCGGTCGGCAGCGCGCGCGACGTGCTGCCGACCGCGGGCCCCGCGACCAGGCAGATCGATCTGCACGATCGTCGCATGCTGCCGGGTCTGATCGACAACCACCTGCATGTCATCCGCGGCGGGCTGAACTTCAATATGGAGTTGCGCTGGGACGGCGTTCGCTCGCTCGCCGACGCGATGGCGATGCTGAAAGCGCAGGTGGCGCGCACGCAGCCGCCGCAATGGGTGCGCGTGGTCGGCGGCTTCACCGAACATCAGTTCGTCGAAAAGCGCCTGCCGACGCTGGACGAGATCAACGCCGTCGCGCCCGACACGCCGGTCTTCCTGCTGCATCTCTACGACCGCGCGCTGCTCAACCGCGCCGCGCTGCGCGCGGTCGGATACGACCGCAACACGCCCGAGCCGGTCGGCGGCACGATCGTGCGCGATGCGCAGGGCGAACCGACCGGCATGCTGATCGCCAAGCCCAATGCTGCGATCCTCTACGCGACCCTGGCCAAAGGGCCGAAGCTTCCGTTCGACTATCAGCTCAACTCGACGCGGCATTTCTTGCGCGACCTGAATCGGCTCGGCGTCACAGGCGCAATCGACGCGGGTGGCGGCTTCCAGAACTATCCCGACGACTACGAAGTCGTGCAGAAGCTTGCGGAAGACGGCGAGCTGACGGTGCGCATCGCCTACAATCTCTTCACGCAGAAGCCCCAGCGGGAGAAGGAAGACTTCCTGCGCTGGACGCAGAGTGTGAAATACCGTCAGGGCGACGACTATTTCCGCCACAATGGCGCCGGCGAGATGCTGGTCTTCTCGGCGGCCGATTTCGAAGATTTCCGCGTCGATCGGCCCGACATGCCGCCGTCGATGGAAGGCGATCTCGAAGCGGTCGTGCGCATCCTGGCGGAAAATCGCTGGCCGTGGCGCCTGCACGCGACCTACGACCAGACGATCGACCGCGCGCTGAACGTCTTCGAGAAAGTCGCCAAGGACATTTCGTTCGACGGAATTCGCTGGTTCTTCGATCACGCCGAGACGATCAGCCCGAAGAACATCGACCGGGTCGCCGCGCTGGGCGGCGGCATCGCCGTGCAGCATCGCATGGCCTATCAGGGCGAGTATTTCGTCGAGCGCTATGGCGCCAAGGCAGCCGAGGTGACGCCGCCCGTCGCGCGCATGCTGGCGAGCGGCGTCAAAGTCTCGGCCGGCACCGATGCGACGCGCGTCGCCTCGTACAATCCGTGGGTGTCGCTGTCTTGGCTCGTCACCGGCAAGACGGTCGGCGGCCTGTCGCTCTATCCGACGCATGCGCGGCTCGATCGCGAGACGGCGCTGCGCATGTGGACCGAGAACGTCACCTGGTTTTCCAACGAAGACGGCAAGAAAGGCCGCATCCAGGCTGGACAATTCGCCGACCTGATGGTTCCCGATCGCGACTATTTTGCGGTCCCAGAATCCGACATCGCCGATCTCGTCTCCGACCTCACCATCGTCGGCGGCAGGGTCGTTTGGGGCGCGGGTGACTTCGCCAAACTCGATCCGCCAGCGCCGAAAGCGATGCCCGACTGGTCGCCGGTCAATCTCTTTGGCGGCTACGGCGCGTGGAAAGGGACCGACGCCGGTGCTGCGAAACGCGTTGCGGCAAGCTGCGGCTGCGACGCGGCGTGCAACATCCACGGCCATGCCCATGCCGACGCGTGGAGCGCCAATGTGCCGGCCGATGACGAACACGCCTTCTGGGGCGCCCTCGGCTGCGCCTGCTGGGCCGTATGAATGCGCTCGGTGCGCCCTGGGTCGCGCATCTGGCGCGGCTGCTGCTTGCCTTCGCCTATCTGCTGAGCGGCGCGAGCAAGCTGATCGGTTTCGACGGTGCGATCGAAGAGCAGCGGCATTTGGGGCTGGAACCAGCCGCGTTTTTCGCGGCGCTGACGATCGCGACGCAGCTCGGCGGCGGCCTGGCGCTCGTCTTCGGACGCGGTCTGGTGCGCATCGCGGGCGCTGCGGTGCTGGCGGGCTTCACCATCGTCGCGACCTTGATCGCGCATCGCTTCTGGACCGAAACGGGCCTCGATCGTTTCCGCGATCTCAATGCCTTCGTCGAACATGCCGGTCTGGTCGGCGGCTTCCTGTTCGTCATCTGGATCGCGATCCGCGAGCGCGACCGATGATGCGGCGCCTCGCACTCGCCGCCGCGCTGGTCGCGGGCGCGGCGCAGGCGCAGGAGGCCGCGACGGTGAAGTTCGGCAGCCTGCATCGTTTCGACGACGACGTGTCGGCCTACGCCGATCCGGCGCGCTGGCGCGAGCCGTGGGATCCGCTGAAATACATCGAGCTCGGCGGCGCGCGCCTCTCGCTGGGCGGCGAGCTGCGCGAGAAATTCGAAAGCGAGCGCCAGCCCGGCTTCGGTCTCGACGGGCTGGCGAACGAGTCGGTTCTGCTGCACCGGCTGCTGCTGCATGCCGACCTGAAATTCGACACCGGACCACGCCTCTTCGTGCAGCTTGGCAATGAGGTGCAGACGGGCCGCCGGCTGGGGCCGGGGCCGACCGACGTCGATCGCGCCGACGTGCAGCAGGCGTTTCTCGAACTGCCGGTCGGCGACGCATTGCGGCTGCGCGTGGGACGGCAGGAGATCGCATTCGGCGCGCAGCGTTTCGTCTCGGTGCGCGAAAGCCCGAATGTGCGCCAGAGCTTTGACGGGGTACGCGCAACGGTCGGGCTGGGCGCGGTGTCGCTCGACCTCTTCGCGACACGGCCGTACCGGGCGCGCGCCGGCGCATTCGACGACGGCCTCAACGACCGGCAGGTCTTCTGGGGCGCCTATGCGAGCTGGCAGGCGGCGCCGGGCTGGACGATCGATTTCTATCATCTCGGCCTGCGCACCGAGCAGCTAAGCCTCGAAGCGGGACGCGGTGTCGAACGAAGGCTGGCATTCGGCGCGCGCGTGGCGGGCCGCTTCGGCCGGTTCGATCTCGATGCCGACGCGATGTTGCAGGGCGGCACGTTCGCAGGACACGACGTGCGTGCTTTCGCCGTCTCCAGCGACATGGGATACCGGCTCGACGGTGCATGGGCGTCTCGGCTCGGGCTGAAAACCTATATTGCCAGCGGTGACTCCGATCCGACGCATGGTGACGTCGGCACGTTCAATCCGTTCTTTCCCAAAGGCGCTTATTTCACGGAAGCGGCGATCAACGCGGCGGCCAACCTGATCTCGGTCGGTCCGACGTTCACCGTGCAGCCGACGGAAGACCTGACCGTCTCGCTCAGTTGGGATCGTTTGTGGCGCTACAGCCGGCATGACGCGTTTTACGCGCAGCCGTTCGTGCTTGCCGTGCCGGGAAACGTCTCGACTGCAGGCGATCTCGGCAACCAGTTCCAGCTCCTGGCCACGCAGCGGCTTTCACCGAACCTCACGCTCGGCTTTGCCTATGTGCGGTTTGAGACCGGCCAATTCCTGAAGGACGCCGGCGCAAAAAGCCTCGACCATGTCAGCGCCTGGTTCCAGTTTCGCTTCTGAACGCGGCTTCGCGATCACGGCCGCAATCACGCGGACGTGATGCGATGCGACCCTTGCTGCTGGCGCAACTCGTGCTCATTGCGGCGCTGCGCCGAGCGCCCCGGTTGAAAGCGCCAGCGTCGCGGCGGACGACAGCGCGGTGCTGTAGGCGTCTGTCGATGCATTCTTCGCTTGCAGTAGCTGGTTCTCCGCCAGCGTCAAGTCGGTGATCGAGCCGACACCGCTGCGATAGGCAGCGAGCGCCGCGTCGAACGTCGTGCGCGCGGCGGTCTCCAGGCTTTCCGAGGCGGTGTGCGCGGCGAGGCTGGTCCGCAACGCATTATCGGCGACAACGATCTGGCGCACCGCGTCCTGCCGCACTTGCGTCATGCGGGCGTGGGCGCTGTCGGCTGCGGCGCGCGCCTGTGTCAGCGAGGCGGTGCGCGTTCCGCCGTCGTAGAGCGGAACGGTCACGCCGGCGATGAGGCTGCCGCCGAGGTGGTTGCCGTTGGTATTGACCGCAGTCGGTTGCTGAGTGCCCGGCGCGAGCAGTGTCGTGTTCAGGTTGCCCGAATTGTAGGTACCCGTTGCCGAAGCAAAGATCTTCGGCATGAACTCCGCTTTTGCGGCGCGGACCGTAGCGAGGCTCGCTTTCTCTGCGGCATAGGCACTCTGTACGTCCGGCCGTTGTGCGAGCGCCTTCGCAATCATCGAGTCGATGGTTGCTGCCATCGATGGCGAAAGCTTTCGGCCCGAGATGTCGGCGACCTTGATCTTCGTGAATGGCGAGATGCCCATCGCCGTGAGCAGGGCGAGATACGCGTCCTGCGCCCCGCCGGTCGCCTGCACGACCGCCAGATTTGCCTGCGCGGTGCTCTGGCGCGCCTGCGCCACCTCCGTGACCGTCCCGATCTTGTGTGCGTAGCGGTCCTCCGCGGCGGACTGGACCGTTTTGGCATTCGCCAGCGACTGCGTCGCGGTCGTGAGGCGCGCCTGGGCGGCGGCGTGGTTGTAGAACGCGACGGTGACCGCATAGATCAGCTGCTGATGCGCGGCGGTGAAGGCGATGTTCGAGATCACCGACACTTGTTTCGCGGCCTCCACGACCGCGGCGCGTTGACCGAAATCGAACAGAAGCCATTGCAGCGACACGGCCGAGACCGTCCCGTTCACCGTGCTGTTGCTGTCGAAGCTCGTGCCGAGCGTCGATTGCCGGCCGTCGCTCCGTTGATAGCCGCCGACGACGGTCGCGGTGATCTTCGGCAGAAAGGCGGCTTCCGCGATCCCAGCCGCGAGGGCCGCGCGGCGTGCATCGTTCCAGGCGATCCGCGTCACCGGATTGTTCGATTCAGCGAGGTCGATCAGCTCCGGCAATGAATAGGCCTTGCCTGCATCGATCGTAGGCGGCTGCGGAACGTTCGCCAGCGCCGAATTGCCGGGCAGGACATAGCCATCCGCCGTGGCCGGCGCTGGTTGTTTGCCCGCGATGATTTCTCCGCTCGCAGTCGTGGCTGGCACCCAGGGCTTGTCGGGCCGCGCCGGCGCCATCTCGAGCGCCGACGTCGCGCAACCAGCGAGCCAGAGCGAAGCAAGGGCGGCGACGATGGTTCCTTCAGGCCGGCGCATAATCTGCCGCTCCTTCCTTCGTGCGTTCGGCCCGTTCCGCGACGAGCTGTTCCAACTTCGCGATCGGCGTCTCTAGAGATGCGGCGACGTCGCCAGCGGAGCTCGATCGCGGCGCCGGAAACGGGGCCGCCGGTGCGGAATTGGCATCGAGATTTGCTGCGAGCCGCTCCAGTCGTTGTGCGACGCCGCTTGACGCAGCGGGTGCCAGATCTGTGCTGATCAGCAACGGCGCGTGCAGCGAGGCGACCGCGCCCGCGATGGCCCGTCGCCGCGCTGTCCAGGACTCAGGCGGGCGGATCGCCGACGGTTCGTAACGGACGAGGTCGAGATCCTGCTCGATTGCGCCGAGCGCCGTTCGCGTTTCCGCGGCGAGCGCCCAGCGCTGGGGCTTGCTCGTAGCCGAGGCCAACGAAGCGAGCCGCGCCAACAGGGCGGCGATGGCTGGGTCGATGCGTTTGGCGACGCTGACCGGCCAGATCAGCGTGAAGACGATCGCGACGACGAGATTGCCGAACAGGATTCCGATGATTCGATCACGCGCAATCGTCATGTCAAAGGCCGGCGCCGCGCCCTGGATCACGCTCAGAAAAAAGGCGAAGGCGAGCTGGAACCCGACATAGGAGATGCGTGGGCTGCCCGCCACGATCCAGCCGGACACGAGCGCGGCCACGAAGACGATCACCATCAGCCCGCCGATGGATGTGACGTTCGGCATCAGAAAGACGATTGCCGCGATGCCGCTGGCGGCACCGAGCAGGCAACCCAGAAAACGGAGCGTCTGCTTCTCGATCGTCTCGGCCGCGGTGCCGAGCGAGACGATGTAGCAGGTGATCAGGCAGGTATGAATCCCCGGCCAGTCGAGCAGGAGATAGGCGACGTAGCAGAACATCGCCGCGCCCGTCGTTTTCAGCGCGTAGTGCACATGCGCTGGATTGGTGAACGCATCGGGCAGGAAAAATCCGGTCTTCGGCCTGGCGGGCTGCGGATCGGGCGGCGGTGGTTCGGCAAACGCGGACAGTGCTGCGCGCAACTCCGCACATGCAGCCGCGGCGAGCGGGGGCAGCAGCGCTTCGTCTTCGTGAATTGCCAGCGCGACGTCGACCGGATACCCGCCCTTGCGGAGAATGGCGGACATGGCGTCGAAGGTGCGCGCGATGTGCTCACCGAGCGAGGCGGGCAGCAAATTCTGTTCGCCGCGCGTGATCAGATCCACGACCGAAAGGAGCACGAGGGTCGATTGGGCCGCCTGTCGAAGGGCGGCAATGTCACGTGTGGGTGACGTCTTTTCCGCGCCGGCCAGTTTCAGCCATACCGAAATCTCGCCGGTTCCCTCTTGGAGAAGATGCTTGAACGTATTCCGTGTGCGCGCGTCCGGTTCGCGAAGCATCGCGCCGGCAACCGCAAGCCGATCTGCCAAGGCTCGTTCGACCAGTCGTCGCGGTGCTGGTCCGAAGATCAGATTGACCACGATGCAAACGCCGGCGGGAATGCCGACGAACAACCAGACCCAGAGAAATCCGCGCGTCGCGATTTCACCACCCGGAACGGTTCCAAGCAGGTCCAGCGCGTAGGCCACGATCAAGGCCACCGTTCCCGCGACGGGCTTCAGCTTGCTCGCGGACGCCGCGAAGGTCACGCCAAGCGACAGCAAGGCCATCGACGTGACGCGCCACAACGGCTGTTCGATGATCTGTGTGGCGGCCAGCAGCACGAAGCCGATCAGGAACGTGATCAGCAGCGTCATCACGATGCTCGTCACGACACTCGCCGCGCGATCGGGCTTCATGACGAAGAATGCGACATAGGCCGTGAGCGCCGGGTCAAGCGTCCGGTACGTTTGCGCGACCAGCGTCGTCAGGGCGCAGATGAGCGCCAGTCTGACAGCGAATTCCAATCGCCCGGGAAACGGCGCCAGAAGCGATCCAAGCCCTTCGAAGGCCGATGGGCGCTCATCCACAAGCGGCGCCATGCTTCACCTCGACGACAGCGGAGGCACCCAGCCGCATGAGCTCCTGCGGCGGCTCTGCGAGACGGATGCGGACAGGAAAGCGCTGGGCGACCCGCACCCAGTTGAGCGAGCGTTCGACGTACGGGACGGAGCGCGGAAGATTGACACGGTCGGTGTCGAGCACGCCGGAGCCGACCCCTTGAACGGTCCCTTTGATCGCACGGGTCCTGTCGATCATCGAATAGACCGTCGCGCAATCGCCGATCGCGATCGCGTGAAGATCGGTCTCGCGGAAATTCGCAACCGCGAACCATTCATCGTCGTTGACCAGCGTGAACAAGCTCTGTGCCGGCGCGATCATTTCGCCGCTCAGGACCGTCAGTCCCACAATGCGACCGGCATGAGGCGCACGCACCGTCGTGTCGGCGAGGTGACGCTCGGCGATCCCCAGCTCCGCTTGCCGGGCGCGCACTGAGGCTGCTGCGCCTTCGTCCGTATCGATCGCGCGGACCGCGGCCGCCTGCTGCTCGCGCGCCTGCTCGAGCGAGGTCGCGGCGTCGCGCTGGGTCGTCTGCGCCTGATCAAGCTGCTGGATCGGCACATAGCCTTTGACCGAGAGCGGGCGAAGCCGTTCGACCGTCCGGGTGGCGAGGTCGAGATTCGTCTCGGCGCGGCGGATTTGGTCGCCCGCGACGGTGGCCGTCGATCGCTGGGTCGACAGGACGCGCCGCTGCGTCTCGAGCGCGGCTTGCGCAATGGCCAGGTTCGCCCGCGCCTGGTCCGCCGCGAGGCGGTGCGGGACGGGATCGATCTGGAAGAGAAGATCGCCCTTGCCGACATGGATGTTCTCGGCGATGGGCAGCTCGGCGATCCTGCCGCCGACTTCGGCGGCGACATGAACGATGTCGGCGTCGATGGTCGCATCGTCGGTGGTCGGCATAATCGAACTGCGATGAAGCGCGTAGGCGCCGAAAAGGAGGGCTCCTGCAATGATCGCGAGCGAGACGAGCTTGGCCCGCCGAGCATGAGGGTGGACGCCGGCTGCCTTCATGCGCCGAACCAGAGCAACCAGACGAGGAGCGCACCGCAGAGTCCGGCTGCGGCGCAGACGAAGAGCTGGAACGGAAGAATGTCGGCGAGGCCCGAGGCGACGAAACCGACGCGCGCGGCGATCGCTACGGCGATCCCAAGCAGCGCGCAGAACATCCATCCCGGAAAATAGGACCCGACGATGACGTAGGAAGGTGCGCCGCCGCCGCTGCATCCGCTCAATGCAAACGGTGTGAGCGACAACAGAAATTTGGACAGGATGCGCACCGCCGCTGCCCTCAAAGCAGATTCGTTTGTTTCCAGAAGGTCGGGCAGCGCGGCCTTCGGCTCTATCCCCCAGGTGGGGGAAGGATCGGGCTGCTTCGGGTAGGCCTACAGGGCTGCGAGCCGATTCAGCAGGCCCAACGCGTCGCGCGTCAACTCGCAGACCGCCTTGTGCTGCAGCCGCGCAACCATCGGCAATTCCGCGACCTCGTCGCTGGCGCGCGACGACAGGGCATACAGCTCGCGGGCGCGTTCCAGCACGACGGCGAAGCCCGTGTACCAGTGCGCCAGGTCGCGCGGGAGTGGCGTATCGAGGAGTCCGATCGAGCTGCCGAGCGAACGAAAGATCGGGCAGTAGTCGCGCTCGGCGCGGAAGTGGCGATGAAAGCCGAAATCGATCGCCTCGACGCCGACCTCGTTGTCGGGCGCCAGCATATAGGCCCGCGACAGATAGATGTTCAGCGCTTGAATCTCGCCCGAGAGCGCCGACGCGACATTGCGTTGCTCACGGCGGCGATGGTCGCGCTGTTGCAGCGTGTTGGCGCAGAAACCCGAGAAGCCGCCCACGATGCCGCCGGCCACTGCGCCTGCAACCTGCGACCAGGAGAGAACGATGTCGATCATGCAGGTAGCGAGCCGGATACATCGATCAGGTGCGGCGTTTGCCGGTTTCGCGCAGCAGCAGCGTGAGGAGCAGCGCGAAGAATGCGGCGAAAAGCCAGAACGTGCCGGCGCGCTCGAAATGCAGGATCGGATCCGGCGCGTGGAGGAGCGTCTTTCCGAAGACGGCCGCGAAGATCGGGCCGATCAGCGCCGTCACGCCGAAGGTGATGAAGTTGATTGCGCCCGTGGCACTGCCTTTGACCTCGTCCGGGTTCGCCTCCTTGATGATCGTATAGGGGATCATCGCGGCGCCCGATGCGATTCCTGCTACCAGCAGCGACAGATACGACGGGATCAGATCGGGCGCGAACGCGATCTGTGCGATCGCGAGCAGCAGGAGCACGATTCCCGCCTGGAGCACCGGCTTGCGCAGGCCGATGCGGTCGGCTGCCAAGCCCAGCAACGGGCACCCGATCGCCCAGCCCAGCGGAACCATCGCGGCTGTCGACACCGCACTCGCGAACGGCACGGCGCGATCATACTGCAGAAAGGCGACGCCCCAGGTCATGGTGCCGATCGTGGTCGGTGCGAACAGCAGGCCGGCGACGAGGCCGCAGAGATAGGATTGCGGATTGGTCAGCACGACGCGATAGGGCGCGAGAATGCTGGTGCGCGCCCGCGCGGTCTGCACGACCGTGGGCGTGATCAGCCGCAGCGCCAAGGCGAGGACCACACTTGCCGCGCCGAGCGCGATCCAGACCAGTCGCCAATCAACGCCGGCGGTGAGCAACGGGCCGACGACGAACTGCCCCGCTGCGCCGCCGATCATCCCCATGCATTGCGTAGCGCCGATTGCGGTTGCGAGCGCATTGGCCGAAAAGGCGCGCGACGCGAGATAGACCGCGCCGGTGAACGCAAAGGCCGAACCCGCACCCTGCAGCAGACGCGCAACATACGCGACGGTTGGATTCTCGATCTGAAACAACAGACACCCGATACCGAGCACGAGCGCGCCAAGCGCGACGACGTAGCGTGCGCCAAAGCGATCGAGCGACGCACCAGCGGCCAGGCTGGTGAGCGAGTAGGTGTAATAGTAGCTGCCGAGGATCGCGCTGACGCCGACGGAGTCCAGCGCAAAGCTGCGCGTCAGCTGTGGAATCATCACGGCGGGCGCCGACCGCGCGGCGTATTCCAGCACGTAGAAGATGAGCGCCAGCAACCATGCGACGGCGAACGGATTGCGCCAGACGGGGACGGCGGATGCCGGATGGTCCATACGACCGACAGTGGTTTGCTGCGTGTCGCTCATGTGCCTTCTCCTCGTGCCGATGCCATCGCGGACGTCTGGCGCGTGCGGCACCAGGTCTTCGACGGCAACCTGCGCCGGGATCATCAGGGCGACCAATCCCTCGGATGGGGGAGGCGCTGTTCGTTGACGGGGCGGTCGGCCCGGCTTTGCGTCGTTGCGTGCGACCGATCGACGTCAGGCCGAAGCGAGCAATTCGCTGCGCTGCTCGAACTTCGCGCGAAGCGGGTCGTTCTGCGGCAGCGTTCCAGCGATCCGTTGTCGGATGGCCGCACCCAGGTTGCTGTGCGCCGCCGCTGCAGCTTCGTCTCCGATTGCGCGGTATGCGCTCGCGGCGGTCGCATGCACACGCCATTCGGCGAGCGGTACGTCCACGTCTTTGCACGCCGCCAACGAATTCGCGACGCTCTCGAGCGCTTCCGCGTTTTCGCCGCAGGCCAGGGCGGCGCCTGCGCGTGCCTCCCATGCCAGCGCCTGGAACGTGCGCTCGTCAGTTTGTGCGACCAAATCACAGAGGCCTTTTGCTCGCACGAGCGCTGTGACATTGGCGCCGTCCGCGATCAGCAGATTGACCATTCCCCATTCCAGCTGAAGGCGCCAATACCAATCCAGATGTACCGCTTGCAGCGCCGTCTCGCGTTCGGCCATCTGAAAGTAGCGCAGCGCCGCCGCATTGTTTCCAAGACCAACTTCGGCCAGGCCGCTGAACACCAGCGCTTGCCTGCGCACCGTCGGCAGGACGAGGGACATAGGATCCGCGGACAGGTCGAGCAGCGGCGCGGTGGCCTGCAGGACGCCCTCATAGTCCATGGCATGGAGCAGCAACACGCAGCGAAAGCTTTGGACCACCCGGGCCGTTACAAGGTCATCGTTTTGCTCGAAGATGGCGATGCCTGCATCAAATTCCCGGCGTGCGGCGCCGAACTCGCCGAGCGACACCAAAGACCATGGAACGCCGACGTGCCGCATCCAGGCGATGCGAGCGAGGTCGATCTCCACGAGGTTGTGCGAGGCTTCGCGCAAGACGCGATACCCTTCGTCAACGAGATCGTGCGCTTCGCGGTATCTCGCTGAAATGATGCACAGCATGGCGAAGCTGGCGTTCGCGCGCGCCGTGGTCAGGCGGTCGCCATGCTGTCGCAATCGGATGACCGCTTCCTCGCACGCCTGACCTTCAGCCCGGTTCCAGCCGTTCCCCCAAAGCCGTCGCACATGCGCGGTGATCCGTGTCAGATCTTGCTGGATTGGATCGGCTTGTTGCGCGCTGAGATCGAGAACCTGTTCGACAACGCGCATGCTACCGGCCAGATCGCGCCAGCTGACCGCGTAGGCCAGGCCCAAGAGTGCCCGGCATTGGGCGTCGACATCGCCATATTGCCGCGCCTTCTGGGCGATCTGTGCGTAGGTCTGTTGTGCGCCAGGATCGTGTGCGACGGCCTCGATGGCGGCGCGCCATTCGAGAAACTCAATCTCGGCTGGTATCCGGACGTGGTCGTCCAGCTTGGCGACGATGTCGACAGCACGGTCGAGAAGTGCCATCGCGTCCCGGCGTGCGGAGCGGCCGTTCGCGACGTGAAGGGCAGAACGGAGATAGTCGAGTGCGCGTGGCCAATCCTGCACGACCGAGAAATGCTGCGCCAGCCGAACCGCGAGATCGCCGCGCTGGTTCGGCGGATAGATCGCCTCCAGCTGCTCGCCGATCGCGCGATGGAGGGACGCGCGTCGCATCTGTCCGAGTCCGTCATAGATGACCTCTCGGTAGAGGGCGTGATTGAAACTATAGGTGCACACAAGCTGGTTGTTGGGGAGGGACAGAAGCTTATCCCGGCGAAGGGTGAATGCGGTGAACCCCTCGCAGATGGATTCGAAGGATTCCCCATCCATCTCGGCGGCAGGCGCCGTGGTCACAGCGTCGAACGGGTCGCCTGCGACACTGGCTGCTTCAAGAACCCGGCGCTGTTAGGCCGTCATGCCTTCGATCTTCGTCTTGATCGCTTGCGCAAGCGTGGGCGGTGTTTCGGACGGCAAACTGTCCATCGAGACAAGCAAGCGCCAACCTTCAGCGGAACGCGCGACATCTCCGCGATGAAGCAGATGCTCCAACATGACGCGCATGAACAACGGATTTCCGCCGGTGCGCTCGAGGAGGAAGCGGGACAACGGTGTGGAGACGGGCTTCCCGTCCGCGCCATGCGTCAGCACATCATCGATCGCAGAAATCGGCAGTGGCGTCAGCGCGATCTCATGGCAGTACTTGCGCAGCGCCAGGTCGTGCGCGACCTGCTTCAGCGGGTGGCGGGCGGTTTTCAGATCTTCCGGACGATAGGTCGCGATCAGCATCAGCTTTGTCGCCGAACGGCGGCGGCACAGCGCAGAAACGAGGTCGATGGTTGCGAAGTCGGCCCAATGAAGATCCTCAAGGACGAGAATCAGCGGATGCTCGGCTGCGATCGCCTCAAATAGAATGCAGCCCTCGCGCACCATGGGCATCCGCCCGCCGGTCACAAGCTGCTGGCGCAAGGTTGCGCGCTGTTCCGCCGTGATGTGGGCCGGCATCTGGACTGCCCATGCGGGCGCCACAGCGAGAAGGGCACGGATCACTCGGCTGCGCTGGGGGCTTCCGCACAGATCGTCGAGCGCCTCGAGCGCCGGGCAATACGGCTCGGCGCCGGCGAAGCCTTCGATGCAGCCGCCTTGCGCGACGGCAGGTTCGGGGTGGCTGCGGATCCGGCTGAGGAATTGGCCGATCAGGGTCGTCTTGCCGATCCCGGGCTCGCCGCTGATGAAAACGGCTTGCGGTTCGCCGGAAGCCGCTCGGTTGTAGAGGGCGAGAAGCTCCTCCAGCGGTTCGGTGCGCCCGGCAAATGCGCCGAGTTCGAGCGTGGGGTCGGGCCTGGTCGCCGGCGGCGCAATGTCGTCCATCGCTCCGACGAAGCGGTAGCCCCGACCCCGCTGCGTTTCGATAAAGCGGGGCTTGGTGCTGTCGTCGCCAAGCACAGTTCTGATCGCGAGAATGTGGCTCTTGAGCACTTCGGGCTGGACATGCACGTCGGGCCATAGCGACGTCAGCAATTCGTCGTGCGTGACCAGCTTGCCCGTGTTCTCGACCAGATAGCGAAGAACGTCGAACGTCTTCGGCGTCAGGTCGAGACGTTGCTCGGCGCCGGCGGCGTTCCGGCGCCATAGACACAGATTCGCGATGTCGATGCGAAACGACGGTGCTTCCGTCACATCGGTCATGCGATGGGCTCCGCTCACGGGCTCGCGGAACATCATAAGGCTCCCAGCGACTTTGCACGAGAGACCGCTTCGCTGCGGGTGCTGACGGCCAGCTTCAAAAAGATCCGCTTGATGTGTGATTTCACAGTTTCCGGTGAAATCGAAAGCGCGCGAGCGATCCGCTTGTTCGGGAAGCCTTGGCTGATCTTCCCGAGAATGTCGCGCTCCCGAGCGGTCATTATATCGCCGATGTTGCCGCTCGCCTGCGCCGGGCGGTGCTCCGCCCCCCTTCTATCCCACGCGGAGAGAAGACTCCCGACGAAGGGGACAACTTCACCGTCGATCGCGCCGCGGACTGCGGCTTGCTCGTAGGCCCGCCGCAGCAGCGTTCCCGACCCCGTCTGGCCTTCCAGGAAGAGTTGGTAGAGACCCGCGGCGGCGCCTGAGCGGAGCGTCTGGAAAAACAGCGCGTCCGCCTCGTCGGCTTCGCCGATCGCCGCGAGCTTGTCGGCGAGTTCGACGGCGAGCCGGCATGCTGCATAGAGATCCCGTTTTTCGACAGCGTGATGATAAAGCTGCCGCAATGAAGCGACGGCCTCTCGCGAGGGGGCTTCGGCCCACGACAGGCGCCACCGCGCGAGCGCGCGGTAGCGCATGATCTCGAACAGGGCATGTCCCGTTCCCGTCCGGTGTGCATCCGTATACCGCTCGAGATATTCGACGCTGAAGCCGGCTTCCCGCGTCCGTCCTGCTTCCAACAGCAGCGACGCACGCTCGGCGAGACATGCGGCGACGAGTCGTGACCAGCCCCTTCTTTCGCCCAGGAGCTCACCCTCGCGAAGCAGTATCGCTGCGAAATTGTAATGCGTCCTGTGTTTGGCGATCCGCGTCAGAACCAGATACGCGCGCAGCGCGCACTCGATCGAGCCTTCCGCATTGACCGCAGGAAGCCGGTCCCGGAGGATCATGTCGGCCTCGTCGAGGTTGCCCTCTTCATAGAGCACCTGCGCAGTAAGGCATGCGGGAAGTGCGGCGAGCCCGCTCGGCAGCTTCGCCGCTTCCGCGATCGCGGAAGCATCGGCGGCCAGACGTTTGGCGGTCGATATGCGCAGATCATCGAGCGCGGCCGCCGCTTCGATCGACAAGTCGAGGACCGCTGATATTGCCCAGGGCCTCGACCCACGCACGCCGGGGACGTGCCTTGGCAGCGAATAGAAGAGATCGAATTCGCGGAGTTGCCAAAACCCCAGTCGGCACAGTGTCGAAGCGACGTGGTTGTCGTGCGGGGCGGCGTTCTCGCGCAGATGAGGCACGGCGATCGCAACGGCGGCAAGGCTGTCATCCTGGAGGGCAAGGCTTGCCGCGCGAAGAAGCTGGGCCGCTGCACGAAGCCGCTCTGCAACCGCGGGCGAAACGTCGTCGAGTTGCAGCTCGACGAGGTCAATCGCGCCGATCGCTTCGTTCGTCCGTAACGTCAGCATGAGGCGTCGCGCACGCGCCAGGCCGCGCCTGATTTGCGATAGCGATGCACCGGTGAGGTTCTGTCGTGTCCTGCATCGCCAGAGGATGTCGAACTCCGATCTATCGGGGGCGCTCCTCGGCCTCGCAGGCGATCGCAGGTTCACGTCTCCATCGAGCGTGTCGTAGGACGGTTGGTGTGTCTTGGACGTTTCGATCCGCACGAGGGCTCCTTGCGGGCGCGAGATTGCGGACGCGTCGCCATGACGCTTCGGAATGTGTTTCTCGTTCATCAAATCATCTGCTGCCCGAATTGCTCGTCCGGGCGACGGCGCGCGGACGAATGCCGCTGTGAAGCCTAGGGTCGCGACCTGTTTCGGTCGTGATTTTCGGGTAATGGCTTCGTGGAGTTTTGGTCTTGTTCGGTGTTGAGATGGTCGTGTCGCCGGTGTTGCACGACGCCGCCCCTGCAAATCATCCGCGCGTACCCCGTTTCGTGCGCTCGTTCCCCCAAACAGGGGATGGGGGGGAGTCTCGTACAAGCGCAGGATTTCGTGCCTACTTCGGGCCCATTATCGAGGTGGCAATGGCGGCTGAAACCGACCTGACGGAGCTGACCGTGGTCATCGTCGCGTCTTTCGTTGCGAATAATCCGCTGACACCGACCGAGGTGCCGGCTCTCATTTCCTCGACCTACGCAGCACTCGTCGCGATCGAATCCAGCCGGACGAATTCAGAGATCCCGGTGCCTGCGGTGCCGGTGGAGGAGTCGGTCACCCATGAGTATCTGATCTGCCTGAATGACGGGCAGAAGCTGCGTGCCCTCAGACGCTATCTGCAAAGGAAGTACGCCCTCTCGCCGGAGCAGTACCGGAAGAAGTGGGGGCTGCCGGACGACTATCCGATGGTCGCGCCCGCGTACGCCGAGCTTCGTGCGAAGATTGCGAAGCGGCGGCAGGGCGGATCGTAAGATCAATCTCGCTCGCAAAGCGCCGCGTCCTCCCCCTGTTCCGAGCGTTTCGCCCCCCATCGTGGGGATAGGGTGGACCGGCGCCTTCAACCAGCATGGCTCGTGACGACGCACGGAAGGCAGGTGTCCCGTGCCTTCCGATGCGTCGTCACCACTGGATGCGGAGAGGGAGCAGTGCTGGCGACCCGATTGAAAACTATCCCGCGTACCATCGCGCTCAGCGCGATCACGCTTCCACTCGCATCCTGTGGCGAAGGCGTGCTCGACCCGCAGGGACCGATTGGCAAGGCCGAACTGATCCTCTTGTGCGACGCCGCGGCGATCATGCTTCCGGTCGTCATTCCGGTGATCCTGCTGACGGTCTGTTTTGCCTGGTGGTTCCGCGCCGACAACGTTCGCGCGCGCTATCGTCCCGAGTGGGAATATTCCGGGCGGATCGAGATGATCGTCTGGTCGATTCCCACACTCGTGATCATCTTTCTCGGCGGTATCGCCTGGATTGGATCACATGATCTCGATCCGCCGCGGCCGATCGACTCCGCCGTGGCTCCACTCGAGATCGACGTCGTCTCGCTCGATTGGAAGTGGCTGTTCGTGTACCGGCACGAGAACGTCGCGAGCGTCAATCAGCTCGTCGTTCCGGTCGGTACGCCGCTTCGCTTTCGCCTCACATCGGCGAGCGTGATGAACTCCTTCTTCGTGCCGCAGCTCGGCAGCCAGATCTACACGATGGCCGGCATGGCGACGCGTCTGAACCTGCAGGCGGATCGCGCCGGCACCTATCAGGGTCTTTCCGCGCAATTCAGCGGCGACGGCTTCTCCGACATGCGTTTCCAGGTCGTCGCCGTTCTCGCGGACCAGTTCGCAGCGTGGCTGGATACCGCAAAGACGAGCGGAGGGGCGCTCGACACGGCGGCCTATCGCGCATTTGCCCATCCGAGCAAGGCGGTTGCGCCGACGACGTTCGCACATGTTGAGCCCGGCCTGTTCGAAACCGTCCTGACCGGGTGGACGAGCGCCGCATCACACGAGGAGCACTGACATTGTTGGGGAAACTCACCTGGTCGGCGGTCCCGTTCGACCAGCCCATCATCATGATCACCTCCGGCGTGATCGCCCTGGTGCTCTTCGCAATTCTCGCCCTCGTCACGGTGAAAGGGTGGTGGCCCTATCTGTGGCGCGAGTGGATCACCAGCGTCGATCACAAGCGCATCGGCGTGATGTACGTACTTCTCGCGCTGGTGATGCTCGTCCGCGGCTTTGCCGATGCCATCATGATGCGGAGCCAGCTCGCCCTCGCGGCCGGCGGCGCGCAGGGATATCTGCCGCCGGAGCATTACGATCAGATCTTCTCCGCGCACGGAACGATCATGATCTTCTTCGTCGCGATGCCGATCGTCATCGGTTTGATGAACTTTGCCGTTCCGCTTCAGCTCGGCATCCGCGACGTCGCGTTTCCGGTGCTCAATAATGTAAGTTTCTGGCTTACCGCCGCCGGCGTGCTTCTCGTCAACCTGTCGTTGTTCGTCGGCGAGTTTGCGCGCACCGGCTGGTTGGGCTATCCGCCGCTCAGCGAGATCGCCTACTCACCGGGCGTTGGCGTCGATTATTATCTCTGGTCACTGCAGATATCGGGCCTCGGCACGCTGCTCAGCGGCATCAATCTGACGACGACCATTCTAAAATTGCGTGCGCGGGGCATGGGCTACATGCGGATGCCGGTCTTCTGCTGGACGGCGCTCGCCTCGAATCTGCTGATCGTCGCCGCGTTTCCGGTGCTGACCGCCACGTTCGCGATGCTGCTGCTGGACCGCTATTGCGGCTTCCACTTCTTCACGAACGATGCCGGCGGCAATCCGATGATGTATATCAACCTCATCTGGATCTGGGGTCATCCGGAAGTCTACATCCTGATCCTGCCTGCCTTCGGCGTGTTCTCCGAAGTCGTCGCGACGTTCGCCGGCAAGCCGCTCTTCGGCTATCGGTCCATGGTGATGGCGACCATGGTGATCTGCGTCCTGTCCTTCGTGGTCTGGCTGCATCACTTCTTCACGATGGGCGCCGGCGCCAACGTCAACGCCTTCTTCGGCATGATGACGATGATCATCGCGGTGCCGACCGGGGTGAAAGTCTTCAACTGGCTGTTCACCCTCTATGGCGGACGCATCCGCTTCACCGTGCCGGTCTATTGGACGCTCGGCTTCATGGTGACGTTCGTGATCGGCGGCATGACCGGTGTGCTGATGGCAATTCCGCCGGCCGATTTCGTGCTCCACAACAGCCTGTTTCTGATCGCGCACTTCCACAACACGGCGATCGGCGGCGTCCTGTTCGGCGCGATGGCCGGCTACACCTACTGGTTCCCGAAGGCGTTCGGTTTCAAGCTCGACGAACGCCTCGGCAAGGCGGTCTTCTGGTGCTGGTTCATCGGCTTCTATTTGGCCTTCATGCCGCTCTACGTGCTGGGCCTGCTCGGTGCCACGCGACGCATGCAGCATTATCCGGACGCGCATTGGCAGCCGCTGATGCTGGTCGCGCTCGCGGGTGCGGTCTTGATCCTCTGCGGTATCGGCCTGACCGTCGTCCAGCTCGTTCACAGCATTCGGACGCGCGAGCAGCGTCGCGACCGTACCGGCGATCCGTGGAACGGCCGGACGCTCGAATGGTCGATCCCGTCGCCGCCGCCGGCCTGGAATTTCGCGCAGTTGCCGCGGATCGAGAGCAACGACGCCTATTGGGCGATGAAGCAAGGCGCTCACGGCGTCGAGCCGCCGGCTGCGCATTCGCACGCGCCGCTGCATCTTCCACCCAGCAATCCGACCGGAGTCTTGCTGGCGTTCTTTTCGGTCGTGCTGGGGTTCGCATTGATCTGGCACATCTGGTGGATGGCGATCATCGGCCTGCTTGGCGCGGTCGCGGTCGGACTCGTTCAAGCGTGGCGTCCGGATCATGAGGTCGTGATTCCGGCGGACCAAATCGCCGCCTTTTACGGCAGGCAAGCCGCCGAGGAGATTGCAGCGTGAGCGTGGTCGATCCGACTGCTTCCACGCCCGGGTTCGTTCCGCTCTCGCGGCGCGGCCCTGCGCCGATCCAGGCCGTCGTCGGCTATGGGTTCTGGTTGTTCCTGCTCTCCGACATCATCATCTTCGCGGCCTTGTTTGCCACGTATGCGGTGCTGTCCGGCGAGACCAACGGCGGCCCGCCGGGTGCTACGCTCTTCGACAAGACGCACGTCTTCATCGAGACGGCCTGTCTGCTTCTGTCCAGTGTCACCTGTGGTTTCGCTTCGCTCGCGGTCCAACGGCGCGACAAGGTTTTCGCCTATCTCTGGATGGTCGCCACCTTCATCCTCGGCGCTCTGTTCCTGCACCTGGAATGGTCGGAATTCGCGGTCATGGTCGCCTCGGGCAATGCCCCGTCGCGGAGCGCCTTCCTGTCCGCTTTCTTCACCTTGGTCGGCACGCACGGCTTGCACGTCACGATCGGTCTTACCGCGCTCGCGGTCATGCTGCTGCAGATCGAGACGCTGGGCTTCTCGCAAAAGGTGAGGGGCCGCTTCTACTGCTTCAGCCTGTTCTGGCACGCGTTGGATATCGTCTGGATCGGCGTGTTCACGATCGTCTATCTGGGAGCACGTTGATGCAGATCGAAAGCGAACCGCAAGGGCAGGCGCCGGGCGTCCAGGAGCAGGGTCGTGCGACGGGACGAACCTATCTCGTCGGGCTCTTCTACGCGGTGATCCTGACGCTCGCTTCGTTCTGGGCCGCGTCGACAAATTTCATCTACGCACCTGGGGTTCCGGTTCTGCTGGCGGTGCTCGCCATCGCGCAGATGGGCGTTCATCTCGTATTCTTTCTTCACATCTCCAGCGCACCCGATCAGACCAACAATTTCCTGGCGCTCGCATTCGGCACCTTCGTCGTCGGGCTCGTCGTGTTCGGGTCGATGATCATCATGTCCAATCTCAATCACGCGATGATGCCGATGGACGAGCTGATGCGAATGCAGCGGTAGCAAGATCCCCCCGGCCCGCGAGGCAGGTCCCCCAACCAGGGGATAACGATCGCGCGGCGCATGACGCAAATTGCCGGTCACGTCCGTTTCGTCATTGCAGCGAAGAGCCGGCGCGCCCGACACCGTTGCTGCGCTTCGATGCTCCAATTCCAAGGTGTAACCAGGATGACCAGGACAGCAGCAGATTATATGGCGGAAGCGCTCGCGCAGGCGGGCGTCAAGCGCGTCTACGGCGTCGTCGGCGATTCGTTGAACGGCTTTACCGATGCGCTACGGCGTCTGAAATCCATCGAATGGGTTCACGTCCGTCATGAAGAGGGCGGGGCTTTTGCGGCTGGCGCCGAAGCACACCTGACCGGCGAGCTCGCCGTCTGCGCCGGCAGCTGCGGTCCGGGCAATCTCCATCTCATCAACGGCCTCTACGAAGCACAGCGCAGCCGCGTGCCCGTGCTTGCGATCGCGGCGCACATTCCGAGCACCGAGATCGGCATCGATTACTTCCAGGCGACGCACCCTGAGAGCCTGTTCAAGGAGTGCAGCCACTATGTCGAGCTGGTGACGCATCCGGATCAACTGCCCCAGATCCTGCTGCGCGCGATGCGCGTGGCTGTTGCGGAGCGCGGGGTGGCCGTCGTGGTCATTCCTGGCGACGTGGCGCTGCGGCCGTTGGAAAAGCCGGTGCCGAAATGGCTGCTGCCGTCGGCCCCGGTCGTGCGGCCGAACGAAGACGAGATCGGCCGCCTTGCCGAGCTGCTGAACGGCGGCAACCGCGTGACCTTGCTCTGCGGCGCCGGCTGTGAAGGCGCACATGACGAGGTCATCGAGCTCGCGGGCAAATTGAAAGCGCCGATCGTTCATGCCATGCGCGGCAAGGAGCATATCGAGTACGACAATCCCTTCGATGTCGGCATGACCGGGCTGATCGGCTTTGCGTCCGGATATTGGGCGATGAAGAATTGCGACACGCTCTTGATGCTGGGCACGAATTTTCCGTATCGGCAATTCTTCCCGAAAGACGCGCGCATTGCGCAGATCGATATCAGCGCCGCCTCCCTCGGCAATCGTTGTCCACTCGATATCGGCGTCATCGGAACGGTCCGCGATACGCTGGAAGCGCTGCTTCCGCTGATCGAGGAGAAGACCGAGTCCGATCATCTGGAAGAATCGCTCGATGACTATCGGCGCGCGCGCGCCGACCTGGACGCCCTGGCCGAGAGCGGGCCGAACAGCAAGGTGATCCACCCGCAATATGTAAGCCGGCTCGTGAGCGAGCTGGCCGCGGACGACGCGATCTTTACGTGCGACGTCGGCACGCCGGTGGCGTGGGCAGCCCGCTATCTGAAGATGAACGGCAAGCGGCGGCTCATCGGCTCGTTCATGCATGGTTCGATGGCGAACGCCATGCTGCAGGCGATCGGTGCGCAAGCTGCGTTCCCGAAGCGGCAGGTTGTCTCCTTCTCCGGCGACGGCGGCTTCACGATGATGATGGGCGAGTTCGTGACGCTTCTGCAGACCGGACTTCCGGTGAAGGTCATCGTGCTCAACAACGGCACGCTGGGTTTCGTGGAGATCGAGATGAAGGCGTTCGGCTTTCTCGATGTCGGCTGCGATCTCAAGAATCCGAACTTCGCCGCGATGGCCGAGGCGATGGGGATCAAAGGCGTTCGCGTGGAAGCGCCGCAGGATCTGCCCGCTGCAGTTCGCGAAGTGCTCCAGCACGATGGCCCGGCGCTTCTCGACGTCGTCAGTGCGCGTCAGGAGCTGGTGATGCCGCCGACGACGACGTTCGAGGAGGCGCACAAATTCGGCATGTTCATGCTCAAGGCCGTGCTCGACGGACGGGGCAGCGAGTTGATCGACCTGGCGAAGGTAAATCTTCGTCGTTGAGCGAAGCGCAGGCGGCGAGCCGCGATGACAGACACGATCGGCTCGACCGGAGTCCGGCCGGCGCATCTGACACGCACGGCGGCGATCGAAACCGTCGCGCAGGCGGCGACGCTGCTGCTCGCCAACGGGCAGACGACGGAGCGAACGATCGTCGCCGGCGAATGGCTTGCCAACGCGCTCGGTATCTCCGTCACCATTCATCCGCGCTGGGGGGAACTCGCGGTCCATGTCGACGGCGCGCCGTTCGCCGACATCGTTGGGGCGCAGCCGCTGGGCGTCGATATGGGGCGCGTTCTGGCCGTCATGACGATCGTCGATCAGGTTTGCGACGGCATGCTTCTGCCTGCGTCTGCCGCGCCAGCCCTCGCCGCGGCCGCCCGCCAACCCTCGGCTTCGATGCCGCGCTTTGTTCTGTTCGCCGCGCTCGGTGCCGCGTCGCTCGGCGTGATCTTCGGCGCACTCGATGTGGCGAGCCTGCTCTTGATCGCGGTCAGCGCCACGCTCGGCGCGCTGGTCCGCCGCTGGCTCGCAGCGCGGTTCGTCAATCCGTTCGTCCAACCGTTCTGTGCCGCTGGTATTGCCGGCCTCGTCGGTGCTGCGGCGGTGCGACTCGATGTGCCGGACCCGCAACAGCTGATCGCGCTCTGCGCCTGCATGGTGCTGGTCCCGGGGCCGCACATTCTGAACGGCGCGATCGACCTTGCGCGCACGCGCGTCGCGCTCGGCATTGCACGGCTCACCTATGCCGGTCTGATCGTGCTCATGATCTGCACCGGCCTGCTGCTGGGCCTGGTTGCGGGCGACG
The DNA here is from genome assembly GCA_028291365.1 of Rhodospirillales bacterium. GTDB lineage: Bacteria > Pseudomonadota > Alphaproteobacteria > BOG-932 > Roseiterribacteraceae > Roseiterribacter. The sequence continues at coordinate 29,229 of JAQGIE010000112.1, forward strand.
CGCCTCTTCCTGCGGCTGCGCCGTCCGTACCCGTGCCTTTCGGCGCCGATGTGGTCGCGGCCGGATGCGCGGTCGCCGCGTTCGGCACGTTCTTTTCGATGCCGTGGCGCCTGCTGCCGGTGCCAATTGCGGTCGGCATGCTGGCGCACGCGGCGCGGTGGGCGCTGATCTCGCTCGCCGGCGCACATGTCGCGATCGGGGCGCTCGTCGCTTGCATTCTCGTTGGCATCATCATCACACCGCTCGCCGATCGCCTGCATCTGCCATTCGCGGCGCTCGGCTTTTCTGCCGTCGTCTCAATGATGCCGGGACTGTTCCTGTTCCGCGCCGCCGGCGCGCTCGTCAGCCTGGTGTCGAGCGGCGATCACGCGGCGCTGGACCTGCTGATGAGTGCAGTCACCAACGGCATGACCGCGTTCCTGATCGTCCTGGCGATGACGTTTGGGCTGATCCTGCCGCGCCTGCTGCTCGAGCGGGTGCAGGCGCACGTCTGACCTGACTCTCCCGACCGAGAAGACTCACATGTCGCTTCGCGCCGGCATTTCCTGGTCGATCAAACTTGGGCCCTGCCGCCATCAACAAACAGTTCGATGCCGGTGACGAAGCTGGAATCATCGGACGCCAGAAACAGCGCCGCCTTGGCGATCTCATCAGGCTCGCCCATGCGTCCCATCGGGATGGTGGACACGATCCGCGCAATCGCCTCCCGCGGTTGCTGATCCACGATCGGCGTTTCGGTCGGACCCGGGCTGAGCACGTTTGAGCGGATGCGGCGATCCTTCAACTCAAGGGTCCAAGCCCGCACGAAATTGCGGATGGCGGCCTTGGTCGCTCCGTACACCCAGAAAGCCGGCGTACCTTTGACGCTCCCGACCGAGCCGGTGAGGATGATCGAGCCGCCATCATTCAAGAGCGGCAACGATTTTTGCACCGTAAAGAGCGTTCCCTTCACATTGGTGTTGAACAGCCTGTCGAAATGCTCCTCGGTGATTTCGCCCAGCGGGGCAAATTCAGCGACACCGGCGTTGGCGAAAACGATATCGATTCGCCCTCTCTTCTTGACGGTTTCGTAGAGGCGATCGAGGTCGCGCAGTTTGGCAACGTCGCCCTGTACGCCAGTGACGTTGCTGCCGATCGCCTGTACCGCCTCATCGAGTTCCTTCTGGCGGCGGCCGGTGATGAAGACGTAGGCGCCTTCCTTGACGAAGAGCTTCGCAGTGGCCAGGCCGATCCCCGACGTGCCACCGGTGATGACGGCCACCTTGCCCTGCAACTTACCCATGATCCTCTCCTCCAGCTGATCGTCTTGGTGGTGGAACCTGCTCGGCGCAGCGCGCTTTCCGGCCGAGGCCCGTAAACATTGCGGTCACAATTATTGGATCGCGCTATAGTGGCGATCGCAATCTATGAGTCAAATCGATCTTTTTTGAGCGAGAGAACCCCTTGAAAGTCACAAAGGAAAAGGCAGCCAAGAACCGCGCGGCGCTTGTGCAAGCCGCCGGACGCCTGTTCCGGGAGCGCGGCATCGACGGTGTCGGCGTCGCGGAGATCAGCAAGAAGGCCGGGCTGACCCATGGCGCGCTCTACGCCCAGTTTCCGTCCAAGGAGGCGCTGGCAGCCGAAGCTTTCGCATGCGCCTTCGAGCGCGGGTTGGAGCGGATGACGGCAGGCCGGGATGGCCGTCCCCC
>JAQGIE010000043.1 GCA_028291365.1 Rhodospirillales bacterium
TCTTTGGTCGCTTCATAGACGACCACGTCGCACCAGACGGGCGGGTCGATGTCGCGATGCGCCTGCCGGTCGAACGCGTCGGGCTCGTAGAAGGTGATGTGATGCCCGCGCGCGGCAAGGTTCTTGAGCAGGCCGCGATAGTAGGTGGCAGCGCCGTTCCAATAGGCCGAGACGAGGCTGGAACCGTAGAAGGAAATCCGCATCACGCCGCCTCCGCCGTCGTGCCTTGCACGGTTGCATCGATGGCCAGCAGCTCGTCGACGCGATGGGCGCAGGTATGGGCGGCGAGGATGGTCGCCAGACCGTGCGCGCGCAGCGACGCCGCCAAATCGTGGTCGTTCAACACGTCGCGCAGCGCGCTTCGCATCGCAGCGCCGTCACGCGCGACGAGGAAATCGGTACCGGCATGAAACAGGCTTTCCTCGTCGTGCCACGGCGCCGACACGAGCGGGATGCCGCAGGCCAGCGCCTCGAAGACTCGGATGGTCGGAATGCCAGGCAGCGCCCGCATGTACCAGCGCCGCGGCACGTGCACCGTCACCGCGAAGGCGGCAAAGATTTCGGGCGCGCGATGGTTGGGCAGCCAGCCGGCATAGTCGATGCCGCACGAGGCCAGTGCGGCGCACGCTTCGTCGGGATAGCGCACGCCATGCACGCGGGCGCGCAAGCCGAGATCACACACCGGATCGAGCAGGAACTCGCGCAGCTCGTCGCTGCGCTCGCCGTCGCCCCAATTGCCGATCCAGACCAGGTCGCCTTCGCGTGCCCGGGGCAGCGGGCGAAACAATGCCACGTCGGCCGCTTCGTGCCAGGTGAAGGCGCGCCGCGCCCAACCACGCGCGACATAGAGTTCGCGCAGCACCTCACCGAAGGCCAGCACCGCGTCGTACCCGTCGAGTTCGAACCGCTCGATCTCGTGCGGCGCCGACACGGCGCGGTGATGCGTATCGTGGAAATAGAGCCGGTAGCGGCCGCCGCGTGCGCGATGACGCCCGATCGCGGCGACCAGCGCCGGATCGGTCCATTCATGCACCAGCACGAGATCGGCGTCGTTCAGCGCCGCGTTGAGATCGATCGTGGCGGGATTGTAGAGGTTCGGTCGCGGCAGGTCGTGCAGCACCGTCTCGATCGCGACGAGCGCCTCGGCGCCGGCCTCCTGCAGCAGGTTGCTGCGGCTCCAGCCCTCACGCGGCTCGTGGATCGCAACCGCGTGGCCGCGCCGCGTCAGTTCGCGCACCAGCCCGCGCAGAAAATGCGCGTTGCCATGATTCCAGTCGCTGGTGAGCGAGTGGCAGAAGAGGACGAGGCGCATCAGCCGTGCCTCGCGGCGAGCCGCGGCGTCAGCAGCTGCGCGTAGGCGTCGCGCATCTCGTCCGCCATCTGCCGCGCGCCATACACCTCGCCGCGTTCGCGCGCGGCGCGCCCGAGACGAAACCGCAGCGTCTCGTCATCGATCAGGACCTGGATCGCCGCCGCCAGGGCCTCGTCGTCGTCCGGCGGTACGAACCACGCCGCGCCGTGCCACAGCTCGCGCAGGCTCGGCAGGTCGCTCAATACCAGGGCACAACGCGACAGCGCCGCTTCGAGAATGGCGAGGCCGAACGGCTCGTAGAGCGCCGGTGCAGCGAAGATCGCGGCGCGCGCCATGCGCTCACGCAGCGCGGCGGCATCGAGCCGGCCCAGCCGATGTGCATGCGACGTCGCCATCGTTTCGCCCTGCTCGCCCGCGAGTTCGACCGGCCAGGGCAGCGATGCGGCGACGCGGTCGAGCGCGCGTGCATTCTTGCCGGCGTCCCACAACCGCCCGGCGCCGAGCACGACCGGTTCCTTCGCCTGAGTGAAATCGGGCGGCGCGTAGATGCCGTTGCGGATCACCTGGGCCCGCGCCGGGACTGCGTAAAGCCGGCCGAGTTCGGCGAGATAGGCCTCGGTCGGCGCGATGACGAGGTCGGCTTCCGCCAGCCCGCGCGCGACGCGCTGCGCATACTGCCGATAGCGCGGCGGCGCGTCTTCGCCGTGTACCGCATGCCACCAGCTCCGCACGCAGCTATGCGCGACCAGCACGCACGGCACCTGCCAGCCGATCGCCGCATGGGCGTAGCCGTTGATCTGCACCATGTCGGGCTTGACCGCGTCGGCGAGGGCCAGCAGCCACACGCCCGCGCGCAGCACGTCCTGGTCCGCATCGTCCATCCATTCGAGCCGGAAATCGCTTTCATACAGGTCGAGATCGGCGATCGCGGCAGCTTCGGCGCGCTGCGCCGGGGTCGGGCGCGGGCCCATACAGGCCAGTGAGGTGACGATGCCGCGCTTGCGCAGTTCGGCTGCGAGCGCGATGGCATAGGTCCACACCCCCCCCACCGCATCGACGGTCATCAACACGCGCATCAGCGCACCGTTTCCAGCTGCTGCAGCCGCAGCGGCCGGGCCTCTTGGATGTCGCTGAAGCGCGCATGTTGGCCGAGATACCAGTCGAGCGCGCGCTCCCAGGCACGATCGTCGGGCGCGCCCCAACGTTTGCGATAGTCGGGCGACCCCGGATACGGGAACATCGGCACCGGTTCGTTGGCCCAGACGCCCGCCTGTTGCAGACGCTCGCGCCAGGCCGCGACTTCGCGCGCATCATCGGTGCCCGCTTCGATCAGGTTGGCCTGTACGAACGCGACGTGCTGCTTGGCAAAGAGCAGGCGTTCGGTGAGATCGTCGGTCGAGATGCGGCAATCCTTGTCGAGCAGCGCGCGGCCTTCGACGGTGAGCGATTCCACGCCCGCCTCGATCGAGACGCAGCCGGCACGACCGAGCAGCGACAGCATGTCGGGCTTCCACAAATCGACCCGCGTCTGCACGCCGAACTGCAGGCCGCGCCCAACCAGAGCTTCGAGCAGGCGCCGGTCCGGCAGGAAGATTTCATCGACGAAATAGACGTAGCCGATGCCTTGCGCCCGGAGCCCGTCGAGCTCCTGCAGCAGCAGGTCGAGATTGCGGCGGCGGTATTTGTCGCGAAAGTCGATCTTGGCGCAGAAGCTGCAGTGATAGGGACAGCCGCGCGACGCTTCGACTTCGGCGCCCGGCATTTCGGCATGCGCGTCGAAGCGATGATGATGATGCCGGTGCCGCGCCATCCACGCGTCGGGCCAGCGCAGCGGCGGCGCGTCGACGAAGCGCGCGGCGGTCGGCGCGCCCTGCACCACGACGAAACCGTCGCGGCGATAAGCGATGGACGGCACGCGGTCGAGCGGTTCGCTGGCGAGCGCAGCCACCACTTCTTCGCATTCGCCCATCACGACGACGTCGACATCGAGCTTGGCCAGCGTGGCATGCGGCGTGGTCGAGCCGTGCGGACCGACCGCGACGAGCATGGGCGCAATATCGCGCAGCGACCGCGCCGCGCGTTGCGGCACGCGCAGCTCGGGCGGCGCGCAGCGCCAGAAGAGATAGGTCGGCGCCGTGGTCAGCACGATCATGTCGGGCGCGAATGCGGCGACGCGCCGTCGCATGCCGGCTTCGTCGAGTCCGTCGAGCGCCGCATCGACCAGCAGGGTCGCGTGGCCGTCGCGGCTCAGCAGCGCCTCGGCATAGCCGAGCTCGAGCGGCAGATGCGGCTCGCGGCAGCCGAAATAGATCGAGCCGTCAAAGCTCCAGCCCGGATTGACCAAGGCGACGCGCATCACGCCCTTCCCGTCATCCCCGCGAAAGCGGGGACCCAGGTCTGGTTGGGGTTGCGAACCGGATCCCCGCTTTCGCGGGGACAGGATGCGGCGAGCCATTCATGCAGCCGTCGCACGCCCTCTTCGATACCGACGCGCCGCTGCCACCCGGTCAGCGCGGCAAAGCGGCTGGTGTCGCTGACATAATAAAGCTGATCGCCGGGACGCCAGTCGGCGAAATGGATCTCGGGCTTGAGGCCCACGATTCGCACGATCACCTGCAGCAACTCGAGCAGGCTGATCGCGTTGGCAGGCCCGCCGCCGATATTGAAGGCCTGGCCGCGGCAGCGCTTCATCTGGTCCTGCGCCAGCAGGAAAGCGTCCACCACGTCGTCGACGAAGAGCACGTCGCGGACCTGGCGCCCGTCGCCGAACAGCGTGATGGGCAGGTCCTGCAGCGCGCGGATCAGGAAATGCGCCACCCAGCCCTGGTCTTCGGTGCCGAACTGGCGCGGTCCGTACAGGCAGCTCATGCGGAACACGCAGGCGGGCAGCCCGTAGATACGCGCATAGTCGAGCACGTACTGGTCGGCGGCGCCCTTGGAGCAGCCATACGGGCTGTAGAGTTCGAGCGGCTGCGTTTCGGCGATGCCGCATGCATGCACCGTCGTGTCGGCGGGGAGGTAACGCAGCTCGTCGGCGACCAGGTCGAGCCCGCCGAGCTTGCCATAGACTTTGTTGGTCGAGGCGAAGACCAGTGGCGGCGCCGCGTCACCCAGCGCGCGGATCCCTTCGAGCAGGTTCAGCGTACCGCGTGCATTGATTTCAAAATCGGCGACCGGGTCTTCGACCGAGGTGGTGACCGCCACCTGCGCCGCGAAATGATAGACGCGGCCGGCCTGCGCGACTGCGTGCGCCAGCGACGCCGCATCCCGGACGTCGCCAACCTCGACCTGAATACGGTCCCCGTGCCGCTCTTTGAGCCAGGCTGCGTTCTGGTGCACGTGCGGCCGCGAGAAATTGTCATAGAGCACGACCCGCGCGCCATTGCCGGCCAACCGGTCGGCCAGATTCGAGCCGACGAAGCCGGCGCCGCCGGTGATGAGAACCGTCATGTCGCGAGTCACGCGACGAGCCCGCGCGCTTCGAGTTCGCTCCGCATCGTATCGACGCGGTCTTCGGCCCGCTGGCCGGCCAGCCACTCGACCAGTTCCTCCAGTCCGGCCGCGAATTCGACGCGTGGCGAAAATCCAAGCACCTGCCGCGCGAGCCCGATGTCCGCGAAGCAATGGCGGACGTCGCCGATACGCGCCTTGCCCGTGATCTCGGGCGCAAACTCGTTGCGCCCCATCGTGGCGGCGAGCTGACGCGCCACGTCGTTGACGCTGACCGAGCGACCCGAGCCGATATTGAAGACGCGTCCGGCCGCCTCGTCCTCTGCCAGCGCCAGCCGCACGCTGCGCGCGACATCCGTCACGTGCACGAAGTCACGGCGCTGTTCGCCGTCTTCGAAGATCACCGGCTTGTTGCCGTTCAACAGCCGCGAGGCGAAAATCGCGAGCACGCCGGTATAGGGGTTCGAAAGCGCCTGGCGCGTGCCGTAGACGTTGAAGAAGCGCAGCGCGACGGTCGGCATGGCATAGGCCTGCCCAACCATCAGGCACATACGTTCCTGCGCGTATTTTCCGAGCGCGTAGATGCTGGCCAACGATGGGCGCTTGCTCTCGGGCGTCGGGACCGGCGTCAACGCGCGCCCCGCCGCGTCGCGCGGATCGAACTGGCCGCGCTTGACCGCGTCGGGCGCGCGTTCAACCTGTTCGACGTCGCGCCCGTCCTGGTCGCGATACAGGCCTTCGCCATAGACCGACATCGACGACGCGACCACCAGCTTTTCGACGGGGTCGCGGATGAGAAGCTGCAACAGCACAGCGGTGCCGAGGTCGTTGGCACCGACATAGTCATCGATCTGATACATCGACTGGCCGACACCGACCTGCGCGGCGAAATGGACCACCGCATCGACGCCGGTCAACGCCTCGGCCACGCGCGTCGCATCGCGCACGTCGCCGCGGATCAATTCAATATCAGGCTGCAGATAAGATGGGCGCTCGCCATCGGCACCATGCACTTGCGGCAACAGCGAATCGAGAACGCGGACCCGCCACCCCGTACGCAGCAAGTCATCGGCGACATGACTGCCGATGAAGCCGGCGCCACCGGTAATCAGCACGCACTTCGCCATTTACCTTGTACCTGTCGTTTGTACCTCGGTGCGTCCGCCAACGAAGGATTGAACGATCAGTTCCAAGCGACGCATTCACATGAAACGCGCGATGAAAATCGGCATGCAGAACGCACGCTCGACAGGCCGACAAATTGTGGTGATCTACTTTCAGCGGTGCAGATTTTGTGCGGCGTGATGTCCCGCTTTCACCGCCGACGCGCGCTATCGAAAACGACGTTCGAAACGCCAAACAATGCGAACGAGCCTGGGACGCTTGGCGCCGGCGCCCCGCCGGCCTCCGGCGGTCAATCGGCGGGGTCGAGGCCCTACCGGGGGAACCGCGACGTGAGTCTGTGGTTCTCCTGGTCAGTAACGCACATCGGAGATCGCGACATGCTCGGCTGGGCCATCACTTTTCTGGTCATCGCGCT
>JAQGIE010000145.1 GCA_028291365.1 Rhodospirillales bacterium
TATTATCTTCGTATCGTGAAGATCATGTATTTCGACGAGCCGGCGCCTGCCCTGGACGCCAGCCCCGGCCGCGCCGTTGAAGCGGTCGTGCTGGTTTCCGTGCTGGTGATGCTTGTTCTGGGTGCGCTCCCAACCACATTGATCGACGCCTCCATTCGCGCAGCAAAGACGTTGCTATCGGCATGAACGATTTACCGCCGGGCTGGCGCCACGTCGCCCTCGGCGCCGTCGACTCGACCCAGGACGAGGCGTGGCGCCTCGCCAAGAACGGTGCCCCCGGGCGAACCGTGCTGACCGCAACCGCGCAGCGCGCCGGTCGCGGTCGTCGCGGCCGCGACTGGGAGTCGCCGGCAGGCAATCTGCACGCGTCGATTCTGCTGCGCGCCATCGAGCACAGCCCGCACGAACTGTCCTTCGTCGGCGGCCTCGCCGTGGCCGACGCGCTCGACGCGCATGCCGAGGGCGTGGCGCTGAAATGGCCCAACGACGTCCTGGTCGATGGCCGCAAGGTCGCCGGCGTGCTGCTCGAAGCCGAGCCGCCGGTCGTGGTGCTCGGGATCGGCATCAATCTCGCGCGTTCACCCAACCTGGTCTCGTATCCGGCCACCGACCTGCGCGGCCGCGTGACGCCGCAGCAGCTGCTGCCGACCCTGGTCCGCGCGCTCGACGCGCGACTCGAGGAATGGCGCACGCTGGGCTTCGCCTATGTGCGTGAAGCCTGGCTCGAACGCGCCTGGCGTCTCGGCGCCAAGGTCGAGATCGACGAGAAGGAAAGCGGCCGTTTCGCCGGCATCGACAGCGACGGTGCGCTGCTGCTCGATCCGGGGCTTCGCCGCGTCGTCGCCGGGTCCGTCCGCTACCGCCAATGACCGGCGCCCGATGACTGGGGGGCGGTGATGCTGCTCGCGATCGACGCGGGCAACACCAATGTCGTATTCGCCGTTTATGACGGCGACGTGCAGCGTGGCGCGTGGCGCGCCGCTACCGACAGCCGCCGCACCGCCGACGAATACGCGGTCTGGTTGCTGCAGCTGATGGCCAAGGCGGGACTCGACCCGGCGCAGCTCGGGGGCTGCATCATCGGCTCGGTGGTGCCGCTGGCGACCTTCAACCTCCTTAAGCTGGTGCGCGACCACCTGCAGCTCGAACCGCTGCTGGTGGGCGAAGCCAATGTGCAGCTCGGTCTGCGGGTGCTGCTCGACCGGCCCGAAGAAGTCGGCGCCGATCGTATCCTCAATGCGGTGGCGGCCAACGAGCGTTATGGTGGTCCGCTGATCGTGATCGATTTCGGCACCGCGACGACGTTCGACGTGGTCGACGTCAATGGCGACTATCGCGGCGGCGTCATCGCGCCGGGAATCACGCTCTCGGTCGAAGCGTTGCACATGGCGGCAGCCAAGCTGCCCAAGGTCGACGTGGTGCGGCCGAAATCGGACAAGGTCGTCGGGACCAGCACGGTCACGGCGATGCAATCGGGAATTTACTGGGGGTATGTCGGTTTGATCGAAGGTCTTGTGGCGCGTATTCGCGCTGAACTTGCAATCCCCTCTTCAGAACAGCCGGCGCGCGTCATCGCGACCGGCGGGCTTGCGAATCTGTTCACGCAGGCGACGCAGTCGATCGACGCGATCGACGAAGACCTGACGCTGCGCGGCCTCGTGCTGCTGTATCGGCGCAACACACAGAATGCGGCGGTGGCGGCGTGACCGAGCTCGATGACTGGAAGCCCGACGCCAAGGGCGTCACCTTCGTTCCGATCGGCGGCGCCGGCGAATTCGGCCAGAACCTGTCGCTCTACGGCCATGCCGGCAAATGGGTGATGGTCGATTGCGGCATGGGCTTCGGCGACGAGCGCACGCCCGGCGTCGATCTGCTGGTGCCCGATCCCGCTTTCGCGGTCGAACGGCGCGAAGACATTCTCGCGCTCGTGCTGACGCACGCGCACGAAGATCACATCGGCGCCATTCCCTATCTGTGGCCCAAGCTGCGCCTGCCGATCTATGCGACGCCGTTCACCGCCGCGGTGGTGCGCATGAAGCTGATCGAGCACGGCCTGCTCGACCAGGTGAAGCTGCACGAGATTCCGGTCGGCGGTTCGTTCGAGCTTGGGCCGTTCAAGCTCACCTACGTGCATGTGACGCATTCGGTGCCCGAGCCGACCATGCTGGTGGTCGAAACCAAGATCGGCCGCATCGTGCATACCGGCGACTGGAAGCTCGATCCCGGTCCGGTGATCGGCCCGGTATCGGACACGGCCACGCTGCACCGGCTCGGCGACGAGGGCGTGATCGCGGTGGTGGGCGATTCCACCAACGCGCTGACGCCGGGCCGGTCCGGTTCGGAAGCGGCGCTGGAAGCGAGCTTCACCAGCCTGTTCAAGCGTTTTCGCGGGCGCATCGCGGTGGCGTGCTTCTCGTCCAACGTCGCGCGTGTCGAAGTGATCGCGCGCGCCGCGCACGCCAATGATCGCGACGTGGCGCTGGTCGGGCGCTCGCTGTGGCGCATTGCCGAATGCGCGCGGTCGACCGGCTATCTCGCCGACGTCGCCACCTTCCTCAGCGACGGCGACGCGGGTCTCGTGCCCAACGACAAGATCGTGCTGATCTGCACCGGCAGCCAGGGCGAGCCGCGCTCGGCGCTGGCGCGCATCGCCAATGAAGATCATCCCGAGATCGATCTGCATGAAGGCGACACGGTGATCTTCTCGGCGCGCGCCATTCCCGGCAATGAACGCGCCATCCAGCAGCTGCAGAGCCGTCTCGCCAGGCGCGGCATTGAAGTCGTTACGCCCGACCATGATTTCGTTCATGTCAGCGGCCATCCGGCCGAGGACGAGCTGACCGAGCTCTATCAGTGGCTGCGTCCGCGCACGGTGGTGCCGGTCCATGGCGAGTTCGCCCATCTCTCGGCCCACGCCCAGCTGGCGCGCGACTGCCAGGTGCCTCAGACGTTGATTCCCGAGAACGGCACCGTGATCCGCTTCACCGCCGACCAGGAGGCGCAGGTGATCGGGCAGTTGGAGGCGAACGTGCTCGCGGTCGACGGCAAGCGCCTGGTGCCGGCGTCGGGCGGCGTGCTGCGCCAGCGCAGCCGAATGATCGATCAAGGCGCGATCGTCGCAACGATCGTGCTGGACGGAAAGGGACGTTTGTTGGCGAAACCGCAAATCGCGGCTCCGGGCCTGCTCAGCGCGGCCGAGGACCAAAGCCTGTTGAAGGAGCTCGCCCTCGGCGGCGAGCAGGCCTTCGACCAGTTGGGCGTGCAGGAAAAGCGCGACGACGATCTGGTGCGCGACGCGGTGCGCCTCGGCGTGCGCCGTCGCGCCAATCAGATGCTGGGCAAGAAGCCCAGTGTCGACGTGCATCTGGTGCGCGTGCAATGAGCCGCGTTCGTCTCCCCGGCGAAGCAGCGCCTACGGTCGAAGGCAGCGCGCTGGTCAAGTTCCACGCCGGCGCCGGCACCGACGATCAGGGCCGCTCGCGCAACCAGATTCTGGCCTTCGACGATCGCCAGCTCGAAGACGTGCACGACTATATTCAGTGGCTGTTTCCGCTGCCGGAACCGAGCCGTTTCAATCCCAACGCGCCGCTGCTGACGCCCGAAGACGTGATGCGATTCCGTCGCGAGCCCAAGCTGCGCGCGAGCGTGGCGGCGGGGCTGAAGCGCATGCTGGCGTTCTACGGCTTCGTGCGCGACGAGGACGGCGACGTGGTGCCGGCGCCCGATTTCAGCGACCGCGCCGAACGCTGGCTGCAGCCGCTGAACCACAACCATCTGCGGCTGACGCGCATCCTGCGCTGCCTGGTGTTGCTCGGCCTGCCCGATGAAGCGCTGACGCTCTACGACTGTCTCGAAGCGATCGGCGAGGACGCGCCCGAACTGGTCGCGACCGACACGATGCGACATTGGCACGCGGCCGTGCAGCCTCTGCTGGCGGACTAACCGCCTATGCCGATCGCGACCGGCCTCGCGATGTATTTCGTGATCTGGTGGATCAGCCTGTTCCTGGTCCTGCCGTGGCGGGCCGAGCCCGAGGCGACGCCGACCGAGGGGCACGCGCCCAGCGCGCCGCGCAATCCGCATCTGGTGAAGAAGCTGCTGGTGAACACCGCGCTCGCGGCGGTGCTGTGGCTGGTGGTCTATGGGCTGGTCGACAGCGGCTGGGTCAGCTTCCGCGACATGGTGCGGGACGAGTAGGGGGCTTGGCCCCCGATCAGCGCTGGCTGACCAGGCCGAAGACGAAGCCGAATACGCCGGCCACGAACATGAACACGATCAAGCCGGCCAGCCCGATCGTGATCCGGACGACCATCCGGTCGCCGCGCGTGCGCAGCTCCTTCATGGTCGGACCGGGCCCGATCCCCTTCAGCGTGTCCTGCGTCCGAAGCCGCTCCTCAAGGATTGCCTGCTGCATATTGGCAGCGGCCTCCAGGGCGGCGTCGCTGGGCGGGGGCTCATCGTCGTCGAACTGCCGTCGGATCATGGGCCGAAGGAGTACCGCGGACTTATGAACAAGAGTTGTACGTGGCACCCGAAGGCAGCCCAGGGCCAGACCGGCGCGCGGGGAGGTGGACAGGGCGGAAGGCCGCCGCTATCTACTCGTCCCGCGCCCGACGTCCCCATCGTCTAGAGGCCTAGGACACTGCCCTTTCACGGCGGTAACAGGGGTTCGAATCCCCTTGGGGACGCCACGCTTTTTTGGCGCTTTTCCCCTGTTTGGACCATTTTGGACCCGCTTCGGGCCGGTGATGGGTCATGGCTCGCAGGCGAATCGAGCAGGCGCTCGACCCCGCGACCGACAAACCTCTGCCGCACGGCACCTCCTTCCGCGGCGAATCGCAGTATCGCCCACGCGTGAACGACGGCCGGGTCAGCCGAACCTTCCCAACAGTTCGCCTGGGGGCGCAGTCGCTCGACGAGGTCGACCAGCGCCGCGGCTGCTTGTCGATGTCACTCAGGCCGAGTGGACCAGGCTGGGCGGTATCGAAAGGGCGAAAATCGGCGGCTTGCTAGCTGACTAGCGCCAAACTAGTTTAGTGCTGACTAGTTGGGGCTGGATCCAGACCGATCGGGCAGGCCCCATCCCAGCGGAGGAACCCAGATGGCCGAAGCCGACACAGTGTGGCGCCTCCAGGACGCCAAGGCGCGCTTCTCGGAAGTGGTCCGGCGGGCGCGTGAGGAGGGACCGCAGCACGTCACGGTGCGGGGCGAAGACGCGGTCGTCGTCGTCGCGTCGGGCGAATGGCGCGCCCGCGACGCGGAAAGTCGCAAGGAGCTGTTCAACGTTCTCACCGGGGCCGGGCTGCCGAAGCCGGCCGATGATGATTTCGATGCGCTCGATCGCCTCGTCGCCGATTGCAAACACGATCTCGGCCGGGCGTTCGACGCGACGTGAGCTTCCTGCTCGACACCAACACCATTTCCGACCTGTTCCGCGAACGAGCGCCGGTGATTGCCTGGGCACGGGGCGTCGATCCGCACCGCATGTGGCTGTCCGTGCTGACGATCGGGGAATTGCGGCGCTGGGTGCTGACGCGACCGGATCCAGTGCGCAAAGAAATTCTCGATCGCTGGCTCTCCGGCGTGAGCATTGCGTATGCGGATCGGATACTGCCGATCGACGCCGTCGTCGCGGAGACCTGGGCTTCCATGACGGCGCAACGGCCGCGCGCCGTGGTGAATGCGTTGCTGGCGGCGACGGCGCGCGTGCACGGCCTCGCCGTCGTCACCCGCAACGTCGCGGACTTCGCCGAGTTCGGCATCGACCTCATCAATCCCTACGAAGCGAGCGCCTAGCGCGAGAGCAAATTCCAACATGTAGCTGCGGCCGGCAAGATGCGCTGGTTGCGCGCCTCGATCTCGTCGTTTGATGGATACTGGTCACCTCGAAGCAGACGATCGATCGAACATTCGTCTATCGGGTTGCTGACGAGGTCGGTGTCCCACTCGGTGTCGCAGTCGATGGCGGTGCCGGGGCTGCGAGCTGCACCGTATCGCCGTTTCGCAGTGTCTCGGGTGGGCTGTCGATCACGCGATCCTGCGGCGCGAGGCCGGCCGTCACCTCGACAGTGTCACCAAAATCCCGGCCCACTTGAATTGACTTGAGCACCACCTTGTTGCCGTCACCAAGAACCGCGACCTGCACGCCGCGATTGACCGGCATCAGGGCGGTGGCCGGCAAGCGCACCATGTTCGGGTCGCCCGGAATCTGGAAATCAACCCGACAATACGTGCCGCCGAAGAGCTTGCCGTCCGGATTATCAGCCTGCAGCTCAACCTGCATGCTGCGCGACATCTCGTTCACTGCATTCGATGTGGTGACCAGGGTCGCATCGAACTTCTGACTCGGATATTGCGGCATCTCGAACGTCGCCTTCAAACCGGGACGGAGATCGGCTGTGAATGCCTGGGGAACCTGGACGTAAATCCGGACCCGGTGCAGGTCGGCGACCTCGAACAGCGCCTGGCCTGCGCTGCCTGCATTGATCAGCGCGCCGATATCGGTGTTGCGCGCCGTGACGACACCATCGAACGGCGCCACGATCTGCTTGAACGATTGCATCGCCTCCAGCTGCCGCACATTCGCCTGGTTGGCATCCATGATTGCCTTCTTTGCCTCCGCGTCGGCGGCAGTCTGGTCGGCATTCTGCCGGGATACGGCCTGCGTCTGCACGAGTGCGCTGTAGCGACGGGCGGTGATTGCCGCGATCTCCTGACTGGCCTTGGCGCTTGCCAATGTGGCCCTGGCCTGGGCGAGCTGCTGGTCCAGATCCGGGGCCTCGATCGACGCGAGCACGTCGCCTGCCTTCACCGGCGCGCCGATATCCTTGTTCCAGCTCTTCAGGTAGCCGCTGACGCGCGCGTAGAGCGTCGCCTTGGAATAGGGCTGGATACTGCCGGGCATGATGAGTGTCTGCTCGGCATCGCCGCGCACCAGCTTGGCGAGCGTGACGTTGGGAACCGCCTGCGCGTTCGTCCACTGCACCAGGTCCTGCGTACTGCGACTCCGGCTGATGAGGCCATTGGCAGCGATGGCGCCCGCAGCAACGAGCGCGATGATGCCGACCAGCAGCAGCTGGCGGGGGCTCAGGGTCTTGCCGGGTTGCGAGGACATCGGGCGCTTCGATCTGGGTCAGGCTTGGACTGCATGAACGTGCGGAGGCGCTGTCTCCACCGTCTTGCGATCACGGGCGTGGACGACGCTGAACATGGTCGGCACGAAGAACAACGTCTCAAACGTGGCGAACAGCAGGCCGCCGATCACTGCGCGGCCGAGCGGCGCGTTTTGGCTGGGCTCGATCGCCATGGGCGCCATGCCGATGATCATTGCGAGCGCGGTCATCAGGACCGGCCGAAAGCGGGTGCTACCCGCCTCAATCGCGGCCGTCACTGCGTCGGCCCCCGCCGCCAGACGGTCGCGCGCGAAGCTGATGACCAGGTTGCTGTTCGCGGTGGCGACGCCCATGCACATGATGGCCCCGGTGAGTGCGGGGACGGAGAGCGTCGTGCCGGTGGTGAACAGAATCCAGACGATGCCGGCAAGTGCGGTTGGCAGCGCCATGACGATCACGAACGGATCGAGCCAGGACTGAAAGTTGACGACGATCAGCAGGTAGATCAGGACGAAGGCGAAGGCGAGGCCGACGAAGAGCTGCTGATAAGCACTCGTCATGGTCGCGACCTGGCCGCGCAAGAACACGGTGGCGCCATTGGGCACGTCGCGGGCGGTCTCCTGCATCAGCTTGCGAATGTCGGCGGCCACGCCGCCGAGATCGCGTCCCTGCGGTGTCGCATAGATGTCGATGACGGGGCGAACGTTGTAATGCGAGACGACCGCATTGCTCGGTGTCCGCTGAATCGTGGCCAGACCGCCGAGCAGTTGCGTGCCTGTGCCGGCGCTGGTGGTCACCGGTATGTTCTTCAGCCCGCTCATCGTGCCGAGACTGTGCGGTGGCGTCTGGATCGAGACCGGATAGGAAACCCCGGTCTTGGGATTGAGCCAATAGGTCGGAGAAGTCTGCGAGCTGCCGGCCAGCGTGATCTGCATGGCCGTTGCCGCATCTTTCTCGCTGAGACCGACCAGCTCGGCCAGTGAACGGTCGATATTGACGTTCAACGTCGGCTGCTGGAACGCCTGCTGGATCCGCGCATCGGCGATACCGGGGATCCGTCTGATCCGCGCCAACAGTGCGTTCGCATAGTTTCTGTCAGCCTGCACGTCATTGCCGATCACCTGGAGGTCGATCGGCGCCGGCACGCCGAAATTCAGGATCTGGCTGACCATGTCGGCCGGCAGGAACGCGAAGGATGTGCCGGGGAACTGGCGTGGCAGCCGGTCGCGCATGGTCTTGACGTAGTCGGCCGTCGGCGCGTGGTTCGGCTTGAGACTGATGAGGATGTCGGCATCCTCGACGCCGATCGTTCCCGAATTATTGTAGGCCATGTTGATGCCGCTGACGCTCAGCCCGATATTGTCGACGATGCCGTCGAGCTCATCGGCCGGGACGATCTCGTGAATCGCTTCGCCGATCCGGTCGGCGAGCTTCGTGGTCTCTTCGATCCGCGTACCGGTCTGCGCCCGCACATGGATCTTGATCTGGCCGCCATCGACGTTCGGGAAGAAGTCCTGGCCGAGATAAGGAGCAAGCGCGAAGGAGAGCAGCGTGAATCCCAGGAACCCCGCGATCAGTTTGGCACGGTTGTGCAGGCCAAGCTGGAGCAGACCGATATAGCCGTTGCGGATGGCCTCGAAGCGGCGCTCAAAAGCCTGCTGAAATCGTGCCAGGGGATTGCGGTGGGGCTTGGCAGTGATGGAATCCGGGCTGCCGTCCGTGCCGATTTGAGCCGCGTGCGCCGCAAGCACCTGCTTGCGTAGCAGATAGTTCGCCAAGGTGGGAACGAGCGTGCACGACAGGAAATAGGAAGCGATCAGCGCAAACACCACGGCCTCGGCGAGGGGGCGGAAGAGATAACCGGCGACACCGCCCAGGCCGAACATCGGCACGAAGGCGAGGCAGATGCACATCAGCGACACGGAAGCCGGGCCGACGATCTGCTGGGCACCATCCAGAATTGCGGTCTCGATCTCCTGCCCGGCTTCGAGATGCCGGTTGATATTTTCGATGGTCACGGTCGCGTCGTCGACCAGGATGCCAACCGCGAGCGCCAGCCCACCGAGCGTCATGACGTTGATGGTCTCGCCGAGCACCGAGAGCATCGTCACCGAAGCCAGGATGGCGAGCGGAATCGAGATGCTGATGATCAGCGTCGAGCGCCAGTTGCCGAGGAACAGCAGAATCATCAGCCCGGTCAGCGCGGCCGCGATGACGGCTTCGCGGATCACGCTGGAGACGGCGCTGGTTACGAACACCGACTGATCGCCGACCGCCGCCAGATTCAGGCCGGCCGGCAACGTCTTGGCGACGTTCGGGAGCAGTTGCTTGATGCCGGAGATGATCGCCAGGGTCGAGACCGAGCCTGCTTTCACCACGGCCAACAGCACGGCGCTCTTGCCGTCGACATGGACGACATTGGTCTGCGGTGGGCTGCCGTCATGCACATCGGCTACGTCGCGCATATAGATGACCGATCCGTTGACGGTCTTGATCGGCAGATCGTTGAAAGCAGCAATATCGCTGGGCGAAGTGTTCAAATTTACCGTGTATTCGAACGTGCCGATTTTCTGTGTCCCCACCGGGGTGATCAGGTTTTGAATCGCCAAGGCGCTGACGACGTCGTTCGCGGAAATGCCGTAGGTGTGCAGCGCCTGTTGGTTGAGGTCGGCCTGAACCTGCCGGACCTTGCCGCCATACGGCAAAGGAATCGCGGCACCGGCGACCGACGCCAATTGCGGGCGGATGAAGCTGGTCGCCTGATCGAACAAGATCGTCTC
>JAQGIE010000149.1 GCA_028291365.1 Rhodospirillales bacterium
CTCTTCCGATCTCCGGCGGCGCTCAGCTCGCCGACCGCGCCGCGCGCGAAGGCCCGCCACCCGGCCTGCGCTTCAGCCTGGTCGCGCTGCTACCGCCACGCGAGCACAGCTACGCATCGGTCGAGCAACGCTTCGACCGGATGGTCGCGGCCGGCGTTCTCGACGAGGTCGCGCGGATCCGGGACCTGCGGCTCGACCCCGCCCTGCCCGCCATGAAGGCGCACGGGCTGCGCGGGCTGCTGGCCCATCTGGACGGGGCGGCGACGCTCGAGGACGCCGTCGCCGACGCCAAAAAGGAGACGCGCTGGTACGTGAAGCGCCAGACGACCTGGTTCCGGCACCAGGTTCCATTGTGGCCGCTCACCGCCCGCCGGTCGATCGAGCAGCAATATTCGGACGGTATGAGGGAAGAAGTCGCACGATTCGTTCGTTCCGGAGGTTGACCGGGCAAGTTCCGGTCACTAGGTTGCGCCGCAATATAGGATCGGACCCATGACGACGACCGCCGCCGCCACCACAGAGACCACGACCGAACCGAAGACGATGACCGGGGCGCAGCTGGTACTCGAGGCGCTGGTGGACCAGGGTGTCGATACGATTTTCGGCTATCCGGGCGGCGCGGTGCTGCCGATCTACGACGCGCTCTATCAGCAGAACCGCATCAAGCACGTGCTGGTGCGCCACGAACAGGCGGCGGTTCACGCGGCCGAGGGCTATGCCCGCTCGACCGGCAAGGTCGGGGTCGTGCTGGTGACGTCGGGTCCGGGGGCGACCAATGCGGTGACCGGCCTGGTCGACGCCCTGATGGATTCGATTCCGCTGGTCTGCCTGACCGGGCAGGTGCCGACGCATCTGATCGGCAACGACGCGTTCCAGGAAGCCGACACGACCGGCATCACGCGCCCCGCCACCAAGCACAATTATCTCGTCAAAGACGTCGCCCAGCTCGCGCGCACCGTGCACGAGGCATTCTTCGTCGCGCGGAACGGCCGTCCCGGTCCGGTCGTGGTCGATCTGCCCAAGGACGTGCAGTTCGCCAGCGGCCCCTATTACGGCCCCGAGCTCTGCCGGCCCAAGAGCTACAAGCCGCAAACTGAACCCGATCACGCCGCGATCGAGCGCGCCATCGATCTGATGGCGAAGGCCGAACGGCCGATCTTCTATACCGGCGGCGGCGTCATCAATTCGGGTCCGCGCGCCGCCGAGATGCTGACCGAGCTGGTGCGCGCCACCGGCTTTCCCTGCACCAACACGCTGATGGGTCTGGGCGCGTTTCCCGCATCGGACAAGCAGTTCCTCGGCATGCTGGGCATGCACGGCACCTACGAAGCCAATCTCGCGATGCATGGTTGCGACGTGATGATCTGCATCGGTGCGCGCTTCGACGATCGCGTCACCGGCAAGACCAGCGAGTTCTCGCCCAACTCGAAGAAGATTCACGTCGATATCGACGCCTCGTCGATCAACAAGAACATCCGCGTCGACCTGCCCATCGTCGGCGACGCCGGCCGCGCCATCGAGCTGCTGCTCGCGGCCTGGAAGAAGCGAGCCCCAAAGCCCAAGCTCGATGCCTGGTGGAAGCAGATCGAGTTCTGGCGCGCGCGCGACTGCCTGCGCTACGCCACGACCAAGGACGTCATCAAACCGCAATACGCGCTGGAGCGTCTGCGCGCTGCGATCCAAGGGCGCGACGACGTCATCATCTCGACCGAAGTCGGTCAGCACCAGATGTGGGCGGCGCAGTTCCTGCCGTTCGACAAGCCCAACCGATGGCTGACGTCGGGCGGGCTGGGCACGATGGGCTACGGCCTGCCGGCCGCGATCGGCGCCCAGATCGGCAATCCCGGCGCGCTGTGCATCGACGTCGCGGGCGAAGCGTCGATCCTGATGAACATCCAGGAGATGTCGACGGCGGTGCAGTACCGGCTGCCGGTGAAAGTGTTCATCCTGAACAACCAATGGATGGGCATGGTGCGCCAGTGGCAGCAGCTGCTGCATGGCGAGCGATACAGTCAGAGCTATTCCGAGGCGCTGCCCGACTTCGTCAAGCTGGCCGATGCGTTCGGCGGCGTCGGCATGCGCGTCGACGCGGCCGACGACCTCGATCGCGTCATCGCCGAGATGATCGCGGCCGACAAACCCTGCATCGTCGACGTCACGGTCGATCCCAACGAGAATTGCTTCCCGATGATTCCCGGCGGCCATGCGCATAACGAGATGCTGCTCGGCCCGGAGGATCACAAATCGCAGGACCCAAGCGCCCGCGAAGAAGGCATGGTGCTGGTCTAATTCGGCGCCGACCCATGACCTTCCTCAGCAACGAACCGATCGAACGCCACACCTTCGCCGTGCTCGTCGACAACGAGCCCGGCGTGCTCGCGCGCGTCATCGGCCTGTTCTCGGGCCGCGGCTACAATATCGAAAGCCTGACCGTCGCCGAAGTCGATCCCGTGAAGCAGCTGTCGCGCATCACGCTGGTGTCGAGCGGCACGCGCATGGTGATCGACCAGATCAAGGTGCAGCTCGACCGGCTGGTGCCGATCCATACCGTGCTCGACCTCACCGACGGTGGCGCCTTTGTCGAGCGCGAGCTCGCGCTGGTGAAGGTGCTGGGTACCGGTGAGCATCGGGTCGAGGCGCTGCGGATCGCCGGCGTCTTTCGGGCCCGCGTCATCGACAGCACCACCGAAAGCTTCGTCTTCGAACTGACCGGCAGTTCGCAGAAGCTCGACGCCTTCATCGACATCATGCGGCCGCTCGGCCTGGCCGAGCTGTCGCGCACCGGTGCCGCTGCGATCTCGCGCGGCACGGCGACCATCTGATGCGCCGGCTCGTCATCCTCGCGGCGCTCGCCGCCGGTCCCGCCATGGCCGCAGAGTCGGTCGCCACGATCGCAACGCGGCCGGGCGTCACGGTTCGCGCGATCGTGGTCGAAAGTGAGGGGCCGCCCGTTGCGACGCTGGTGCTGTTTGCCGGCGGCGACGGCCGAATTCAGATTCCCGACGACGGCGTCACCGAATCGTGGCGGATCGATCGCGGCAACTTCCTTGTCCGCACGCGGCGGATGTTCGCCGCCACGGGCTTTCTCGTCATCGTGCCCGACGTCGCGTCGGATCGCAGCGGCCTGACCGGCGCGCGCATCAGCGACGCGCACGTCGCCGACATGCACGCGCTGATCGCCTTCGCGCGCACCCGTGCGCCGAAAGCACCGGTCTGGCTGGTCGGCACCAGCATGGGCACCGTCTCGGCCGCGCATGGCGCGGCTTCGCTGGACAGCGAAATCGCCGGACTGGTGCTGACCTCGCCGGTCACCGACGACACTGCCGGCCGGCGCGCCAGCGATGAAAAGGTGCTGCAGGCGCGGCTCGGCGCCATCGCGGTACCGACGCTCGTCCTGTCGCATCGCGACGACGCATGTCACGTCTCGCCGCCCGCGGGCGCTCGCGCGCTGCAGGGCCTGCTCGTCGCAGCCAAGCCGGTGGCGGTCGAGACCATCGAAGGCGGCCTGCCGCCGCAATCGCAACCCTGCGAGGCGATGTCCGCGCATGGCTATTTCGGTGTCGAGCGCGAAGCTGTCGATACCATCACCAAGTTCGTCCGCACGCACGGCGTGCCGAGCTGACAGGAACAAAGAAAGAGGAGTGCGTTCGATGCGCGTGTATTACGATCGCGATGCCGATGTGGGGCTGGTCCGCGGCAAGAAGGTCGCCGTGATCGGCTATGGCAGCCAGGGGCACGCGCACGCGATGAATCTGCGCGACAGCGGCGTCGCTGACGTGCGCGTCGGGCTGCGCCCGGGCTCGGCGACCGTCACGAAGGCGGAAGCTGCGGGCTTCCAGGTCATGAGCGGCGCCGATGCGGCCCAATGGGCGGATCTGGTGATGATCCTGACGCCCGACGAGCTGCAGAAGGAGCTCTACTACACCGAACTCGCCGGCAATCTGCGCCAGGGCGCAGCGATCGCTTTCGCGCACGGGCTGAACATTCATTTCAAGCTGATCGAACCGCGTCCCGATCTCGACGTGTTCATGATCGCGCCCAAAGGCCCCGGCCACACGGTGCGCAGCGAATATCAGAAAGGCG
>JAQGIE010000044.1 GCA_028291365.1 Rhodospirillales bacterium
ATCTCACCTGGCCGGCCGACCTCTATAGCGAAGGGTCGGACCAGCATCGCGGCTGGTTCCAGTCGTCGCTGCTCGAAAGCTGCGGCACGCGCGACCGCGCGCCGTTCAAGACGGTGCTGACGCACGGTTTCGCGCTCGACGAGAGCGGCCGGAAAATGTCGAAGTCGCTCGGCAACGTCACCGCGCCGCAGGAAGTGGCCGACGAACTCGGCGCCGACATTCTGCGCCTGTGGGTGGTCGGTTCCGACTATGCCGACGACATGCGCGTCGGGCCGGAAATCCTGAAGCAGCACGCCGACTCGTATCGGCGCATCCGCAACACGTTCCGCTATCTGCTCGGCGGGCTCGACGGGTGGAGCGATGCCGAGCGCGTCGCGCACGAAGATCTGCCCGATCTCGAACGGTGGGTGCTGCATCGGCTGGTCGAATGCGACCGGCTGGTGCGCGACTCGATCGAAGCCTACGACTTTCCCAAGCTGGTCCGCGCGCTGCACGATTTCTGCGCCCAGGATCTGTCGGCCTTCTATTTCGACGTGCGCAAGGACGCGCTCTATTGCGACGCGCCGGACTCGCTGCGCCGGCGTGCCGGCCGCACCGTGATGCACGAGCTGCTGTCGTGCCTGACCGCCTGGCTGGCGCCGGTGCTGGTCTTCACCGCCGAAGAAGCCTGGCTGGCCCGTCCCGGCGCCGATGACGGTTCCGTGCATCTGCGCGAATTCCCGGCGGTGCCGGCCGCGTGGCGTGACGATTCATTGGCGCAGCGCTGGGCACGGCTGCGCGAGCTGCGCCGCGTCGTGACCGGCGCGCTCGAACTCGCGCGCGCCGACAAGAAGATCGGCGCCTCGCTGCAGGCGCGGCCCACGATCTATCTGTCCACCGATACCGATCGGGCCTTGGTCGAGGGTGGCGACCTCAGCTTTGCCGAAATCGCGATCGTCTCCGACATCGACGTGCAGGTCGCCGGCGCGCCGGAAGGCGCGTTCACGCTTGCCGACGTGCCGGGTGTCGGCGTGATCGTCGCGACCGCGCCCGGCGACAAGTGCGAACGCTGCTGGCGCGTCCTGCCCGAAGTCGGCGGCCATGCCGAACATCCGACCTTGTGCGATCGCTGCGACGATGCGGTCGATGGGCTCAGCGTGGCGGCATGATGACTCCCGGCCGCAAGAACCTGTCGCGGGCCATGCCCGTGATGATCGTGGTCCTGGTGCTGGACCAGGTCTCGAAGATGCTGGCGCTGGCGGCGCTGGGCGGCGTCGGGATCATCCCCGTGGTGCCGTTCTTCGATCTCCAGCTGGCCTGGAATCGGGGCGTCAGTTTCGGCCTGTTCAACCATGGCGAGCCGCTGCCGCCCTGGGTGTTCGTGACCGTCTCGGTGCTGATCGTGGCGGCGCTGTGCGCCTGGCTGGTGCGGGCCGAGCGGATCCGCGTCGCGCTGGCGCTGGGCAGCGTCATCGGGGGCGCCATCGGCAATGCGATCGACCGGTTCGTGCACGGCGCGGTGGTCGATTTTCTCCATTTTCACGTCGGCCAGTATAGTTGGCCGAACTTCAACGTGGCTGACAGCGCGATCGTGATCGGTGTCGCCATCATTGTGCTGGATGGATTCGGTGCACGTGCACCGACTGCAGAAGAGGGATCAAAGATCACATGACGACCAAAGCGATCGCGCTGGCCGCGCTTTCGGCCGCGACGCTGACTCTAGGCGGTTGCGACTCGTTCCGGCGCACGCTGGGCATGGAACGCTCGGTGCCGGACGAAACCGCCGTGGCGTTGAACCGCCCGCTGGTGATGCCGCCCGACTATGCGCTGCGCCCGCCGGCCTCGGCCACCGAAAGCGTCAGCGGCACACGCGTCACCAGCTTCACCGCCGGTTCACGGGCCGACACGCTGCTGCAGTCGGCCCAAACCTCCGACGGCAAGCCGATCGGCACCTCGGCGCCGACCACGGCGACGACCTCCAGCAGCACGACGACACAGAAGACCGAGCGCGGCTTCTTCGGTCGCCTGATGAACAGCTGGTTCGGGTCGGGCAAGGACGAAGAAACCGAGCGCGCCGAACGCGAGGCCAAGCAGCAGGAGCAATCCAAGCAGTGACCAGACCGGTGAGGCTTACGGGGCTCGCGATCGGTCTCGCTGCTGCTTCGCTCCTCTGCGGCGGGGCCGCAGCAGCGAAGGTCTTCGAGCCGACCAGCTTCACGCTCAAGAACGGTCTGCAGGTCGTCGTGGTCGAGAATCATCTCGCCCCCGTCGTCACGCAGATGGTCTGGTACAAATGCGGGGCCGCCGACGAGGTGCAGGGCAAGTCGGGCATCGCCCACTTTCTCGAACATCTGATGTTCAAGGGCACCAAGACGGTGCCGCCGGGCGAATTGTCGAAGCTCGTCGGCCGCAACGGCGGCTCCGACAACGCCTTCACCGCCTGGGACTACACCGCCTATTACCAGACGATCGCCGCTGATCGTCTCGAGATGGTGATGAAGCTCGAGAGCGACCGCATGTCGAATCTCGTGCTCACCGATCCGGTGGTGCTGCCCGAACGCGACGTCATCGTCGAAGAGCGCCGCCAGCGCATCGAAACCAATCCGCAGGCGCAGCTCGGCGAAGCGGTCAACGCCGAACTCTTCGCCAACTCGCATTACCGCATTCCGATCATCGGCTGGCGTCAGGAGATGATGCAGCTGACGCGGCAGGACGCGGTCGACTGGTACAAGAAATGGTACCGGCCAGCGAATGCCGTGCTGGTGGTCGCCGGCGACGTGACGCCGTCCGGGGTTCGTGCGCTCGCCGAAAAATATTACGGCAACATTCCCGCCGGCCAGCCGCAGCTGCGCAACAGCCGGCCGCAGGAACCCGACCTGCCGGGCGAACGCCGCGTCGTGTTGCGCGACGTGCAGGTGCGCCAGCCGTCGCTGGTGCGCGAGATCCAGGCGCCGTCCTATGCCAGCGATGGCAAGGAACACGCCTATGCGCTGCAGGTGCTGGCCGACCTGCTCGGCGGCGGTTCGACCAGCCGCCTCTATCGCAGCCTCGTCGTCGAACAGAAATTGGCGACGTCGGTCAGCACCGACTACACGCCGGAATCGCTCGACCGTTTCGCCTTCGCGATCAGCGCGCAGCCGGCCCAGGGCGTCGCCGTCGACAAGCTCGAAGCCGCGCTCGACGCTGAACTCGCCAAGCTGGTGAAAGAAGGCACGACCGCCGAGGAGATCGCCGATTCCAAGAAGCGCCTCGTCGACAGCGCCATCCTGGCGCGCGACGGCGTGATGGGCGGCGCCTATGCGTTCGGTCTCGCGCTGACGACGGGCCAGACGGTCGAAGACGTCGAAGCCTGGCCCGATCGCATCGCCAAGGTGGAAAAACCGATGGTCGATGCGGCGACGCTCCTTCTGCTGACCAGGAATGCCAGCGTCACCGGGTGGCTGCTGCCGCCCGAAGGCCTGACCGCGGTGAGCGATTCGACGCCGGTCGTGCCGGTGCAAAGCGAAGGCCCCGCCGGAGCAATTCGATGATCCGTGCTGTTCTCCTGGCGCTCGTCGTTTTGGCTTCGCTGCCGGCACGCGCAGCAACCGATCCGCAACGCGTGGTCAGCCCGGGCGGCATCGAAGCCTGGCTGATCGAAGACCATAAAGTCCCGGTCCTGTCGCTGCGCTGGTCGTTTCTCGGCGGTTGGGCGCTCGATCCGGCCGGCAAGGAAGGGCTGGTCGAATTCGCCTGCACGCTGATGGATGAAGGCGCCGGCGATCTCGACAGCCAGACATTCCAGAAGAAACTCGCCGACGCGAATATCAGCTTCGGCGTGCAGGCCGATCGCGACCGGCTGGCCGGCTCGCTCAAAGTGCTGACGCAGTCGCGCGATCTCGGCGTCGACCTCGCTTCGCTGGCGCTGACCAAGCCGCGCTTCGACGAAGAAGCGGTCGAGCGCATGCGCGCCGCGACGTTGTCGAACATCCAGGCCGAACTGGCCAACCCGTCCTTTATCGCGGGCCGCGCGCTCGCCGAGGCGATCTACGGCCAGCACCCCTACGCGCATCCGCCGCGCGGCACGCTCGCCAGCGTCAAGACGATCACCGGCGCCGACATGAAAAGCTTCATCAGCCAGCGTCTCGCGCGCGACACGCTGCTGGTGGCGGTGGCCGGCGACATCGACGCCGCGACGCTGGGGCCGTTGCTCGACCGGTTGTTCGGCGGCCTGCCCGCCACCTCGCCCAAGGTCGACATTCCCGACGTGCAGCTGCCGGCGCAGGGCAAGACGATCACGGTCGAACGCCCGATCCCGCAGACCATCGTCAGCGCGGCGACGCAGGGCGTGAAGCGCAGCGATCCGCAATGGTATGCGGCGTCGCTGATGAATTACGTGCTCGGCGGCGGCAGTTTCAATTCGCGGCTGATGGAAGAGATCCGCGACAAGCGCGGCCTCACCTACGGCGTGTCGAGCGGGCTCGCCAGTTACGAGCACGCCGCGTCGTTGCAGACCGGCGGCGCCACCAAGAACGAGACTGCGGCACAGTTCGTGGAGCTCCTCAAAGCGGAGTTCAAGAAGATGGCCGATCAGGGCGTGACGCAGCGCGAGCTGGACGAGGCCAAGGCCTACCAGACCGGCTCGCTGCCCTTGGCGATGACCTCGACCGACAAGATCGCGGCGCTGCTGCTGCAGCTTCGCCAGGACAAGCTCGGCATCGACTATCTGAAAAAGCGCAACGCGCTGATCAACGCGGTCACCCTGGCCGACGTGAACGCGATCGCGAAGAAGCTGCTCGACCCGGCCAAGCTCACCGTGGTGATGGTCGGCCGACCGAACGCGACGAAGTAGAAGCCGGGGCGTTTACCGGTCCATGTCCGCGCTGACCGATAGTCCCGAATGGAAACGTCTCGCCGTCCTGCGTGACGCTTGGCGCGGCCGCCGCGTTGCATCGCTGTTCGAACAGGACGCGCACCGGGCCGGGCGCTACACGCGCGTGCTCGGCGAACTGCGCATCGATCTCTCCAAGGCGCATCTCGACCCGCCGACGCTGGACGCGCTGCTGGCGCTGGCCCGCGCGCGCGACGTCGAAGGCTGGCGCGCGCGCATGTTCGCGGGCGACGCCATCAATTCGACCGAAGGCCGCGCCGTGCTGCACATCGCACTGCGCGCCGAAGCGCCGCCGGCGCAAGTCGCCGAAGTGCTGAGCCGCATCGAAAGTTTCGTCGGCCGGGTGCGCAGCGGCAACTGGACCGGCGCCACCGGTCAGCGCATCCGCACCGTCGTCAATATCGGCATCGGCGGCTCCGATCTCGGCCCCGCGATGGTGTGCCAGGCGCTCGAACCGTACGGCTCGCCCGAACTCAAGACGCGCTTCGTGTCGAATATCGACGGCACGCATCTCGCCACCGCGCTCGACGGGCTCGATCCCGCCACGACGTTGTTCGTGATCGCGTCGAAGACCTTCACCACCCAGGAGACGCTGGCCAACGCCACCAGCGCGCGGCGCTGGCTGGTCGATGCGCTGGGCGAAAACGCCGTCGCCAAACATTTCGTGGCGGTCTCGACCAATGGCGGCGGCGTGCGCGAGTTCGGCATCGATCCGGCCAACATGTTCGGCTTCTGGGATTGGGTCGGCGGCCGCTACAGCCTGTGGAGCGCGATCGGCCTGCCGATCGCGTTGCAGGTCGGGATGGATCATTTTCGCGCGCTGCTCGCGGGCGCGCGGGCGATGGACACGCATTTCCAGACCGCGAAGCTGGTCGACAATCTGCCGGTGCTGATGGCGCTGACCGGAATCTGGTACCGGAATTTCTGGAACCTGCCGGCGCTCGCAGTGCTGCCCTACGACCAGTCGCTGGCCCGGCTGCCCGCCTACCTGCAGCAGCTCGATATGGAATCGAACGGCAAGTCGGTCGATCGCGACGGCAACGCGGTCGACTACGACACCGGCCCGATCGTGTTCGGCGAGCCCGGCACCAACGGCCAGCACGCTTTCTATCAACTGATCCACCAGGGCACGACCGCGATCCCGGCCGACTTCATCCTGGTCCGCGAATCGCATCACCCGCTGGGCGACGGCGCGCATCAGCGCATCCTGCTCAGTCACGGCATCGCGCAGACCGAGGCGCTGCTGCAGGGACGCCATGCGATCGAGCCGCATCGCGTCTTCAGCGGCGACCGGCCGACCACCACCATCGCGATCGACGAGCTGTCGCCGTTCACGCTCGGCATGCTGCTGGCGCTGTACGAACACAAAGTCTTCGTCCAGGGCGTGATCTGGAACATCAATTCGTTCGACCAGTTCGGCGTCGAGTTGGGCAAGCAGCTCGCGTCGACCATCCTGGCCGAAATCGAAGGCGGGACGCGCGAGCGCCATGACGGTTCCACCGAGGCGCTGATCGACTGGGCGCGCGACGCATAGAGCAAGCGGTCCTTGCGCCTGGCCTCTCGTTGCGGCTCGATGGCCGTTCGCGAGCCGGAGAGGAATTCGGATGCGTTTCGCACTGTCCATAGTCGGCGCCATGCTGGCTGCCGTGTCGATTTCGGCGGCGGAGATCACGCGCACGCAAGTCGGCGACTTTCCGATTTCGTCCACGATCACCGTGCCGGCCGGCGCTGACACGATCTATCTCAGCGGTACCGTGCCGCCGGTCGTCGACCAGAACGCGGCCAAGGGCACCATCGCTGCCTTCGGCGATACCAAGACGCAGACGATCAACGTGCTGAAGCGAATCGAAGACACGCTCAAAGGTCAGAAGCTGACCATGGGCGACGTCGTGTCGATGCGCGTCTATCTCGTCGGCGATCCCGGCAAGGACGGCGAAATGGATTTCGCCGGCATGATGGAAGGCTACACGCAGTTCTTCGGCACCAAGGAACAGCCGAACAAGCCGGTGCGTACGACGGTGCAGGTGGCGGCGCTGGTGGTGGCCGGCATGTTGGTCGAAATCGAAGTCACTGCGGCGCGCGCGCCGAAATAAGAACAAGCAACAGCCGGGCAGTGTTCGGGCTGGCGAGTCGTCAGTTCGGCGCCGGCCGAAACGTCGCGCGTTGCCGCGACTCGGATGACGGCGTAGACATTTCGCCATGGACCGAAACGTGTCTGCAGACCCCGATTTACCCGCACTCGCCGCCGCGGTCGCAGCCCCCAGCCGCGCCGCGATGTTGCAGGCCTTGATGGGCGGGCTAGCCCTGCCGGCGAGCGAGCTCGCCTGGCGTGCCGGGGTCGCCGCCGCCACCGCCAGCGAACATCTGGCGCGACTCGAAAGCGCCGGACTGGTGCGCGCCCGCGCGCAGGGCCGGCATCGCTATTACGAACTCACCGATGCGCGCGTCGCGCGTGCGGTCGAATTGCTCTCGACGCTGGCGCCGCCCTGCGCGGCACCGGCCCCGCGCGGTTGCGGTGAGGCGTTACGCAAGGCGCGCTTCTGCTACGACCATCTCGCCGGCACGCTCGGCGTCGCGCTCGCCGACTCGCTGTTGCGCAGCGGCGCGATCAAAGAGGACGGCGAGGATTTCACCGTCACTGCGTCGGGCGCAAAACGCTTTGCCGCGCTGGGTCTCGATCTCGACGCGGCCCGTTCGCGCCGGCGTCATTTCGCGCGCCGCTGCCTCGACTGGAGCGAGCGCCGGCCGCATGTCGCGGGCGCGCTCGGCACCGCGCTGGCCGAGCTGATGGAATCGAACGGCTGGGTGGCGCGCGCACGCGACGACCGTTCGGCGCGCGTCACGCCCAAAGGACTGCGCGCGCTGCAGGACGAGTTCGGCCTGCTGGTCGACGACGCCGGATTCCGCGCACCGGCGAAACGGGCCGCGCGATGACCATCCGCCGCCTGCCCGAAAATCTGGTCAATCGCATCGCTGCCGGCGAGGTCGTCGAGCGGCCCGCCGCCGCGGTGAAGGAGCTGGTCGAAAACGCGCTCGACGCCGGCGCGACGCGCATTGCGGTTCGGCTGCGCGATGGCGGCCGCACCTTGATCCAGGTCGATGACGACGGAAGCGGCATGGGGCCGGACGAGCTGCTGCTCGCGGTCGAGCGACACGCCACGTCGAAACTGCCCGAGGATCGTCTCGACGCCATCCGCACGCTCGGCTTTCGCGGTGAAGCGCTGCCGTCGATCGGCGCCGTCGCACGGCTGACCCTGACTTCGCGCCGGCGTGGCGACGACAATGCGGCGACGCTGACCGTCGAAGGCGGCGCGCTGGGCGCGGTGGCGCCCGCCGCGCGCGCGCCGGGCACGACGGTGACCGTGCGCGACCTGTTTTACGCGACGCCGGCGCGGCTCAAATTTCTCAAGATCGCGCGCACCGAAGCGAGCCACGCGCAGGACGTGCTCGAACGGTTGGCGATGGCGCATCCGCAGGTCGCGTTCGAACTGACGTTGGACGAGCGCGTCGCGCTGCGGCTCGAGCCGGCGGCGGATCCGGCGACGCGCATCGCGTCGGTGCTCGGCGGCGAATTCGGCGCCGCCGCCATCGACATCGCGGAGTCGCGCGACGGATCGGCGATCGCGGGCTCGATCGCGCTGCCGACCTTCAACAAGGCGACCGCTGCTTCGCAATATCTGTTCGTCAACGGACGGCCGGTGCGCGACCGGCTGTTGCTGGGCGCCATTCGCGGCGCCTATGGCGATACGATCCCGCGCGACCGCCACGCCGCGCTGGCGCTGTTCCTGACCGTGCCGACGCCCGCGCTCGACGTGAACGTGCATCCGGCCAAGACCGAGGTGCGCTTCGCCGATCCTTCGCTGGTGCGCGCGCTGATCGTCGGCTCGATCCGCCGCGCGCTGACGCAGCATGCCGGCCGCACCGCGCCGACTCTCGGCACCGATGCGCTGTCGTCGCTGCGCGCCTATAGCGGCAGCTCCGGCTTCGCGCCGCGCTTCGTCGCCGAGACGCCGTCGCCCTATTTCGAACAGGCGCCGCTCGCGCTCGGCGCGGCACCGTCGGCGCGGGCCGAAGCGGTTGCGACGCAAGCGACGCCGGCTTCGTTTCCGCTCGGCGCCGCGCGGGCGCAGCTGCACGGAACCTATGTCGTGGCGCAGACGCAGGACGGGATCGTGCTGGTCGACCAGCACGCCGCGCATGAGCGGCTGGTGTATGAGCGCATGAAGTCGGCGCTCGAAGCGGGCGCGGTGCCCCGCCAGGCTTTGCTGATGCCGGTCGTGGTCGAACTCGATTCAGGCGGCGTCGATCGCGTTCTGTCGCGCGCCGACGATCTCGCTTCGCTGGGGCTGGTGATCGAGCCGTTCGGGCACGGCGCGGTGCTGGTGCGCGAAGTACCGGCGCCGCTGGCGCAGGGCGACGCGACCGCACTGGTGCGCGATCTCGCCGACGAGCTTGCGGAATTCGACGACGCCGCGCCGCTGCGCAGCCGGATCGATGCGGTTCTGTCGCGTCTCGCCTGTCACGGTTCGGTTCGGGCCGGCCGTTCGCTCAGCGTCGATGAGATGAACGCGCTGCTGCGCCAGATGGAACACACGCCGCTGGCCGGACAATGCAATCACGGCCGCCCGACGTGGATTGAGCTCAAACTCGCCGACATCGAGCGGCTGTTCGAACGGCGCTGAGGCGCAGGAACCGCCTCCATCGGACTCCGTTGGCTCCCCAGTAGAAATTCCCAGGGGAGAGCGTCCATGCTTCGATTTCTGACCGCGAGCTCGGCCTTCGCGCTGTGCCTGTCCGCCGGCCTCGCCGTCGCACAGACGTCCAGCCAGACTGCACCCACTGCGCCCAGCAGTGGCGCGCGCACCGCGCCGAGCGGCACGGCGACACCGACGCCGGGTTCGTCGACCGCCACGCAGCAAAGCCTCGGCGAGCCCGAAGTAACCTTCATGAAGAAGGCCGCGACGAGCGACATGACCGAGATCGAAACCTCGAAAGTCGCGCTGACCAAGGCGAGCCGGCCCGACATCAAGCAGTTCGCGCAGCATATGATCGACGACCACACCAAGCTGTCGGCGCAGATGAAGCAGATCGCCGACGCCAAGGGCGTGCAGCTGCCGTCGCGCGACCCGTCGGTCGAGGCCATGGTGTCGAAACTGAACGGCCTGTCGGGTGCGAGATTCGACCAGGAATATGTGAAGGGCCAGGTCGCGGGTCACCGCGACGCGTCGAAACTGTTTCACGCCGAAGCGTCGGCGGTGAAAGACCCCTCGTTGAAACAGGCGGTGGCGCAGGCGACGCCGATCATCGACGAGCATCTGAAGCAGGCCGAACAGCTCGCCGCCGCGGTCGGCGTCGAGGCCAAGACGTCGCTCAAGAAGTAGCGGTCGAAACCCACAGCTCGATGCGCGCGGCACCGTAGTCGCGCGCGTCGAGCGTTTCGAAGCCGGCCGGCGCGGCCTCGGGCGTGTCGCTGCTCATCTCGGCGACGATCAACGCTCCGGGCGCCAACCAGCCCGCTTGCTGCAGCGGCGGCACCGCAAGCGCCAGCAGGCCTTTCCCGTATGGCGGATCGAGAAACACCAGGTCGCAGGCGCTGTCGGCGCGCGGCGGCCGCGTCGCGTCGGCGCGCAGGATCTGTGCGTCAGCGCCGAGCGCCTTCGCATTACGCCGGACCAGCGCCACGGTCGCCGTGTCGCGATCGAAGAAGGTCGCGTGCAGTGCGCCGCGCGACAAAGCTTCGAGCCCCAGCGCGCCGGTGCCCGCGAACGCATCGAGCACGCGGCTGCCCTCGAACTCGATCCGATGCGTCAGCCGGTCGAACAAGGCTTGGCGCACGCGATCGCCGGTCGGCCGCGTCGCGTCGCCTTGTGGCGACTCCAGCGTCCGCCCGCGCCACTTGCCGGCGACGATTCTAATGGTTCTTCCGGCCGCGTGCGGCCGCCCCGCCCGCGCTGCGCGCGGGCGTCAGTCTTGGCTTCGGTGCTTCGATGCCGAGAAAGGCGCCGAGCTGTTCCTGCACCACGCGCTTGGGCACTTCCTCGACGCCGCCTTCGGCCAGCTTGCCGAGCTGGAACGGACCGTAAGCGATGCGGATGAGCCGGTTCACCTTCAGCCCCAGATGCTCGAGCACTTTGCGCACTTCGCGGTTCTTGCCTTCTTTCAGGCCGACCGTGATCCAGGCATTGGCGCCCTGGCGACGTTCGAGCGCCGCTTCGATGCCGCCATACTTCACGCCTTCGATCTCGATGCCGCGCGCCAGCCTGGCGAGTTGCGCCTCGTTGACGTCGCCGAAGGCGCGCACGCGATACCGCCGCGTCCAGCCGGTCGCCGGCAATTCGAGGTGCCGCGCCAGCTCGCCATCGTTGGTCAGCAGCAGCAGCCCTTCCGAGGTGAGGTCGAGACGGCCGACCGTGACCACGCGCGGGATTTCGGGCGGCAGCGCGTCGAACACGGTGCGCCGTCCCTTTTCGTCGCGCCGCGTCGTCACCAGCCCCGACGGCTTGTGATAGCGCCACAGCCGCGTCGCCTCGGCTTTGCCGACGGGCTTGCCGTCGACCACGATCTCGTCGCTCTCGGTGACCAGGAAGGCGGGCGTGGTCAGGACCTGCCCGTTGACCGCGACACGTCCCTCCAGGATCCAGCGCTCGGCGTCGCGGCGGGAACAGAGCCCCGCCCGTGCCAGCCGTTTCGCGATCCGCTCGCCGTCTTTATCGTCATCCACCATGCAGAAGACTCTAGCGATGAGCGGGCCGATGGCCCAGGCGCTGGACCTCGCCGCGGCCGCCGGCCGCGCCGGCGAGGTGCCGGTGGGTGCCGTGCTCGTCGCGGGCGACGGCAGCGTGCTCGCGGCCACCGCCAATCGCGTCGAGACCGATCACGATCCGACCGCGCATGCCGAGCTTCTGGCGATCCGCGAAGCGGCACGCCTGCGCGGCGAGCCGCGCCTGCCCGATTGCGAGCTGTTCGTGACGCTCGAACCCTGCGCCATGTGCGCGGCCGCGATCGCCTTTGCGCGGCTCAAGCGCGTCACGTTTGCGGCCTACGATCCCAAAGGCGGCGCGGTCGAGCACGGGCCGCGCTTCTTCGCGCAACCGACCTGCCACCATCGGCCCGAGGTGGTCGGCGGCGTCGAGGAGAGTCGGGCGGCCGAGCTGCTCAGGCAGTTTTTCCAGGCGCTGCGATGACGCGTAAAACAGCGAGATGTCGGCGTTCTGATGCCTGATTCGCCGGCCGGTCGTATCTCGCGAGCTGATCAGCCCGCGATCACGTCCCACAATAGTTTCGCGTTGAGCACGACGATCAGCGTCGCGACCGCCATGGCGAGAATGGTGGTGGCGCGACGATTCCTGAAGGCGCCCATCAGTCGCCTGTCGGCGGTGAAGATCACCAGCGGGATTACCGCGAAGGGAAGCTGCAGCGACAGCACGACCTGGCTCAGCACCAGGAGCTTGGCGGTGCCGCCTTCGCCATAAGCCGCGGCGACCGCGGCAGCCGGGATGATGGCGAGGCCGCGCGTCAGCAACTGCCGCGCCCAGGGCTTCATGCGCAGATTGACGAAGCCTTCCATCACGATCTGCCCCGCCAGGGTCGCGGTGATGGTCGAGTTCTGGCCCGACGCGAGCAGCGCCACCGCAAACAAGGTCGACGCCGCCGACGTGCCCAGCAACGGCGTCAGCAGCGCGTGCGCTTCCTGGATTTCGGCGACGTCGTTGCGGCCGGTCGTGTGGAAGGTGCTGGCGGCCAGAATCAGGATCGCCGCGTTGACCAGCAGCGCGAAGGACAGGGCGATGGTGGAATCCCAGGTCGCCCAGCGGATCGCGTCGCGCTTGCCGGTCTCGTCCTGCGCGTAGGCGCGCGTCTGCACGATCGCCGAATGCAGATAGAGATTATGCGGCATCACGGTCGCGCCCAGAATGCCGATCGCGACATAGAGCATGGCTGGATCGGTGATGATGCGCGGGTCGGGAACGAACCCGGTGAGCACGTCGCTCAGCGACGGACCGGCCAGCGCGAGCTGGATGACGAACGCCACGAAGACGACTGCGATCAGCCCGACCACGAACGCTTCGAGGCGGCGAAATCCCTTCGACTGCAGCCACAGGATCAGCAGCACGTTGGCGGCGGTGAGCAGCACGCCCTGGACCAGCGGCAGGCCGAACAGAAGCTGCAGCGCGATCGCGGTGCCGATCACTTCGGCAAGATCGCAGGCGCAGATCGCGATTTCGGCGAGCAGCCACAACGCGATCGAGACCGGTCGCGGAAACCGCGCGCGACACGCCTGGGCGAGATCGAGCCCGCTGGCGATGCCGAGCTTGAGGCTCAGCCCCTGCAGCAGCACCGCCATCAGGTTCGACAGCAGGATCACCGACAGGAGCGTGGTGCCGTAGGCCGAACCGCCGGCGAGGTCGGTCGCCCAGTTGCCCGGATCCATGTAGCCGACCGAGACCAGATAGCCGGGTCCGAGAAAGGCCAGCAGGCGCCAGGCGCCGTTCCCCGTCACCGGAATCGAACCGTGCGCTGCGCCCAGCGTCCCGGTTGCGTGATCGGGGAGTTTAGCCATGGCTGAAACCTTCGGCCGGCGCCCGACATTGTCAAGCGGCGGGACGGGCTGCATCCTTGTCGCATGGCTTCGCGACCCCTCCGGCTGACCCAACTCGACACGCAAATCGCGGGTTTTCACCAGGCGCGGCGCGCCAATAGCCGCGAATCGGCCGAGGATTATCTCGAGCTGATCGCCGATCTGATCTCGACGCTGGGCGAGGCCAGGCTGACCGACCTGGCCCAGCGCCTCGGCGTCAGCCACGCCACCGCAGCCAAGACGGTGCAGCGCCTGTCGCGCGACGGCTATGTTCGGACCTTGCCGTACCGTTCGATCTTCCTCACCGAGGAGGGCGCGGCGATTGCGGCCGACGCCAAGCGGCGGCACGAGGTGGTGCGTGATTTCCTGCTCGCGATCGGCGTCGACGACGCGACCGCCGCGATCGACGCCGAGGGGATCGAGCATCATGTCAGCGCCGCGACCCTGGCCGCGTTCGAACGCGTAATTGCCCGCACCGGACGCAAACGGCGATGACCGGGCCGGCCGACCCGGCCGAGCTGCAGCATCTGCGCGCGCAATTGCTCGAGGCGCAGATGCGCGTGCGGCAGGCCGACGAGACTCATGCGCGCATTCTCGCCACCGTCGCGCACGAGATCCGGGGTCCGCTGCATGCAATGCTCAGCCTGCTGCGGTTGCTGCGCGAAAGCGGGCTCGACACGCAGCGCGGCGGCTGGGTGGAAACGGCGCGTCAATCGGGACATGGGCTGATCGGCCTGCTCGACGACCTGCTCGAATTCGGCAGCGCTGAATCGGGCAGCCTGGCGCTGATGGTGGCGCCGTTTCAGCCCACCAGCCTGTTCGGCGGCATCGTCGATCTGGTCCGTCCGCGCGCGGCCGCAAAATGCCTGCGCTTTGAAAGCGAATTCGCGCTCGGCGAGGCGTCGTGGCTCAGCGGCGACGCGCGGCGCCTGCGCCAGATCGTGTTCAACCTAGTCGGCAACGCGGTCAAATTCACCGAGCGCGGCGTCGTGCGCTTGCGCGCCACCGCGACGCCGACCCCCGACGGGCAGTTCGCGCTGGTCATCGAAGTCAGCGACACCGGCCCCGGTTTCGATCCGGCGCTGACCAGCAGCCTGTTCGGGGATTTCGTCCAGGGACCCGAAGCGCGCCGCAGCGGCGGCGCCGGTCTCGGCCTCGCGATCGTGCGGCGGCTGGTCGAGTTGATGGGCGGCACGATCGAGGCCGAAAGCGAACCCGGCAAGGGCGCGCGCTTTCGCGTGCGCCTGACCTTGCCGCGCGCCGAAGCATTGTCGCTGCCGGTGCGCGCGCCGATGCAGGCGCCGGCCGCTCCGGCTGTGCTGACACCGGCTGCGCCGCCGTCACGTCGGCGTCTGCAGGTGCTGCTGGTCGAAGACAGCTCGACCAACCGTGCCGTCGCGCTCGCCATGCTCAAGACCGCGCCGCTGACCGTCGACGCCGTCGAGAACGGCATGCAGGCGATCGAGCGGCTGAAACAGACGCCCTACGACCTCGTGCTGATGGATGTGTTGATGCCGGTGATGGACGGGCTCGAAGCGACCCGCGCCATCCGCGCGCTCGAGGACCCGATCTCGCGCGTGCCGGTCATCGCCATGACCGCCAACGCGATGGCCGCCGACGAGGTGCGTTGCCGCGAGGCCGGCATGGACGACTATCTGACGAAGCCGATCGAGCGCGCCAATCTGCTCGCCATGCTGGCCCGCTGGTTGGGGCCGCTCGAAGAGCCGCGCCCGGCGATCGACGAAACCGTCGTCGTGCGGCTGCTGCAGGAAGTCGAGCCCGGTGCGCTGACGCGGTTGCTCGGCGTGTTTCTCGACGAAGCGGGCCATCGCGCCGCGCGCATCGAAGCGGCGGTCGCGCAACTCGATTCGCCCGAGGCGATCGCGCGCATCGAATACGAGTCGCACGCGATGAAAGGCAGCGCCGAAACGTTCGGCGCCGCCGCGCTGGCGGCGCGCGCCGCTTCGATCGAAACGGCGATCCGCGTGCGTGCGCTCGATTCGGTTCGCGCCAAAGTCAGCGGGCTCGCCGCGATGGTGGTCGACGCCGAAGGGGCCTATCGCGCCCGCGGCTATGTCGACTGACCGGCGAGCGCGGAGGGGAAACGCGCTGATCAGCTCGCCAGCTGCTGGCCCGCCTCTTCGGCTTCCCAGGCCTGCTTCTTGCGGTAGATGGTCGACGGCGCGACGGCCAGCAGCTCGGCCGCCTTGGGGATCGAACCGCCGCAGGCATTGATCGCACGCTCGATCATCTCGCGCTCAATCTCGGCCAGCGGGCGAATGATCTCGGGCCGGACCGGCTGGCGCCAGCTGGTGTTGGGCAGGCTGGTGCCGCTGCTGGCGCCCAACAATCCTTTGAGCGGTTCGGGCAGCATGTCGGCGGTCACGACGACGCCGTCATGCAGCACGACGATGTTGCGGATGACGTTCTGCACCTGGCGCACATTGCCCGGCCATTCATAGCTCAGCAGCAGGGGCTCGAGGTCGGGATCGAAGCCGACGAAGCGCTTCTTTTCCTCGCGCGCATAGTCGGCGAGCAGGCTGGACGCGATTTCCAGCGCGTCTTCGCCGCGTTCGCGCAGCGGCGGCAGGTGCAGCGGGATGACGTGCAGGCGGTAATACAGGTCTTCGCGGAACCGGCCTGCTTCGACTTCTTTCAAGGGGTCGCGATTGGTGGCGCAGACGACGCGAATGTCGACGCGTTCGGTCTTGCTGCCACCCACCGCGACGAAGCTGCCGGTCTGCAGGAAGCGCAGCAGCTTGGTCTGCAGGTTGATGTCGAGCTCGCAGATCTCGTCGAGGAACAGCGTGCCGCTCTCGGCCTGGCGCGCGGCGCCGTCACGGTCGGCCATCGCGCCGGTGAAGGCGCCTTTCACGTGGCCGAAGATCTCGCTTTCCATCAGGTCGCGCGGGATGGCGCCGCAATTCAACGGCACGAACGGGCGCTTGGCGCGCGGGCTCTGGGTGTGGATCGCTTCGGCGGCGACTTCCTTGCCGGTGCCGCTTTCGCCGGTGATGAACACGGTGGCCTTGGACGCGGCGGCGCTTTCGATGATGCGATAGACCGCCTGCATCGCCAGCGAGGAGCCGAGGAAGCCGTGATAGCGGTTGCGGACGATCTGCTGTTCGTAGACGTCGACCTTGCGCTTCAGATCGCTGCGATCGAGCGCGTTGCTGACGGTCACGACCAGCCGCTCGGCGGTGAAGGGCTTGACCAGGAAATCGTCGGCGCCCGCCTTCATCGCCTCGACCGCGACATTGACGCTGCCATTGGCGGTGATGACCACGATCGCCGTATTGGGGGCTTTGCTTTTCACAGCCTGGAGCACGGACATGCCGTCCATGTCGGGCAGCTTCAGGTCGAGCAGCACCAGGGGCGGGCGCAGCGCGTCGAGCGCGGCCAGCGCCTCGGCGCCGGTTTCGACATGCGCGACGCGGCGCTGGGTTTTGGCCAAGTACTCCTGATACAGCCGCGCCAGCGCCGGCGTGTCTTCAATCAGCAGGATCGGGGCATCGGCTTGGGACATAGGCGGGTGCTTTGCATCGCTTTGCTATTCGCAACGATCCTGCCACGGCCTTTCGAAATCGAAAATGAAACCGGCGCAGAAAAAAGAAAAGCCGCCCGGTTTCCCGGGCGGCTTTTGCGAACGGCAGGTGAACCGGCCCGCGACGCAGTCGCGAAGCCTGAACGTCGTCAGTCGCGACGCTGGCCCATGAAGGACAGCAGGAACTTGAACAGGTTGATGAAGTCGAGATACAGGCTGAGCGCGCCCCACACGGCGAGTTTGCCGGCTGCGTCGCTGCCATAGGCTTCGCTGTACTGTTCCTTGATGCGCTGGGTGTCCCACGCGGTCAGGCCCGCGAAGATCAACACGCCGGCGCAGCTGATCACGAAGCTCAAGCCCGACGAGTGCACAAAGATGTTCACCAGGCTGGCGATCAGCAGGCCGATCAGGCCCATGACCAGGAAGGTGCCGAAGCCCGACAGGTCGCGCTTGGTCGTGTAACCGTAGAGCGACAGGCCTCCGAAGGCGGCCGCGGTCACGAAGAAGGTGCGCGCGACGCTTTCGCCCGTATAGACGAGCAGCAGCATCGACAGGCTCACGCCCTGCAAGGCGGTGAACACCCAATAGAGCGTGCGCATCGTGGTGAACTGCATGCGCTGCGCGCCGAAGCTCATCCACAGCAGCAGGCCGATCGGCGACAGCACCGCGATCCAGTAGAGGATGTTGGGGGCAGCGCGGCCGGTCTGCGGGTTCATCGAGAAGAACAGCGCCATCACGCTGGGCTCGAACGCGATCAGCGTGGCGACGATGCCGGAGAGTGCGAGTCCGCCGGCCATGTAGTTGTACACGCGCAGCATGTGCTGGCGCAGACCCGCATCGAAGGACGCGCGGTCGGCAACGCCTGGCTGCGCGTAACGGGGGTTGAGGTCGAAGGACATGGGTTGGAGCCGTCCTTGGCGAGTAAAGGTTTCCGACGCAGTCAATATCGGGCTGATGAGCTCTTTATTCAATGCCAGCCCCAGGCAAGGTCCCAGGTCACTGGTTTCGCAACAGCGGGGCGGCCTTCTGGGACAAAGCCCGCCAGGTCCCGACGAAACCCAGCGCCAGCGTGATGCCGGCAGCACCCAGCGCGGTCAGCCCCATCGCGCCCGGCAATAAGGTCCAACGCAGGTCGAGCACCTGGGTTACCACCGCCCAGGCGACCAGCGCGCCGAGCCCCGATGCAGCCAAGGCGGTGACCAGGCCCAGCAGCCCATATTCGAGCAGGAAGGCCGCCAGCACGCGGCCGCGCGTCGCGCCCAGCACTTTCAGCACCACCGCGTCATAGACCCGCCGGCGATGCCCCGCCGCGACCGCGCCGGCCAGCACCAGCGTGCCCGCCACCAGCGCCACCGCCGCCACCGCGCGCACCGCCACACCGATATTCCCGATCAGCTGCCCGACCGTGGCGAGCGCGTCCTTGACCCGGACCGCGGTGACGTTGGCGAAGCCGCGCGTCACCGCGCGCTCGATCGCCGGTTCGGCCTCCGCGCTCGAACGCACGGTCGCGATCGCGGTCTGCGGCGCGGCTTCGAGCAGGCCGGGCGCGAAGACCAGCGTGTAGTTGATTCCGAGCCGTCCCCAATCGAGCTCGCGCACATTGGCGACGGTGGCGTCGACGCGGCGGCCGACGATGTCGACCGAAAGCTTGTCACCGGGATGCAGGCCAAAGGCGAGCGCGACTTCTTTCGCCACCGACACGAGCGGTGGTCCGCTTGTGCGATCGGCCGGCCACCAGCTGCCTTCGGTGATGGTCGAATTCCTCGGCGCCGCCGCGGCGTAGGTGATGCCGCGATCGGCGCGCAGGATCCAATCATAGCGCTTGTCGACCAGCGCCTGGTCGGGCGGCACGTCGCGCACCGCGACGATGCGGCCGCGCAACGCCGGCACCATGTCGACCTTGCCCGCGCCGGGCACCGATTCCACCGCCTGGCGCAGCGCGTCACGCTGGTCGGGCTGGATGTCGAGAAAGAAAAAGCTCGGCGCTTCGGCGGGCAGTTCGTCCTGCACCTGGCGCTGGAAATTGCCTTCGATCTCGGCGATCGCGACCAGCACGGTCAGTCCCAGTCCGAGCGACAGCACCACCGCATGCGCTTGCGTGCCGGGCCGGTGCAGATTGGCGAGCGCGAGCCGCAAGGTCGGCGCGCGCGGCCGGCCCAGCGCGCGTGCGCCGCGCACGATTGCGATGCCGGCGAGGCGGAACAGCGCCAGCGCCGCGACCGCGCCGGCGACGAACGAAGCGGCGAAGCCGAAATCACGCGACGTCGCCAACGCCAGGGCGACCAACGCCAGGCCGGTCGCGGCGAGCAGCAGCTTGACGCGGATCGAAAGCTTCGCCGCCGTCGGCGAGGTCTGCGCGCGGAACAGGGACGCGGCCGGCACGCTCGCGGCGCGCCCCAGGGCAGCGAACGAAAACGCGAACGCGACCAGCAGGCCGTAAGCGGCGGCGAGCGCCAGGCCCGGCCCGTCGAATCCGATCCGCACCGACACCGGCAGCAGATCGGCGAGCAGCGCCACTGCGGCACGCGGCAGC
This sequence comes from Rhodospirillales bacterium, assembly GCA_028291365.1. Classification (GTDB taxonomy): domain Bacteria; phylum Pseudomonadota; class Alphaproteobacteria; order BOG-932; family Roseiterribacteraceae; genus Roseiterribacter. Next base: position 19,505 of record JAQGIE010000044.1, read on the forward strand.
GCCATGCCGAAGCAGAGTCCGATCGCGGCACCCAGCAACGCCAGCGCGCCGATCTGAATCAGGTAGGCGCGAAAGATGATGCGCGACGGCGCGCCCAGACATTTGAGCGTCGCGATGGTGGCGACCTTGCCGTCGAGATAGGACGCGACCGCGTTCGACACGCCGACGCCGCCGACCAGCAAGGCCGTGAGTCCGACCAAGGTGAGGAACGAGGTCAGCCGCGCCAGAAAGCGCGCGAATTCCGGTGCCGCGTCGCTCGAATCGCGCAGGCGCCAACCCGCTTGCGGATATTCGGCGCGCAGGCGCTGCACCGTGGCGCGCGGATTTCCCGCATCGTTCAGCAACAGCTTGGTGTCGCGATAGATCATCGCGCCGGGCTGCAGCAGCCCGGTCGTGTCGAGCGCGCGCTTGGACAGAAGCAGGCGCGGACCCAACGTGAACCCGCCGCTGCCGATCCGGTCGGGCTCTTTGTCGATCACGTCGGTCAGGCGTACGCGGCCTTCGCCCAACTCGATTACATCGCCGATCCCGGCGCCCAACCGGTCGAGCACCTGGCGCTCGACGACAGCGCCGTCGACGCCGTCCTTCCGCGCCAGCGCGTCGGCGAGAGTCTGTCCGCTCGCCAGCGCGACGCTGCCGACCAGCGGGTATGAATCGTCGACTGCCTTCGCTTCGACCAGCGCGGTGGCGTCGCCCATGCGCGCCATGCCGCGCAGCTCGATGGTCTGCGTGGTCCGGCCGAGCGCGGCGAGCCCCGCCTGTTCGGCCGGCGCGAGATCGCGATAGAGAATGCGCGCCGACACATCGCCGCCCAGCAGCGCGCGCGCGTCGGAATGGAGTCCGGTACGGATACCGTTCGACAAGGTCTGCACCGACGCGATCGCGGCGACGCCCAGCGCCAGGCAAGCGACGAAGACGCGAAAGCCCGACAGGCCGCCGCGCAGCTCGCGGCGCGCGATGCGCCAGGAGATGTTCATCCGGAAACGGCCCGCAGATCGGCAGTCACGCTCTCGCCCGCGATGCGCCCGTCGGCCATGCGCACGATGCGGCTGCAGCGCGCCGCCAGATCGCTGTCGTGGGTGATCAGCAGCAAGGTCGTGCCGAAACTTTCGGCGAGCTCGAACATCAGGTCGATGACGCGTTCGCCGGTGTCATGGTCGAGATTGCCGGTCGGCTCGTCGGCCAGCAGCAATTGCGGCTGCACCACCGCGGCGCGGGCCAAGGCCACGCGCTGCTGCTCGCCGCCCGACAGCTGGCCGGGATAATGGGTCAGGCGATGGTCCAGCCCGACCCGTGCCAGCGCCACGCGCGCGGCGTCGAACGCATCTTCGCGTCCGGCGAATTCCAGCGGCAGCGCCGTGTTCTCGAGCGCGGTCATGGTCGGGATGAGGTGGAAATCCTGGAACACGATGCCGATCTTGTCGCGGCGCCAGCGCGCGAGCGCGTCCTCGCCCAGCGACGACAGGTCGGCGTCGGCGACGCGCACCGAACCCGACGTGGCGCGTTCGAGACCAGCCATGATCATCAGCAGCGACGACTTGCCCGAGCCGGAGGGGCCGACCAGCCCGACCGTCTCCCCGCTGGCCAGCGTCAGATCGACGCCGCGCAACACGTTGACGGGACCAGCCTCGCTCCGCAGCTTCAGCTGCACGTTACGAAGTTCGACGATCGGCGGCCCACCTAGAAGGTTCGGGCTCTGGAGATCCTGCATGAAGCTCGCAACCGTGCTGAAGAGACTGAGCCGATATGGCCTGTTCGGCACCGCATTCAACCACGCCGTTCTTGGGGCCGTCCTTGGGTTGGCACTGTTCTGCGCCGGTTCGGCGCAGGCCGAGACCACGATTCTCGCCTTCGGCGACAGCCTGACGGCGGGATACGGCGTTGCCATCGGTGACTCGTTTCCGGCCCGACTCGAATCGGTGCTGAAGGCGCGCGGCCATGACGTGCGCGTGATCAATGCCGGCATCTCGGGCGATACGACGGCGGGCGGGCTGGCGCGGCTCGACTGGTCGCTTGCCGACAAGCCGGACCTGGTGCTGCTCGAATTGGGATCGAACGACATGCTGCGCGGGATCGATCCGGGTTCGACCGAGGCCAATCTCGACGCAATGTTGCAGAAACTGACCGCGGCCAAGATTCCGGTCCTGCTGTGCGGCATGTACGCGGCGCGCAATCTCGGCCCCGACTACGTGACGCGCTTTGACGCCATCTATCCCAAGCTGGCAAAGAAATACGGCGTGGCGCTGTATCCGTTCTTCCTCGACGGCGTCGCGCTCGACGCTTCGCTCAATCAAGGTGACGGCATGCATCCCAATCCCGCCGGTGTACGAATCGTGGTCGACCGCATGGCGCCGGTGATCGAAAAACTTCTGCCGACCTCGTGATGGAGCTTCGTCCACTCGGCGCGAGCGGAATTCGCGTCACCGCGGTCTCGCTCGGCACCATGACGTTCGGCTCGCAGACCAGCGAGCATGAAGCGCACACGCAGATCGACCTCGCGCTCGATCACGGCATCAATCTGCTCGACGCGGCCGAAATGTATCCGGTGCCGCCTTCTGCCGAGACGCAGGGCGCGACCGAATCGATCATCGGCACCTGGCTTGCCAAGGATCGCGGCAGGCGCCAGCGCGTGCTGCTCGCAACCAAGGCGGTCGGGCGCGGCGCATCGCCGTGGTTCCGCAACGGCAACGCCAAGCTCGATCGCGCCAACCTGTTGGCCGCGCTCGACGACAGCCTCGAGCGGCTCGGCACCGATCATGTCGATCTCTACCAGCTCCATTGGCCCGACCGGAAAAACAACCGATTCGGCGAGCTCGACTACAAGCACGCGGACGATCCCGACGAGACGCCGATCGAGGCCACGCTCGACGGGCTCGCCGAACTGCTTGCGTCGGGCAAGGTGCGCGCGATCGGCCTGTCGAACGAGACGCCATGGGGCGTCGCGCGTTTTCTGCAGCTGGCCGAGGCGCGCAACCTGCCGCGCGTCGTCTCGATCCAGAATCCCTATTCGTTGCTCAACCGCAGCTTCGAGATCGGCCTCGCCGAATTCGCCATACGCGAACAGGTCGGGCTGTTGGCGTATGCGCCGGTCGGCGCCGGCACGCTGTCGGGCAAGTATCTCGACGGTACGGTGCCGGCGGGGTCGCGCCGCGCCGTCGATCCTCGCAAGTCGCGCTATGCGACGCCGCGCGCCGACGCAGCGGTTCGTGCCTATCACGAGGTGGCGAAGCGCTTCGGTCTCGACCCGTTGCACATGTCGCTCGCCTTCGTGCGCCAACGGCCCTTCGTCACCACCGCGCTGCTCGGCGCCACCACGCTGGCGCAGTTGAAACATGCGCTGCTCGCGCTCGACCTCATTCTCTCCGACGAGGTGCTGCAGGCACTCGACGCGGTGCATCGCGACAATCCGAATCCCTGCCCCTGATGCGTTTGTTCGTCGCCCTGCTGCCGCCGCCGGACGTGCTCGATGCGCTGGTGCATTTGCAGGGCGGATTGCCCGGTGCACGCTGGGTCGGACGCGACGAACTGCATGTGACGCTGCGCTTCGTCGGCGAGGTCGACGCGCTGACCGCGAGCGAACTCGACGCGTCGCTCGGCGCCATCGACGCGCCGCCGGTGGAGCTGTTGCTGCGCGGGGCCGGCCGCTTCGCCAGCCGGAACAAGCCGCGTGCCTTCTACGCCGCCGTGCCGCACACGATTTCGCTCGATCATCTCCACGCCAAGGTGGAGCGGGCGGCGATCGCGGTAGGGCTGGAGCCCGAGCCGCGACGCTTCACGCCGCACATCACCCTGGCGCGGGTGAAGGACTCGCCCATCGCGCTGGTCGATCGCGCCGTCGCCGAACTCGCCGATCTGTCGTTCGGTCCGTTCACGCTCGACGAGTTCGTGTTGATGGAAAGCCTGCTCGGCAACGAGCGGCCGGTCTATCGCAACGTCGCGCGGTATAAGTTGCACTGAACCCGGAACTGCTAGCGGCCCAGCGAGTTGCAGCACTCATCGACGCAAGTCTAGGGGAGGCTGCGCGCATGGCGAAACAGCAACGAACCACTGGCGGCCAAGCCGGCCGTGTCAAAGATCCCGAGCGTGACGGCCGGCTGAAAGCCAACCGAGAGCGCGGAATCAACAAAGGCACGACGCGAAACCGCAAGAAGCGGACCTGACCGTCTCTTGCTCGCGAAGACGGCGGCGCGGAGCGCAGCCGCAGCCGAATCTAAAGTTTTTCGCCGCGTACCAGCCGCGGCAGGTCCAATCCGGCACCGGCGCGCTGGCCCATCGCATAGCGCATGAAGAAGCGTTTCAGGCTCGGCACCTGGCCGACCGCGGCAAGCCCGATCCGGCGCGCCGCGGCGATCGGTGGAATGTCGTTCGAGAACAGACGATCCAGCAGGTCGGTCGCCGCCGACAGCGCCAGCGCGTCGACGCGCCGCCGCCGCGCATAGGCGGACAGCAAGGTCGGCGAGCCGATATCGAGCCCCAGCCGCGCATGATCGACGATCAGCTCGGCCAGCGCCGCGACGTCCCGCATGCCGAGATTGAGCCCCTGGCCCGCGATCGGATGAATCGCGTGCGCCGCTTCGCCGACCAGGGCCAGGCGCGGCGCCGTGAAACGGCGCGCTTGTAACAACGACAGCTTGTACGCGAAACGGCGGCCCAATGTGCGCACGGCGCCCAGATGCGGACCGAAGCGGCGCTGGAGTTCTTCGTCGAACGCCGCCTGGTCGGACGCGAGCAGCGCCTCGACCGTTTCGGACCGCTCGGTCCACACGATCGAGCTGCGATGGGTTCCATCCGCACCGTCGGTCATCGGCAGGATGGCGAACGGGCCGGGCGGCAGAAAATGTTCAACCGCGATTCCGTCATGCGGCTTCTCGTGGCCGGCGACGCACACGATTGCGGTCTGGCGATAGGGCCAGCCGATCGTGCCGATGCCGGCGCGCTCGCGAGTCGGCGACAGGCGCCCGTCGGCGCCGACCAGGAGCCGCGCGCGGCGCGTGCTGCCGTCGGCAAGACGTGCGGTGACGGTCTCGCCCTCGGCTGCGTGATCCTCGATCGCCATCGGCGCCAGATGCGTGACGTTGGCCAGTTCGGCGACGCGCTCGAACAAAGCACGGCGCAGGCGGCGATTCTCGACGATCCAGCCGAACGGGGCGCCCCCGGTCGTGGGTGCCACTTCGCGGTGGTCGAAATGCAGGAACAGCGACGAGCCGCCATCGGCGACGCGAATCTCGCGAATCGGTTCGGCGTCGGCGGCGAGCCGCGGCCAGACGCCGATTTCGGTCAGCAGACGCTGCGAGCCGAAGGCGATGGCGGTGGTGCGGCCGTCGAACCCTTCATCGAGCTGCGTCGCGGGCGCATCGCGATCGGCGACCGTGACGCGCAGCCCGGCATGGCCAAGCGCGGCGGCCAGGGACAGGCCGGCCAGCCCGCCGCCCACGATCAGCACGTCGTCGGTCGTTTTTTGGTTGGTCATCAGCGCGGACGGTGCCGCGTCTGCTGCTTCCTTGTCCAGGTCGCCGGCCGAATCGCCGCTGTCGCAGGCAGCTCACAGCGTGGTCGCCGCATCGCTGGCGTGCAAATCGGGGTCGGCACGGATCTTGATGGGTGCGAACTCCGCGTGCGACGGTCGCGCGCGTTTTTACGAGGTCGCGCGTATGAAACTGGTCATGGCCATCATCAAGCCGTTCAAGCTCGACGAGGTGCGCGAGGCGCTGACCGCGCTCGGCATCCAGGGCCTCACCGTGAGCGAGGTGAAGGGCTTCGGCCGCCAGAAAGGTCAGACCGAGATCTATCGCGGCGCCGAATATTCGGTCTCGTTCCTGCCCAAGGTGAAGGTCGAGGTCGTCGTGATCGACGAAATGCTCGATCGCGTGGTCGAAGCGATCCAGCAGGCCGCCGGCACCGGCCGGATCGGCGACGGCAAGATCTTCGTGCTCGAAGTCGCCCACGCGCTGCGCATCCGCACCGGCGAGACGGGCGCCGAAGCGGTCTGATGTTGATGTCCCTTCTCCACCAGGGAGAGGGGCTTTGTTTTCAGCGCTTCAGACCCAGCGCGCCGGCGATTTTGCGGTCGACGAACCGCTTGGGCAAAAGCCTCGGCAGGGTCCAGCGCAGCAGCTTGTTGCCGACCCGCATGTAGCGGGTCTTGGGCTTCGCCGCGGTCAGCGCTTCAACAATAGCCTCCGCAATGGTCGCAGCCGGCAGGCCGGCGCGGCCCTGCGCGATGAACCAGTCGGCGAATTTGCGCAGCGCCGGATGGAAGTCGGTGCCGCGATACAGCGTGTCGTCGAACGCGTCGGCCTTGTCCCAGATCGGCGTCGCGACGCTGCCCGGCGCCACCACGATCACGTCGATGCCATACAGCATCAGCTCGCGCCGCAGCGACTCGCTCAGCCCCTCCATCGCGTGTTTCGAACCGGCATAGGCGCCGGTGAACGGCGCTGCCATGCGCCCGGCGACCGAGCTGACATTGACGATGCGTCCGGGCGTGCCGGCGAAGCCGCGCACCGCGCCCAGCATCGGCAGAAAGGCCTGGGTCACCGCGATCTGGCCGAACACATTGACTTCGAACTGCCGTCGCAACGCCTCGATCGGCAGATGCATCAAGGGGCCCGGCACCGCCACGCCGGCATTGTTGACCAGCCCGCTCAGCACCGCCCCGTCCAGCGCAGCACGCACCTCCGCCGCGGCCTGCGCGATCGACGCGGCATCGGTGACGTCGAGTCGGATCGGGCGCACGCGCTGGTCGAGCGCGCCGAGCCGCGCCAGATCGGCATCTTTGCGGGCGGCGGCGAACACGGTGGCGCCTTTGGCCAGCAGCGCTTCAACGGTGGCGTAGCCGATCCCGCTCGACGCGCCGGTGACCACGATCTTCATCAGCTTCCTTCGATCGCGCGCCAGCCAATGTCGCGGCGGCAGAAACCTTCGGGCCAGTCGATCGCGTCGACCGCCTGATACGCGACACGTTGCGCATCGGCGACCGTCGCGCCGGTACCAAGCACGCCCAGCACGCGCCCGCCAGCGGCAACAATGCGATCACCGTCGCGTCTTGTGCCCGCGTGCAGCACGCTTGCATTCGGCACGCGCGACGCGCGATCGAGGCCGCGAATCTCGGTGCCGGTGCGCGGCTCGCCGGGATAATTCTCGGCCGCCATCACCACGCACAGCGCCGCGTCGTCGCGCATGCCGCCCGCGAACGGGTCGAGCCTGCCGCGCGCGCAATCATCGAGCAGCTGGAGCGCGTCGCCGGCGAAGCGCGCGAACAGGACCTGGCATTCGGGATCGCCGAAGCGGACGTTGAATTCGATCAACTCGGGTCCGTTGTCGGTCAGCATCAAACCGACGAACAGCACGCCGCGGAACGGGGCGCCCTCTTTGGCCATGCCCGCGATGGTGGGCTCGACGATGGTGCGCATCGCCTGTTCTTCGAGCGAAGGCGTCCAGACCGGCGCCGGCGCGTAGGCGCCCATGCCGCCGGTATTGGGACCTTCGTCGCCGTCATAGGCGCGCTTGTGATCCTGCGCCGCGCCGAACGGCACCACGCGGGTGCCGTCGCTGAGCGCGAAGAACGAGATTTCCTCGCCCTCGAGAAAATCCTCGATCACCAGCGAGGATCCGGCTTCGCCAAAGGCACGCTCGAGCATCGCCGCCTCGATGGCGCGGTCGGTTTCCTGGCGCGTCGTCGCGATGACGAC
>JAQGIE010000206.1 GCA_028291365.1 Rhodospirillales bacterium
CGCTGCGCGGCGGCACCCGGCTGAGCTTCTTCGCGCCCGCGTGAGTCAGCGTGGAGAAGCGCGGGCGGCTGACGATCTCGACGCCGGGCACCAGCGCGCGCACCAGCGGTTCGGCGGTGGCGGAGCCCAGGATCATCGTCTCCTCGCGCCCGCGCGCGTGCAGCAGGCGGTCGGTGAAGACGTGGCCGCGCTCTCGGTCTGCGGCGAGCTGCGCCTCGTCGATCGCGACGAAGGCCATCGAGCGTTCGTTCACCGGCATCGCTTCCGCCGTGCACAGCAGATAGCGCGCGTCCTTCGGCTCGATCCGCTCCTCGCCGGTGATGAGCGCGACGTTCTTTTCGCCCTTGATCTTGACCACCCGGTCGTAAACCTCGCGCGCCAGCAGGCGCAGCGGGAAGCCGATCATCCCGCTGGAATGCGCGCACATCCGCTCGATCGCGAGGTGGGTCTTGCCGGTGTTGGTGGGGCCGAGGATCGCCACCACCCGGCCCGCAGACGGTGCCATGCCACCCAAGTGAGGCCGAATCCGCCGCCCAGCAAGGGTACCGGCCAGGGCCGCCGAATTCCCGTGGCGGCTACGGAATAAGTTCCGTAGCCTGGGGCCATGAAGTCGATCCTGGTTGCCAATTCCAAGGGCGGTTGCGGAAAGACGACGATCGCAACGAGCCTCGCCGGCGCCTTTGCGGACGCCGGCAACAACGTGCTTCTCGCCGATGCCGACCGACAGGGCTCCAGCCTGGCCTGGGCCAAGTCGCGTCCGGATCACCTGGCCCCGATCCAGCCCGCCGACTGGTCGAAGCGGATCGGGACCATCCCCAAGGGGCTGCACTACCTGATCATCGACGGGCCGGCGGGCATCCGCGAGACCCAGGTCGAGGCTCTGCTCGATACGGTCGACATCATCGTGATGCCGGTCCTGCCCTCGGTCTTCGACCAGAACGCGTCGAGCGAGTTCCTGGCCAAGCTGGAAGAGCTGAAGCCGATCCGGCGCAACAAAAAGCCGATCGCCATCGTCGGCAACCGGGTCCGGGCCTATACCCGCGCCGCCCAGCGGCTGGATGAGTTCCTCGCCGACCAGGGCCACGACGTGCTGACCCGGCTGCGGGAATCGAGCTTTTATCCCGAGGCCGCCGCCCGCGGCATGACGATCTTCGATTTCGGCGACATGCGCAGCGAACTGGTCCGCGAGGATTGGGACCCGCTGATCAGCTTCATTGAGGATCGCAAGTAGGAACCCGCCCCCTTCCGCTCCGGTTTGTTGAACCAAGAGCGTGAATTCGGAGGAGGTTTCAGAGATGCGAAGCGGAGCTTCGGTGGCCATCGTCGCGCTGGTCGCGATCGTCTTGGTCGGGTTTTTCCTGTTATTCTCGGGTGGGCGTACGACGGCCCCGGCCGGCGGCCCCGCCAGCGCAACCCGTACGACGAGCCCGGCGGGCTCGACCGGGTCCAGCGCGGTGGAGCGCAAGACCGAGACGACGACCACGGTGAGCCCCAGCGGCCCGTCGCAGTCGACCACCAGCAGCACGACCACGACGAACCCGGGTCGCTGAGGACCGGGTTGCTGACAGTCAGAATTGACAGGTCGGGGGCGCGTCTCTATAGACGCGCCTTCGTTTTTTTCTACCTCGTCCTTGAAGGATAGAAGCCGTGAAGCGGACCTATCAACCCAGCAAAATCGTGCGGAAACGCCGCCATGGCTTCCGTGCGCGGATGGCGACCGCCAATGGTCGTCTGGTGCTGGCGCGCCGCCGGGCCAAGGGGCGCAAGAAGCTCTCGGCGTAACGTTTTCAGCCGTGCCCACGGAAATCCCCGTCGGCCGGCTCACGAGGCGTCCCGAGTTCCTCGCCGTCGCGGCCACCCGTTCCAAGGGCGTGGCCCACGGCCTGATCGTACAGGTCCGCAGGCGCGAGGATGACGCGCTCAGGGTCGGCTTCACCGTCACGAAGAAGATCGGTAATGCCGTGACCCGCAACCGTGCCAAGCGCCGGTTGCGCGCGTTGGCGCGCCAGGTCCTGCCCGAGGCCGCGCTGCCCGGCCACGATCTCGTGCTGGTCGCCCGCGGCGAGACTCCGACTCGCGACTTCGCGCTGCTCGAGGCTGATTTGCGCCATGCGCTGAAGCGAGCGGGGGCATCGCGATGAGCCCGTTCGCCGCAGTCCTGCGAATCCCGATCCGGGCGTACCAACTCCTGCTGTCGCCCATGCTGGGTCCGAATTGTCGGTTCGAACCGACCTGCTCGTGCTACGCACTCGGCGCGCTGGAAGAGCACGGCGCGCTTCGTGGCAGCTGGCTGGCGCTGAAGCGCGTCGCCCGCTGCCATCCATATGGCGGCGCCGGTTTCGATCCGGTACCGCGCAAGATCGTCTGACCTACCGCGCCGCGACCTGCGACGCCTTCGCCCAAGAGTTCACCACAAGCTATGTCTGCCTCGCCTGCACCGCGCAATCCCGAACAGCGCAACCTGATCATCGCGGTCGTCCTGTCGCTGCTCATCTTCGCCGGCTTCCAGATTTTCTTCGAAGCGCCGAAGCAGCAGCGCCTGCGCGAACAACAGCAGCAAGCTGAACAGGCCGCCGGCCAGCCGCAGGTGCAGGGCGCGCAAGTCACCGACGTGAAGCCGGCGCCGACCAGCGCCAAATCGCGCGACGAAGCGCTGCGCGGCGCGCCGCGCGTTCGCGTGCAGACCCCGGCGTTGCACGGCACCGTGCCGCTGACCGGCAATCGCATCGACGATCTGCGCCTGGCGAAATATCGCGAGCAGGTCGATCCCAACTCGCCCGAAGTGACGTTGCTGTCGCCGGGCGGCACCGAACATCCCTACTACGCCGAGTTCGGCTGGATCGGCGAAGGCAACAAGCTGCCCGACGTCACCACCGCCTGGCAGGGCGCCGCTGCCGGCGCCACGCTGGAACCCGGCAAGCCGCTGACGCTGACCTGGGACAATGGCGAAGGCCTCGTCTTCGAACGCAAAATCGAAGTCGACCAGGATTATCTCTTCACCGTGACGCAGCGCGTCACCAACAAGACCGACAAGCCGGTCGCGCTGACGCCGTTCGCGCTGGTGTCGCGCCAGGACCCGGCGTCGACGCAGGCCTACACGGTGCTGCATGAAGGGCCGCTCGGCATCTTCGACAGCAAGCTCGACGAGAAATCGTACGACGACCTGAAGAAGAAGCCGGTCGAACATTCGAGCATCGGCGGCTGGCTCGGCTTCACCGACAAATACTGGCTGGTCGCCGCGGTGCCGCCGTCCGATGAAAAAGTCAGCGCGCGTTTCACGCATGCGAGCGAGGCCGGCCGCGACCTCTACCAGGCCGACTATGCCGGCCAGAAACTCGTCGTCGCGCCCGGCGAAAGCGCATCGTCGGTCGAACGTCTGTTCGCCGGCGCCAAGGAGGTTGCGGCGCTGACGCGGTACGAGCGCGAGCAGAAGATCGATCGCCTCGACGACGCGGTCGATTGGGGCTGGTTCTTCTTCCTGACCAAGCCGTTCTTCTACGGGCTCGACTTCATCGCCAAGCTGGTCGGCAATTTCGGCGTCGCGATTCTGGTCTTCACCGTCATCGTTCGCCTGTTCGTCTTCCCGGTCGCCAATGCGGGCTTCCGCTCGGCCAACCGGATGAAGGATCTGCAGCCCAAGATGGCGGCGCTGAAAGAGCGCCACAAAGACGATCCGCCCAAGTTCCAGCAGGAGATGATGGCGCTGTACAAGCGCGAGAAGATCAATCCGGCGTCGGGCTGTCTGCCGATCGTGATCCAGATCCCGATCTTCTTCGCGCTGTACAAGGTGCTGCTGGTCACCATCGAAATGCGGCACGCGCCGTTCTTCGGCTGGATCCGGGATCTGTCGTCGCCCGATCCGACGACGATCTTCAACCTGTTCGGCCTGATTCCGTGGACGCCCCCGCACCTGCTGATGCTGGGCGCCTGGCCGTTGATGATGGGCATCACGCAGTTCTTCCAGATGCGCATGACGCCGATGCCGGATCCGACGCAGCAGCGCATCATGAGCTTCATGCCGCTGGTCTTCATGTTCATGATGAAGGATTACCCGGCCGGTCTCGCGATCTACTGGACGTGGACCAACATTCTGTCGATTGCGCAGCAGAAATATCTGCGCCGCGCGACGGCGCCGAAAAAGCAGCCGGCTTGAACGACGACGCACATCTGGTCGAGGCGAATCGCATCGAGGCCGGCAGGAAACTGTTCGCGCAACGCTGCGACTTCGTCGCCGGCGCAGTGTCGACCGACGTGATGCCTGACCCCGGTCCGCCCGAGATCGCGTTCGCCGGCCGCTCGAATGTCGGCAAGTCGTCGCTGGTGAATGCGCTCACCGGGCGTACCACCCTGGCGCGCGTCAGCCACACGCCGGGCCGCACGCAGCAGGTCAATTTCTTCTCGCTCGCCGACGACCGCATGCGGTTGGTCGATCTGCCCGGCTATGGCTACGCCAAAGTCTCGAAGCAGCAGCTCGCGGGCTGGACCGGACTCATCAAGCTCTATCTCAAGGGGCGTTCGACCCTGCGTCGCGTCTGCCTGCTGATCGACTCGCGCCACGGCATCAAGGATGTCGACGCCGAGATCATGAAGCTGCTCGACGCCGCCGCGGTGCCGTACCGGATCGTGCTGACCAAGGCCGACGAGCCGAAACAGGACGAGCTCGCCGCGGTCATTGCCGAGGTGACCGCGACGGCACGCAAACACCCGGCCGCCCTGCCCGACCCGCTGGTCACCAGCTCGCGCGAGAAACGCGGCGTGGAAGAGCTGCGCGCCGACCTCGCCGACCTCATCGCCGATTAGCTCGCCGACTAGCTTTCCCGTCTCTCGACAGCTAGGAAGCTGGACCCATTCGGAGCGTCCGCACGACATGACCCGCCCCGTCATCAGCCCAGAAGCGTGGTTGGAAAAGGCAGCGACCCTCACCGAGGCGCTGCCTTTCATGCGCCGCTACAACGGCTCGACCTTCGTCGTGAAGTATGGCGGGCACGCGATGGGCGACCCCGCAGCGGGCCGCGCCTTCGCGCAGGACATCGTCCTGTTGAAGCAGGTCGGCATCAATCCCGTCGTGGTGCATGGCGGCGGGCCGCAGATCGGCCAGATGCTGGAACGGCTGCAGATCAAGTCGAGCTTCATCGACGGGCTGCGCGTCACCGATCAGGCCGCCGTCGACGTGGTCGAGATGGTGCTGGCTGGTTCGATCAACAAACAGATCGTGTCGGCGATCAACGCCGCCGGCGGCAAGGCGATCGGCCTGTCGGGCAAGGACGGCGACCTGATCCAGGCGCGCAAGCTGAAGCGCACGTTCAAGGATCCCGATTCGAACATCGAGAAGGCGCTCGATCTCGGCTTCGTCGGCGAGCCGCATTTCATCAATGCGGGAATCCTCGAGACGTTCGAAGATTCCGACCTGATCCCGGTGATCGCGCCGATCGGCGTCGGTCCCAACGGCGAAACGTTCAACATCAACGCCGACACGACGGCGGGTGCGATCGCGGCCGCCATGGGCGCGACGCGCCTGTTCATGCTGACCGACGTGGCCGGCCTGCTCGACAAGGAAAAGAACCTGGTCGAACACGTCACCGCCGACAAAGCGCGCGCCATGATCGCTGACGGCACCATTTCGGGCGGCATGATTCCGAAAATCGAAACCTGCCTCAACGCGGTCGATCACGGCGTCGACGCCGCCGTCATCCTCGACGGTCGCATTCCGCACGTGCTGCTGCTCGAAATCTTCACGCAGCACGGCGCCGGCACACTGATCGGGCGCGGCTTCGGCTGAATGAACTCCCTGCGAAAGCGGGGATAGCAGCGCAGGCGGTTGAATGGATCCCCGCTTTGGCGGGGAATATTATTCCGCCGCGTCGCGTTCGTCGTCGAAGGCCAACAGCGGCGCCACGGATTCGCCCAGCGCCGGCGCGCTTTCGCTTTCGACGTTCTTCAGGGCACGCGCGATGGTGCGCGATTTCTTGCCGACTTCCTCGACCGTGTTCTGCGCCGTCAAAAGCTGCTTCCCGAGCTTCTCCCACAGGCCGGTGAACTTCTCGAATTCGCTCTTGGTGGCGCCGAGGATCTTCCACACTTCGCCCGAACGCTGCTGGATCGCCAGCGTGCGGAAGCCCATCTGCAGACTGTTGAGCAACGCAGTGAACGTCGTCGGTCCCGCGATGGTGACGCGGCTTTTGGTCTGGATGTCGTCGACCAGGCCGGGCCGGCGGATCACTTCCGCGAACAGGCCTTCGGTCGGCAAATACATGATGGCGAAGTTGGTCGTGTGCGGCGGGCACACATATTTGTCCGAGATCTTCTTCGCTTCGTCGCGAATGGCGCGCTCGATCGCCTTGCCGTGCCGCTCGATCGCGTCGGTGTCGGCGCTTTCATAGGCATCGAGCAGACGCTCGTAATCTTCCTTAGGAAATTTGGCGTCGATCGGCAGCCACACCGACTCGCCGTCGCCGGGCAGGCAGATGGCGAACTCGACGACCTCGTTCGAGTCCGGCCGCACGCGCACGTTCGATTTGTACTGTTCGGCGGCCAGCGTCTGTTCGAGCAACCAGCCGAGCTGGATTTCGGCCCAGCCGCCGCGGCTTTTGACGTTGGTCAGCACGCGCTTGAGATCGCCGACGCCGGTGGCAAGATTCTGCATCTCGCCCAACCCGACCTGAACCTTCTCGAGCCGCTCCGATACCAGGCTGAAGCTCGCGGTGAGGCGAGTCTCCAAGGTCGCGTGCAGCTTCTCGTCGACCGTCGCCCGCATCTCTTCGAGCTTGGCGGTGTTGGCGACGTTGAGCGCTTCGAGCCGCTGCTCGACCACGAGACGCACCGCCTCCAGCCGCTCGTCGACCGATTTGCGCAGCGCCTCCTGGCGCCGTTCATCGGCTTCACCGCGACGCGCCAGTTCGGCGCCTACCGTCTCCAGCCGTTCTTTCACCGCCTGGCCCAACGCCGTCAGCTCTTCACGCAGCGCCTGGGAGGTCTCGCGCCCACCGCGCTGGATCTCCTCACGCAGTGCGCGCAGCTCGTCGCGCTGGGCCTGCTCGGCGCGCACGCTGCCGGCCTCGATCCGCACCAGGCGCTCGGTCGCAGCAGCATCGGCGCCGCCGCCGCCGCGCAGGCGCCACACCATCAGCAAGACGAGGATCACCAGCAAAGCGGTCTGGAGCAGCGGCAGCAGCAGCTCGGTCATGGGTCTCTGTTCCAGCTTCGTTCCGGTCGATCTCTACGCGGTTCAGGTGAGTCGCGCCACAATCCAATGGCGCCCGATCGGCGCGTGGGCCTCCGCAGCGCACTCTCCTTGACCCGGCCGGACCCCACCCCCTATGTCCCGCGCCCATGACCGCCCACCCGATCGTTCTCGCGCCCGACCCCGTCCTCAAGGCCAAGGCCACGCCCGTGGCCCAGGTCGATGACGGCGTGCGCACGCTGATGCAGGACATGCTCGATTCCATGTACGCGTCGCAGGGCGTCGGCCTGGCCGCCAACCAGATCGGCGTTCTACAGCGCGTGCTGGTCATGGACGTGGCGCCCAAGAACGAGCCGCCGCAGCCGATGAGGATGGCCAACCCCGAGATCATCGCGACGTCCGAGGAGACCGCGGTGAACCAGGAAGGCTGCCTGTCGCTGCCCGATCATTATGCCGACGTCGAACGGCCGGCCCGGGTCACGGTGCGCTATCTCGACGAGAACAATGAGCAGAAGACGATCGACGCCGAAGGCTGGCTCGCCGTCTGCGTGCAGCACGAGATCGATCATCTCGACGGCGTGCTGTTCGTCGATCATTTGTCGGCGCTGAAGCGCAACATGATCCTGCGCAAGATGACCAAGCTGAAGCGCAACCAAGTCTGAGATGCGTCTCGCCTTTCTCGGTACGCCCGAATTCGCGGTTCCGGCGCTCGACGCAATCGCGAAAGCGGGCCACGAGATCGCCTGCGTCTACAGCCAGCCGCCGCGCCCGGCTGGCCGCGGCCACAAGCTCGTCGCGTCACCGGTGCAGCACTGGGCCGAAGCCAACGGCCTCGACGTCCGCACCCCCGCCTCGCTCAAGGACGAGGCGGTGCGCGAGGCGTTCCGAAATCTGGGTCTCGACCTCGCGGTGGTCGCCGCCTACGGGCTGATCCTGCCGCGCGCCATTCTCGAGGCGCCGAAACACGGCTGTCTGAACATTCACGCGTCGTTGCTGCCGCGCTGGCGCGGTGCGGCGCCGATTGAACGCGCCATCCTGGCCGACGACGCCGAGACCGGCGTCACGATCATGCAGATGGAAGCCGGGCTCGACACCGGCCCGATGCTGCTGACCGAGCGGCTCGCAATCGCGCCGGGCGCCACCGCGACGTCGCTGACCAGCGAGCTGTCGGCGCTGGGGGCGCACGCGATCGTGCGCGCATTGGCGGAGCTGGCGCGGTTGCAGCCCGAACCGCAGCCCGCCGACGGCGTGACCTATGCCGCCAAGCTGACGCGCGAAGAAGGCCGCATCGACTGGGGGCGGAGCGCCGGCGAAATCGATCGCCAGGTGCGGGCGCTGAATCCGCGACCGGGCGTGTGGTTCGAAGCGAGCGGCGAACGCGTGAAGCTGTTGCGCGCAACCCAGCTGCCCGGCCCCGCCGGCGCGCCGCCGGGTACCTTGCTCGACGACGAACTGACGGTCGCATGCGGCGAGGGCGCGGTGCGCCTCACCGAATTGCAACGCGCCGGCAAAGCAGCGCAGCCGGCCTCGGACTTCCGCCGCGGCTTCACCTTGCCGCCGGTGCTGACGTGACTCAGTCCTCGTCCTCGTCCTCGTCGGGATCGACGGCAATGGGATCGCTGGCAGGAAACGTCTCTTGCAGCGCTTCGTCGAGCAGCTCGTCCTTGTGCTTCTTCTCGTCGGGCGTCTTCTTCTTCGGATCCATCTCGATCTCCTCGGCGGCGTCGCGCGTTTGGCCGCGAAATGCGTCCCGCTCCGCGGCGGGGCTAATCAAAAGGTAAAAAACATGACCTGAGGGTCATGTCTTAATCTGAACGTCCGATGCGCTGGAAACTCACCCTGGAATATGACGGCGGGCCCTTCGTGGGCTGGCAACGGCAGGAACCCGGTCGTCTGTCGGTGCAGCAGGCGCTGGAAGACGCCATCGCCGCTTTCAGCAACGAGACCGTCGCCGTCACCGCCGCCGGCCGCACCGATTCCGGCGTCCATGCGGAGGGGCAGGTCGTCCATATCGACCTCACGCGCGACTGGACCGAAAAGACGGTGCGCGACGCGATCAACGCGCATCTGCGCCCGCTGCCCGTCGCCGTGTTGCGCGCCGAGCCGGTCAGCGACGAATTCAATGCGCGCTTTTCCGCACGCTTGCGTGCCTATCGCTACACGATCCTCAACCGCGCGGCGCCCCCGACCCTCGAGGCCGGTAAAGTCTGGCATTGCGTCGCGCCGCTCGACATCGACGCGATGCGCCTGGGCGCTGCGCATCTGCTGGGCCAGCACGATTTCTCGAGCTTCCGCGCCGCCGATTGCCAGGCCAAGTCGCCGATCCGAACACTCGACCGTTTCGACATCGAGCAACAGGGCGACAAGATCCTGTTCATCATCGAAGCGCGTTCGTTCCTGCATCACCAGGTGCGCAACATCGTCGGCACCTTGGTGCTGGTCGGGCGGGCCCGCTGGCACGCCGACGACGTCAAGCGCGCGCTGGACGCGTGCGACCGCACGCAGGCGGGACCGACCGCACCGCCCGAAGGACTGGTGCTGACCCGCGTCGGTTATTGATTGACGACGACGCCGCCCCAGGCGGCGGGATCGATGTCGGCGATCGATTGCGAAAAGGTCCAGACATGGCCGACGAAATCGACCGCCGTATATTGCCGCTCGCCATAGGCCATATCGAACGGCATCTGCGCGATGCGCGCACCGTTCTTCTCGGCCTGCGCGCAATGCGCGTCGGCGTCGCCGACGCGCACCATGACGGAATTTCCGCCGCTCGACGGATCCCCCTTCACCACGACGACGGCACCCGAGCCCCGGCTGAGCTGGGCGCGATGATCGCCGATGCGCAGCCGTTCGACGAAGCCAAAGGCCTCGCACAGAAAGGCGACCGCCGCGGCGACGTCGGGATAGGCGAGCACCGGAATTACCGCCGCATCCGGCATCGAGCGATTGCGCTGCATCAGCCTGCCCCCTCTTGCCAGCCGCAGGCGCGCAGCTTCTCGTGCATGTGCGGCGGCGGCGGCGCTTCGACGCGAATTGGGTCGCGGCTGGGATAGAGCGGCAATTCGATCCCGTGCGACTGCAGGTGCAAGGTCGCGTCGGGACCGCCGTTGCCATAGAGCTGATCGCCCAGGATGGGCCAGCCCATGGCCTGCGCATGGACGCGAAGCTGGTGCGTGCGGCCCGTGCGCGGCGAGAATTCGATCCAGGCGATGCCCTGGGAACGCCCCAGCACGCGATAGTCGGTGATGGTCTCCAGCCCGTCCGGGTCGACCTTCATGTGCCAGCGATCCTTGCGCTCGCTTTTCTTCGCCAGCGCCAGGTCGATCGTGCCGCTGTCCTGTTCCGGCTCGCCTTCGACCACGGCCCAATAGGTCTTGCCGACGCGCTTGCTTTCGAACATGCGCCCAAGCTTGGCCAGCGCCTTGCGGTGACGGCCGAGCACCAGACAGCCCGACGTGTCGCGATCGAGCCGGTGCGCCAGCGACGGTACGCGCGGCAAGCCGAAGCGCAGCACGTCGAGATGTTTTTCGAGATTGTCGCCGCCGCCCGGTCCGGCATGGACGGGCAGGCCCGCGGGCTTGTCGACGACCAGGATCAGCGCGTCGCGATAGAGCAATCGCGCGAGCAGCTCGTCGTCCGTCATGACGCGAAGAAGCGCTCGATCACCGATTCATAGATGCGCGTGAGCTGTGCCAGATCGGCGACCGCAACATGTTCGTCGACCTTGTGCATCGACCGGCCGACCAGGCCGAACTCGACCACCGGACAATAGCGCGCGATGAAGCGCGCATCCGACGTACCGCCCGTGGTGGAGAGGTCGGGCCTGCGTCCCGTCACGGTTTCGATTGCCCCGGCCACCAGCTCGGTCCACGGCCCCGGTGCGGTGCGGAAGCTTTCCCCCGACACGGTGATCGAGAGATCGTGTGCGCCGGCATGCGCCTCGACGATCTTGCGCAGATGCGGTTCGAGCACGGCGCCGCTCCAGCGATCATTGAAGCGCACGTTGAACAGCGCGTGCACGCTGCCCGGGATCACGTTCGACACTTTCGTGTCGGTCCACATCGCGACGACTTCGAGATTGGACGGGTCGAAGAATTCGGTGCCGTGATCGAGCGGCTCGGCCTTCAATGCCGCCAGGGTCGCGACCATGCGCGGCACCGGATTGTCGGCGCGCTGCGGATAGGCGACGTGGCCCTGCACGCCCTTCACGGTCAGCGTTCCGTTCAGGGAGCCGCGGCGGCCGATCTTGACCATGTCGCCGAGCGCATCTGGATTGGTCGGCTCGCCGACGATACAGACGTCGAGTTTCTCGCCGCGCGCGGCCAAGCTTTCGAGCATCTTCCTTGTGCCGTTGACGGCGACGTCTTCCTCGTCGCCGGTGATCAACAACGCAATCGATCCGCGCGGCTTGCCGTGCGCAGCCAGATGCGACGACACCGCGGCGACGAACGCGGCGATGCCGCCTTTCATGTCGGCGGCCCCGCGCCCGTACAGCATGCCGTCGCGCACTTCACCGTCGAACGGGCCGAAGCGCCACGCCTCGGCAGGCCCGGGCGGCACGACATCGGTGTGGCCGGCGAAGGTCAGCACCGGCGCTTCGGTGCCGAGACGGGCATAGAGATTGTCGATCGGCGCGGTGCCGTCCTGCTCGAACCGCATGCGCTCGCAGCGAAAGCCGAGCTTGCTCAGTGCGTCTTCGAGCACCGCAAGCGCCCCCGCATCCGCCGGCGTCACCGACGGGCAGCGGATCAGCGCTCGGGCGAGTTCGACCGCGTCGATGGTCATTTCAGTCGCGCAGCAGTTCGTTGATCGACGTCTTGGCGCGCGTGCCGGCGTCGACGCGCTTCACGATCACCGCGCAGGCGAGCGACTGGCCGCCGCCTTCGGACGGAATCGTGCCGGGCACCACGACGGAGTAGGCCGGTACGCGGCCGCGGAAGATTTCGCCGGTGGTGCGGTCGATGATCTTGGTCGAGGCGCCGAGAAAGACGCCCATCGAAATCACCGCGCCACGCTCGACGCGCACGCCTTCGGCGACTTCGCTGCGCGCGCCGATGAAGCAGCCATCCTCGACGATCACCGGATCGGCTTGCAGCGGCTCGAGCACGCCGCCAATGCCGGTGCCGCCCGAGATGTGGCAGTCGGCGCCGATCTGCGCGCAGCTGCCGACCGTGGCCCAGGTGTCGATCATCGTGTTGGCGCCGACATGGGCGCCGACATTGACGAAGCTCGGCATCAGCACGACGCCGGGCGCGATATAGGCCGAGCGGCGCACCACCGCGCCGGGTACGGCGCGGAAGCCGGCTTGCTTGAACTGCGCCTCGGTCCATTTGCCGAATTTGGTCGGCACCTTGTCGAAATACCCGCCTTCCATCGGCGCGGAATCGGTGAGCCGAAAGGACAGCAGCACCGCCTTCTTCAGCCACTGATTGACACGCCAGCCGCCGTCGGCGGGTTCAGCGATGCGCCGCTCGCCGCGATCGAGCAGATCGAGCGCTTGCTCGACCGCGTCGCGTACGGCGCCCGTGGTGCTGGAATTGAGGTCGGCCCGGTTTTCCCAGGCCTGGTTCAAGGTGGTTTCGAGATCTTGGCTCATGGCGTCCGCTTTAGCGCGTTTTCCGTTTCGCGGAAGGAAAATACGCCATCAAAAAGAAGGGATGATCGACCCGAGGGTCGATCATCCCGTAGCACCGACCACGCTTTCCAGCCAGTCGGTCAGATGCGTGATGGTGATGTCGACATAGGGGCCGCGCGGCTTGGCGCCGTCGGGACCGGGCGCGCCTTCCAACCACACAGTCGTCATGCCCATCGCCTTGGCGGGTTCGAGATTGACCGCCAGATCCTCGACCATGCAGGCGCGCGCCGGGTCGATGCCGAAACGCTGCGTCAGCGTCAGATACGGGCGCGGGTCCGGCTTGGGCACGTAGTCGGCGGCGATGATGTCGAAGATTTCGACGAAGTGCCGGTCGATGCCGAGCTTGGCCAGGATGCGCGTCGCGTGGGTGCGGCTGCCGTTGGTGTAGACCAGCCGACGTCCCGGCAAGGCTTCGATCGCTGCACCGAGCCGCGGGTCGGGATCCAGCGCGGTCAGGTCGATGTCGTGCACATAGCCGAGGAAATCGTCCGGTTCGACGCCGTCATGCAGCATCAGTCCGCGCAACGTGGTGCCGTACTGGCGGTAATAGGCGCCGCGCTTCGCGACCGCGGCCGCTTCGTCGAGTCCGAACCGGTCCATGATCCAGCGCGTCATGCGCGTCGAAACCTGAGGGAACAGATCGCTGGCGGCGGGATAGAGCGTGTTGTCGAGATCGAAGATCCAGGTCTCGACGTTTTTGAGCGCGTTGGTCACAGCGTCTTTCTGCTTTTGAGCGCGGCGGTGAGCGTACCGTCGTCGAGATAATCCAGCTCCCCGCCGATCGGCACGCCATGGCCGAGACGCGAGACCGCGACACCGGTTCCGGCCAGACGGTCGGTCACGTAATGCGCCGTCGCCTGGCCTTCGACCGTCGCGCTGGTGGCGAGAATGATTTCGCGCACCTCGCCTTCGTGGGCGCGGCGCACCAAGGCGGCGATGCGCAGATCATCGGGGCCGATTCCGTCGAGCGCCGACAAGGTGCCGCCCAGCACGTGATAGCGGCCGCGAAACGCGCCCGACCGTTCCAGCGCCCACAGATCGCCGACATCCTCGACGACGCAGATCATGTGCACGTCGCGCCCCTTGTCGGTGCACACCGCGCAGGGATCGACCGTATCGAGATTGCCGCATATCGAGCAGTCCTGCACCGACGCGGCAGCCGCCAGGATCGCATCGCCGAGCGGCTGCATCAGCTGCTCGCGCTTCTTCAACAGCGTCAGCGCCACGCGCCGCGCCGAGCGTGGCCCCAGTCCCGGCAGCTTGGCGAGCAGCTGAATCAGCTTTTCGAGATCCGCGCCGCTCACGCACACACCCCTTCCGTCATGGCCGGGCTTGTCCCGGCCATCCACGCGACGGGCTGTTCGTGTACGCGCGATTCATCGCGGCTGCGCTCTGCATCGACTCCATCGGACGTGGATGCCCGGCACGAGGCCGGGCAGTACATCAGCTTTTCGAGATCCGCGCCGCTCATCGCACGTCGAGTTGCAACTCGCCGACGCCCTCGACCTTGCCCAGCAACTTGTCACCGTGCCGCACCGGGCCGACACCCTCGGGCGTGCCCGTGAAGATCAGATCGCCAGGGGCGAGCGCCACGAAGCGCGACAGCGCCGCGATCGTTTCGGGGATCGACCAGATCAGATCGGCAAGATCGCCGCGCTGCTTCTCGACGCCGTTGATCGACAGCGCGATCACACCTTTGTCGGGATGGCCGATCTTCGCCGCCGGCACCAGCGGCGAGATCGGCGCCGACTGGTCGAACGCTTTCGCCATGTCCCAGGGATGCGCCTTGGCCTTGAAACCTGCCTGCAGATCGCGCCGTGTCAGGTCAAGGCCGACGCCATAGCCCCAGACATGCGACAGCGCATCCTCGGTCGCGATGTCGGCGCCGCCTTTGCCGATCGCGACCACGAGTTCAATTTCGTGATGCAGGTCCTGCGTCGCACGCGGATAGGCGATCGAGGCCGGCGTCGGCACCAGCGCATCGGCGGGTTTGGTGAAGAAGAACGGCGGTTCGCGCGTATCGGCGCCCATCTCGCGCGCATGGGCGGCGTAGTTGCGGCCGACGCAGAAGACGCGGCGTACGGGAAACCGCGCGCTGTCGCCAGCGACCGGCAGCGTGGTCGGCGTCGGTGCGGGAATGACGGTGTCGTTCATGAGACGGGACTCGGTGTGGGGCTGAGATCGGCAAAGAGACGGTCGTGCGGCAGGCCGCGCGCGAACAGCAGGTCGCGCACATGCGCCACCATCACCGGTGGCCCCGCCAGATAGGCGTCGAACCGCGCGAGATCGGGCAGGTCGGCGATCACGACATCGCCGATCAGGCCGGTGCGGTGTTCGGTCGGTGCATCCGGCGCCGACAGAACCGCAACGAAACGAAAATTGGCATGACGCGCCGCCAACGCGTCGAAGCGCGCCTGGCCATAGAGGTCGCGCTCGGTGCGCACGCCGAAATAGAGCCGCACCTCGCGCGTCGGATTGCGCGCCAGTGCGGTTTCGATGATCGAGCCCATCGGCGCCAGGCCCGAGCCGCCGGCGATCGCGAGCAGCGGACGCGTCGACCTTTCGTCCAGCACCGCGTCGCCGAACGGCCCCTGCAGCCAGACGTTGTCGCCGGGCTTCAGGTCGCGGCAGGCATGCGCGCTGGCGCCGGTACCGATGTCGCGAATATGAAACTCGACATGCTCGCTGCCGGGCACCGAGGCGATCGAATAGTCGCGCGGCGCGTGGCCATGGAACCGCAGCCGCGCATACTGGCCGGCCTGGAAATCGAAAGCCCGATCGGGGCGCAGGCGCAGGATCCGGATGTCGTGCGTCGCGGGTTCGATCGCGACGACGCGCGCACCAATCTCGCTCATGCCGCGTGCCGCAGCTTGGCCGCGCGGGCCCGCACCGCCTGCGCGAATCCGTCGAACAAGGCGCGGCTCACCGCGTCTTCGGCGAAGCGATATTCGGGGTGCCATTGCACGCCGACGGCAAAGTTGGATGCCTGCGCGACACGAACCGCTTCAACCGTGCCGTCTTCGGCGGTCGCCTCGACCTCGAGGCCGGGCGCGAGCCGGTCGATCGCCTGCCAATGGACCGAATTGACCGTCGCGTGTTCGGTGCCGAGCGCAGTCGCGAGCATGCCGCCGGGCGCGAGTTGCACGCGATGCGACGGTCCATAGCGTACGTCGAGCGGCGCATCGAGCGGCGCACGGTGATCGCGGCGGCCTTCTTCCTCGTGCACGCGTTCGTGCAGCGTGCCGCCCAGCGCGACGTTCAGCTCCTGCACGCCGCGGCAGATCGCGAGCAGCGGCACGCCCGCCGCCAGCGCGGCGCGGATCAGCGGCAAGGTCGAGGCGTCGCGCCGCTGGTCCTTCAGCGTGCCGTCGGACGAGGCGCCGTTCCCATAGCGTGCGGGATCGACGTTGGAGGGGCTGCCGGGCAGCAGCAGCCCGTCGATCCGTGCCAGCAGCGCTTCGATCGGCAGTGCCTCGGCCAGCGCCGGAATCAGCACGGGCACGGCGCCGAGCGCGCCGGTGATGGCGGTCACGTATTTCTCGTTGACGATGTGGAAGGGCGTCCCGGCGAGATAGCGAAAATCAGCCGGAATGCCGACCAAAAGGGCCGGGTCCATGGTCATTCGTGGTAGCACATAGGTCGTGCGCGGCGTGGCGGCAAATCAGCCCGTGCGCTTGCGCTCCCACGCCAGCGCCGACGCGACGATCGTGTCGAGATCCTCGAAGCGCGGGGTCCAGCCGAAATCGCGGCGCAGCCGCTTCGAATCAGCGACCAGGATGGGCGGATCGCCCGGGCGGCGCGGCCCGACCGGGGCGGCCAGCGTGGTCCCGGCCGCGCCCTCGACCGCACGCACCACGTCGCGCACCGACGTGCCGGTGCCATAGCCGACATTGAGCACGACGCCCGACTGCCCCGCCGCCAGCGCGTCGAGCACGGTCAGATGCGCTGCCACCAGATCGGTCACGTGGACATAGTCGCGCACGCAGGTCCCGTCCGGGGTCGGATAGTCGTCGCCGTGAATGGCGAACGGCGCCCGGCCCAGCGCCGCCAGCACGGCGCGGCGGATCAGATGCGTGACCTCGCCGCCGGCCTGGCCGCTGCGAAGCGCCGGATCGGCGCCCGCGACGTTGAAATAGCGCAGCGCCGCCCAATTGAGCCCGTGCGCGGCGCCGACATCGGCGAGCGTGCGTTCGGTCATCGCCTTGGAGGCGCCGTATGGATTGATCGGCGCCAAGGTCGCGGTCTCGGGCACCGGCAGGATCTTGGGCGCGCCATAGACCGCGGCGGTCGACGAAAACACGAAGCTTCGCACGCCCGCCTCGACGCAGCTCGCCAGCAGCGCCGCCGAGCCCGCCGTGTTGTTTTGGTAATAGCGCAACGGATCGCGCACGCTCTCGGCGACGCTGATCGAGCCCGCGAAATGCAGCACCGCCTGGACGCGATGCTCTTTCAGCACGGCGCCGATGCGGCTCCGATCGGCGATGTCGGCCTGCACGAATGGCACGGCGGCGGGGATGAGCTCGCGCAGCCCGGCCGAAAGATCGTCGATGGCGACGACCTCGCGGCCTGCGTCGGCGAGCGTGAGCACGGCGTGGCTGCCGATATAGCCGGCAGCGCCGGTCACGAGCACGGTCATGAAGACAACTACGCCGCTACGAAAGCGGCGTCACCCAGGTGGCTTCGCGGCCTTTGTCGACCTGCTGCACCTTCATCGACACACGCTGGCCGGCTTCGAGCTGGTTGAGGCCGCAGCGGCGCAGCACGCTTTTATGGACAAAAACGTCCTTGGCGCTGTCGTCGGCGGTGATGAAGCCGAAGCCTTTGTCGGGTTTGAACCACTTGACCGTGCCGGCCATCTCCTCGGTCGGGCCGGCGTCGGGCGAGAAGTCGCGTTGCGGGCGCGGCGCCGCCGCCCGCTCGGTCCGGAGCGTGCCCTGATCGAGCATTTCGACGATCCGCATGACCTGCGGCCCCTTGGGCCCCTGGCCGATTTCGCACACCAGCTCGGCCTGCTCGCCGATTTCCTGCAGGCCGGCCCGGTGCAGCACCGAGACGTGCAGGAAGGCGTCGGGCGTTCCGTCGGTCGGCGAAACGAACCCAAAACCCTTGGTGGCGTTGAACCATTTCAGCCGCGTCTTCACGGCGGCGGCACTATCGCCCGAGCCTTCGAAAGCTTCTTCAAGACGAGACAAGCCAAGGTTTCCTTCGCACGAGCATGCCGTCGGCGACGTCCGGCCTGCGCCAGTTGGTCGCGGTAGACGGGATTGTATGCACAGGCAATCCACGGCCGCCAACGGCTTTTTTCCAGGAGCCGCCCGCCCTATCGTCGGCGGTAAATATAAGAACGAATTCGAAGGGGAGGCTCCACGTGCAACTGGCGTCCGGCCAAACGACTGAATACCCGTGGTTGAAAGCCTACCCGGCTGATGTCGCCTGGGACGCCCCGCTGCCCGTCAAGCCGATGCCGGCGGTCCTGGCCGACACAGTGGCGCGGGTGGGCGACCACGCCGCCGTCGACTTCCTCGGCAAGGTCACGAGCTTTCGCGAGCTGGGCGCCCTGGTCGACCGCGCCGCCAAGGGCCTGATCGCGCTGGGCGTGAAGAAGGGCACGCGGGTCGGCCTGTTCCTGCCCAACTCGCTCTATGCCGTGGCCGCCTATTACGCCGCCATGAAAGCGGGCGCGACGGTGGTCAATTCGAACCCGCTCTATACCGAGCGCGAGGTTCGCCACCAGGTCGAGGATTCCGGCATCGAGATCATGGTCACGCTCGACGTCGCCATGCTGCACGCCAAGCTTCTGCCGCTGCTCGGCAACAGCTCGCTGCAGAAGCTGGTCATGTGTTCGATGGCCGAAGCGCTACCGTTCCCCAAGTCGTTTCTCTATCCGATCGTGAAGCGCAAGGACGTCGCCAAGTGGCCGCGCGACGATCGCCATGTCGCCTGGCGCGACCTGGTCGACAATGACGGCAAGTTCGCTGCGCCGGCGCTCGATCCCTACAACGACATCGCGGTACTGCAATATACCGGCGGCACGACGGGCACGCCCAAGGGCGCGATGCTGACGCACGCCAATCTGTGCGCCAACACCGAGCAGGCGTCGATCTGGTGCGGCGGCGGCCTGCAGCTGACGGCCGCGGACAAGATGCTGGGCGTGATCCCGTTCTTCCATGTGTTCGGCATGACCGCGGTGATGAACTTCGCCATCCTGCGCGGCATCACCATCGTGCCGCTGCCGCGTTTCGAGATCAAACAGACGCTGGAAACCATCGCCCGGCAGAAGATCACGATCTTCCACGCGGTGCCGACCATCTACACCGCGATGAACAATCATCCCGAGCGCGGCAAGTACGATCTGAGCTCGATCCGTCTGTGCATCTCGGGCGGCGCGCCGTTGCCGCTCGACGTGAAGGAGCGGTTCGAGCACGGCACGGGCTGTTCGCTGGTCGAAGGCTACGGCCTCAGCGAAACCTCGCCGATCGCCTGCTGCAATCCACCGACAGGACGCAGCAAGTCCGGTTCGATCGGCCTGCCCGTGCCGCAGACCGTGATCGAAATCGTGTCGCTGGAAGACCACACCAGCCTGATGCCGTCCGGAGAGAAGGGCGAGATCTGCATCACGGGCCCGCAGGTGATGAAGGGGTATTGGAACAAGCCCGCCGAAACCGCCGACGTCATGAAGGGCGCGCGCTTTCACACCGGCGATGTCGGCTACATGGACGAGGAAGGCTATACGTTCATCGTCGATCGCCTGAAGGACATCGTCATCGCCTCGGGCTACAAGATCTATCCGCGCAAGATCGAGGAAGAGATCTACCAGCATCCGGCGGTCGAAGAATGCGTCGCGGGCGGCATCAAGGACGCCTATCGCGGCGAGACGCTGAAAGTCTGGATCAAGTGCCGCGAAGGCATGACGCTCAGCGACGCCGAGCTGCGCGCCTTCCTCAAGGACCGGCTGTCGCCGATCGAAATGCCCAAGCTGGTCGAGTTCCGCAACCTGCCGCTGCCCAAGACGCTGATCGGCAAGCTGTCGCGCAAGGCGCTGCTCGACGAAGAAGCGGCCAAGACCGCGGCGTAATGGCTAACGGCATGATCCGATCCAATTGGATCGGATCATGCCTTCTAACTTTTTGTTCGCCTCGTCGAGGGAACTAGCTGCGGCCTGCGTCGCCGGTCCAGCGCTTCAGCCAGGACTCGACCGCCTGGTGCCATTGCACGCTGTTCTGCGGCTTCAGCACCCAATGATTCTCTTCGCTGAAATAGAGCAGCTGCGAAGGGATGCCGCGACGCTGCAGGGCATTGAACGTGCCGATGCCTTGTTCAAGCGGCACGCGAAAATCCTTGCCACCCTGTACGACCATCTCCGGCACGCGCCATTTGTCGACGTGATTGACCGGATTGAAGCGCTCGTAGGTCTCGGGCTTCTCCCACGGCGTGCCGCCATTCTCGCGTTCAGTGAACCAGAGTTCCTCGGTCGAGAAGTACATGGCGCGCGTGTCGAGAATGCCGTCGTGATTGACCAGACATTTCCACGGCTCGTTCCACCGGCCGGCGATCCAGTTGACCATGTAGCCGCCATACGAACCGCCGAGCGCGCAGGCGCGATCACCGTCGAGGAAATCGTATTTCGCGAGCGCGGCCTTCCAGCCTTTCTGCAGATCCTCCAGCGGACGATCGCCCCAATGTTCCTTGATCGCATCGGTGAAGGCCTGCCCGTAGCCGGTCGAGCCGTGGAAATCGATCATCACCACCGCATAGCCGGCGCCGACATAGGTCTGCGGATTCCAGCGATAGTGGAAGTTGTTCGAGAAGCTCCCTTCCGGCCCACCATGGATGAGGAAGGCGACCGGCAGCTTCTTGCCCGGCGCGACACCGGCCGGCTTCACGACGAAGCCATAGACCGTATCGTCGTTCCAACCCTTGAACGAGAACTGCTCGTAGGTGCCGAGCTCGACGCCGCGCATCTTGTCGGCATTGAACTTGGTGAGGGTCCTGGTGCCGCTGCCGTCGAGTTTCGCTGTCACCAGTTGCGCCGGGCCCGACAGCGCGTCGAGCGCGTAGACCATACGGTCATGGCCAAGGTCGAAGCCGCCGACATGGCCGTCACCGGTGACCGGCTTCACCTGTCCGCTGGCGACGTCGATGGCAAAGATACGGTGCTGACCGAGATCGTCGCTGTCGGTGAACAGGGTGCGTCCGTCGTCGCTCCAGAGCAATTCGTCCGCCGAGCGATCCCAGTTCGGCGCGATTTCGCGCACCGCGCCGGTGGCGAGGTCGCGCACGAAGATGCCGAACCGGTCGGACTCGTCGTTCGGCACTTTCATCGCGCGATAGGCGAGCATGCGTCCGTCGGGAGATACGCTCGGGCCCGCGTCCCACGCGGGATTCGATTTGGTCAGGTTCTCCGGCGCGGCGCTGCCGTCGGCAGCGGCGCGATAGATATCGAAGTTGGTGCTCCAGGCTTCTTCGCGACCAACCGCGCGCACCGCGAAGAACACGCTCTTGCCGTCGGGCGCGAAGGAGATGTCGCGGTCGTCGCCGAATGGCTTGCTCGGCACGTCGCCGTCAAGGCCGCGGCTCAACCACAGCGGCGCGCCGGCCGCGACGCCGCCGGCGTCGAGCGAGAGAAGAAAGATCTGCTTGCGGCGCCCGTCGGCCCATTCGTCCCAGTGACGGATGAACAGATGGTCGAACATCTTGCCCGCGCCTTGCCGCGCCGCCGCTTCGTCCAGGCGCTTTTTGGTGCAGGCGAAATCGGCGCCACAATCGGGAAAGACCGCGACCGAGACGAGCAGCTTGGTGCCGTCGGGCGACAGCATGAAATTCTCGACGTCGAGCGGCAGCTTGGTCACCTGGCTCGGTGCGCCGCCGGTCGCGGCGACGCGCCAGACCTGGTGCTTCGACACCATCAGCACGCTCTTGCCGTCGCGGCTCCAGCGCGGCTGGGTGGCGGAGAATCCGGCCGGTGTCAGGCGCGTCGGCGACGCGTTGGCGTTGTCGAGCGACAACGTCCAGACGCCGTTCGACGCCGTGTTGGCGGCGAAGTCGGCTTCGCGCAGCTGGTAGGCGACGAACTTGCCGTCCGGCGACAGGCGAGGTTCACTGACGCGATCGAGCGTCGCCAGGTCCTGGGCCGTGAAGGAGCGCGCGGCGGCGGCGGTCACGCCAGCGAAAAGTGCCGTCGCAACGAGAAGAGCGCGGGAAAGAAACACCGGGTTCGTCCTGCCTGCTGAGAGTGCAAGCCACGGGTCTACACTGATGTTCGCGCCGGCGGGATAGCTTCAACGTCGCAACAGCTTTGCCGGCGGGTCAGGTCGACGCGAGCTCGCCCTCGAATTCCTTGGCCAGCGCTTCCAGAATCGCGCGCGAACCTTCCTCGCGGTATTCGGTCTTGTCGAAATCGTCGAGAAACGCACCCTGCTCGGTAAAGATCAGTCGCGTACCGGCCCTGTCCCCTTTGAATTCGATCGTCGCGAGCGAAACCGAGATGCGCGTTTCAAGACGCGCGCAGGGGCGCCGGATAGACGCGCTCGATCGCGAACGTCGCATGCGTGACAGAGCGTTGGGACATGGGATTTCCTTATTTGGAGTCGGTCGGATCGCCGTCGTCGTTCTGCGTGGCGAGATCGTCGCCGAGCCGGTCGAAACGGCGCTCCCACAGCGCGCGTCGTTGGTTGATCCAGGCCTCCGCGTTCTGCAGCGTCGCGGGCTCGATCTGGCAGGTGCGTACGCGTCCGACTTTTTCCGAGCGCACGAGACCGCTGGTCTCGAGCACCTGGAGGTGCTGCACCACCGCCGAGAGCGACATGCTGAGCGGCTTGGCGAGTTCGCTGACCGAGGCCGGTCCGCGGCTCAGCCGCTCGACCATGATCCGCCGCGTCGGGTCGGCGAGCGCCTGGAAAACGAGATCGAGAGGCGCCGGACTGTTAAGCATATGCTTAAGTATCACGCTCCCCGCCGCGGCGGCAAGGCGAACCGGCGCTTGGCCTTGAAGACCCTGTAAATTCCCCGGCTTTCGACTGGCGACCGGCGCCGGATTAGCGCCTCGTTGACTCTCTACCTCCCCCAGCCGCACCTTACGTTAACGTAAGCTGCCAGGACGAACCCGAGTGCTGATGGCGATGACGAATATGGACGACGGTCGCGTCTTCCAGATCGGAGAGTTGGCCGAGGAATTCGGCCTGACTCTGCGCACCATGCGCTTCTACGAGGATTACGGGCTGTTGAAGCCCGAACGCGACGGATTTGCGCGGCGCTACAAGCACCGCGACCGCGCCAAGCTTTCCTTGATCTGCCGCGCCAAGCGGCTGGGCTTTACGCTCGAAGAGATCAAACAATTTCTCGAACTGTATGCGATCGGCGATCACCAGGTCGGACAGATGCAATATCTGCTCGACCGCGCGCGCGCGCGCGCCGTGACGATCGAGCAGCAGATCGAGGACGGCAAACAGACGCTCAACGAGCTGCGCGAGATCGAGGCGCAGATCGAACGACATCTCACCAAACAATCCGGGCCGCACGACACCGACGCTGCCGACGGAAAGGCCAAGGGAAGGGAACTGCCATGAAGAACGCCGTGATCGCCGGCTATGTCCGGTCACCATTCCATTTCGCCAACAAGGGCGCCCTGACCAAGGTTCGTCCCGACGATCTTGCGGCGCATGTCGTCAATGCGCTGCTGGCGCAGACCAAGATCGACCCCAAGGACATCGAGGATCTGATCGTCGGCAACGCCTTTCCCGAAGGCGAGCAAGGGTTCAACGTCGCGCGCCTGATCGCGTTGATCGCGGGTCTGCCGCAAAGCGTTGCCGGCACCACGGTCAATCGCTTCTGCGGTTCGTCGATGCAGTCGGTGCATATGGCCGCGGGCGCGATCGCGACGGGATCGGGTGACGTCTTCATCGCCGCCGGTGTCGAGAGCATGACGCGCGTGCCGATGGGTGGGTACAACCCGATGCCCAATCCGGCGCTGATGAAAGCGTCGGCCGCCTATATCTCGATGGGCGAGACGGCCGAAAATCTCGCGGTCAAATACCAGATCACGCGCGCCGACCAGGAGAAGTTCGCGACCATTTCGCATCAGCGCGCGGCCAAGGCGGCTGCCGACGGCAAGTTCAAGGACGAGATCGTCCCGATCCAGACGAACGGCACGCTGGTCGACAGCGACGGCACCATCCGCCCCGACACGACGCAAGAAGGTCTCTCGACGTTGAAGCCCGCCTTCAGCGTCGACGGCACGGTGACGGCCGGCACGTCGTCACCGCTGACCGACGGTGCCTCGGCGGTGCTGGTGGTCAGCGAGGACTACGCCAAGGCGCACGGCCTCAAGATCCTCGCCAAGATCCGTTCCACCGCGGTCGCAGGCTGCGCGCCCGAGATCATGGGCATCGGCCCGGTACCGGCCACGCAAAAGGCGCTGGCGCGCGCCGGGTTGAAGATCGGCGACATCGATTTGTTCGAGCTCAACGAAGCCTTCGCGGCGCAGGCGATGAGCGTGATGCGCGAACTCGGCATCGACCACGCCAAGGCCAATCTCGACGGTGGCGCGCTGGCGCTGGGTCACCCGCTCGGCGCCTCGGGCGGCCGTATCACCGGCAAGGCCGCTTCGCTGCTCCAGCGCGAGAACAAGCAATTCGCGCTGGCGACGATGTGCATCGGCGGCGGCCAGGGAATCGCGACCGTTCTCGAGGCGGCCTGATCCATGGCCGAGATCAAGAAAGTCGCCGTCATCGGCTCGGGCGTGATGGGCGGCGCGATCGCCGCCCACGTCGCCAATGCCGGCATTCCGGTCGTGCTGCTCGACGTTGCCGCCAAAGAGGGTGATCGCAGCGCGATCGCCAAGGGCGCGATCGACCGTCTGCTCAAGACCGATCCCGCCCCGTTCATGCACAAGAAGAACGCGCGGCTGATCACGCCGGGCAATCTCGATGACGATCTGAACCTGCTTGCCGACGTCGACTGGATCGTCGAAGCGATCGTCGAACGCACCGACATCAAGCACGCGCTCTACGAGAAGCTCGAGAAGGCGCGCAAGCCGGGTTCGATCGTGTCGTCGAACACGTCGACCATCCCGCTCGAGAAGCTGGTCGAAGGCCGCTCGACCGACTTCCAGCGCGACTTCGTCATCACGCATTTCTTCAACCCGCCGCGCTATATGCGGCTGCTCGAACTGGTGGTCGGGCCGAAAAACTCGCCAGAAATCGTGCAGACCATCGCGCGCTTCTGCGACGTGGCTCTCGGCAAAGGAGTCGTGCGCTGCCACGACACGCCCGGCTTCATCGCCAACCGCATCGGCACGTTCTGGATCCAGCAAGCGATCAACAGCGCGCTCGATCTCGGTCTCACCGTCGAGGAAGCCGACGCGGTGAGCGGACGCCCGATGGGCATTCCCAAGACCGGCGTGTTCGGTCTGGTCGATCTCGTCGGCTTGGATCTGATGCCGCATATCTCGGCCAGCCTGCTCAGCAGCCTGCCGCCCAAGGACGCCTATCGCGACATCGCGCGAGACGTGCCGTTGTTCCGCAAGCTGATCGAGACCGGCTACACCGGCCGCAAGGGCAAGGGCGGTTTCTATCGTCTCGACCGGACCGGCGGAAACAAGACCAAACAGTCGCTCGATCTCGTCAGCGGCGAGTATCGCAGCGAACAGAAGGCCCAACTCGCCGCGCTCGACGCGTCGAAGGAAGGCGGGCTGAAGGCGTTGGTTCAGAGCCAAGACAAAGGCGGCAAGTTCGCCTGGTCCGTGCTCTCCGCGACCCTGTCCTATGCCGCCGACCTGGTGCCCGAGATCGCCGACACGATCCACGATCTCGATGAAGGCATGCGTCTCGGCTATGCCTGGAAGCGCGGCCCGTTCGAACTGATCGACGAACTCGGCACCGCCTGGTTCGCCGATCGGCTGAAAGCGGAAGGCAAGCCGATCCCGAAGATGCTGGCGATCGCGGCTGGCCGTCCTTTCTATCGCGTCGAGAACGGCAAGCTGCAGCAGCTGCTGCCGAACGGCGACTATGCCGACATCAAACGTCCCGAAGGCGTGCTGCTGCTCGCCGACATCAAGCGTGGGTCGAAGCCGGTCGCGAAAAACGCGTCGGCGCAGCTCTGGGACATTGGCGACGGCGTGCTGTGCCTCGAATTCCGCTCCAAGATGAATTCGATGGACGCGGACATCATGGCGATGATCCAGCGCGCCATCGCCACCATCGGCGACGGCAAGAGCGGCCCGTACAAGGCGCTGGTCGTCTACAATGAGGGCGACAATTTCTCGGTCGGTGCCAATCTCGGCCTGGCGCTGTTCGCGCTCAACCTCGCCATGTACCCGCAGGTCGAGGAGATGGTGAGCGGCGGGCAGCAGACCTACAAGGCGATGAAGTACGCGCCCTTCCCCACCGTCGCGGCGCCGTTCGGCATGGCGCTCGGCGGCGGCTGTGAGATCGTGCTGCACAGCGCCGCCGTGCAGGCGCATGCCGAGCTCTATATCGGCCTGGTCGAAGTCGGCGTCGGCCTGATTCCGGGTTGGGGCGGCTGCAAGGAAATGATCGTCCGCCACCAGCAGAACAAGAAACGCCCAGGCGGGCCGATGCCGCCGCTGGCGAAGGCGTTCGAGATCATTTCGACCGCGACCGTGTCGCGCTCGGCGGCGGAAGCGAAGGAGCATCTGTTCCTGCGCGAGAGCGACGGCATCTCGATGAATCGCGATCGGCTGCTCGCCGACGCCAAGGCGCGCGCACTCGCGCTGGCGAAAGACTACAAGCCGCCGGTGGCGCCCGAGATCCGCATGCCGGGACCGACCGCGAAGGCCGCGTTCCAGCTCGCCGTCGACGGTTTCGCCAAGAGCGGCAAGGCGACCAAGTACGACCAGGTCGTTGCCGACGCGCTCGGCGACATTCTTTCGGGCGGCAACGCCGACATCACCGAGATCAAGACCGAAGACGACATCACTGCCCTCGAACGCGCCGCGTTCATGAAGCTCGTGCGCAACGAAGGCACGCTCGCGCGGGTCGAGCACATGCTCGAAACCGGCAAGCCGCTGCGGAATTGAATCATCCCCCGCGAAAGCGGGGGTCGATGTATGGCGTGATGAAATCTGCGGGGATGGATCCCCGCTTTCGCGGGGAATTCAGATGCCCACCTACAAGGCGCCGATCGAGAATGTGCGCTTCGTGCTCAACGAAGTGTTCGACGTCTCGCAGATCGCGAAGCTTCCCGGTTACGAGGATGCGACGCCCGACGTGATCGAAGCCGTGCTCGAAGGCATGGCGCAGTTCTGCGAAGAAGTGGTGCAGCCGCTGAATCTCAGCGGTGACGCCGAAGGCTGCAAATACGAGAACGGCGTCGTGCGCACGCCGAAAGGCTTCAAGGAAGCCTACGACCAATATGTCGCCGGCGGCTGGATGGGCGTCACCTCCAACCCCGCCTATGGCGGCCAAGGCCTGCCGCACACGGTCGGCGCGGTGCTGGAAGAGTTCGTCACCTCGGCCAACATGTCGTTTGGCATGTATCCCGGCCTGTCGGCAGGCGCCATTCGCGCCATCGAACATTGGGCGCCCGACGATCTGAAACAGCTTTATCTGCCCAAGATGGTCGCGGGCACGTGGTCGGGCACGATGTGCCTGACCGAAGCGCATTGTGGCACCGATCTCGGCCTCATCCGCACCAAGGCGGTGCCGGATACGGATGGCACCTACAAGGTCACCGGCAGCAAGATCTTCATTTCGGCCGGCGAGCAGGACCTGACCGAGAACATCATTCATCTCGTGCTGGCCAAGCTGCCCGACGCGCCGCCCGGGGTAAAAGGCATCTCGCTTTTCATCGTGCCGAAATTCCTGCCCAAGGAAGACGGCAGCGTCGGCCCGCGCAACGGCGTCATGTGCGGCTCGATCGAGCACAAGATGGGCATCAAGGCATCGGCCACCTGCGTGATGAATTTCGACGACGCCAAAGGCTGGCTGATCGGCGAACCGCATAAAGGCATGCGCGCGATGTTCACCATGATGAACGCAGCGCGTTTCGGCGTCGCGATGCAGGGCCTCGGCATCGCCGAAGTCTCGTATCAGAACGCGCTCGCTTACGCGAAGGATCGCCTGCAGGGACGGTCGTTGACCGGCGCCAAGGCCACGGACAAGCCGGCCGATCCGATCATCGTCCATCCCGACGTGCGCAAGAACCTGCTGACCATGAAAGCCTTCACCGAAGCGGCGCGCGCGCTGTCGGTGTGGATCGGCATGCAGCTCGACGTGATCGAGAAACATCCCGATCCGAAGGTCCGGCAGGAGGCCGACGATCTGCTGGCGCTGATGACCCCGATCATCAAGGCGTACTTCACCGACATGGGCAGCGAAGTCGCCAATCTCGGCGTCCAGGTCTATGGCGGCCACGGCTACATCCACGAATGGGGGATGGAGCAGTTCGTGCGCGATGCGCGCATCGCGCAGATCTATGAAGGCGCCAACGGCATCCAGGCGCTCGATCTGGTCGGCCGCAAGCTGCCGCAGAATATGGGCCGGCCGCTGCGCCGCTTCTTCCACCCCGCGTCGCAGTTCATCGAA
This sequence comes from Rhodospirillales bacterium, assembly GCA_028291365.1. GTDB lineage: Bacteria > Pseudomonadota > Alphaproteobacteria > BOG-932 > Roseiterribacteraceae > Roseiterribacter. The sequence continues at coordinate 28,358 of JAQGIE010000206.1, forward strand.
GCCGAAATGGAGAACCCGGCGCTCGCCGAGTTCATGCCGCTCTTCGCCAAGGCGTTCGGCAAGCTGCAGCAGGCGACCGCGGTCGTCGCCCAGAAGGGCATGGCCAATCCTGACGAAGCCGGCGCCGCGTCGACCGACTATCTGCGCATGTTCGCGCTGGTCGCGATGGCCTTCATGTGGATGAAGATGGTCAAGGTCGCGGTCGCCAAGCTGCCGGAAGCGAATGGCCGCGCCAGCTTCTACGACGCCAAGATCAAGACCGCGCGTTTCTTCTTCCAAAAGATGTTGCCCGAAACCGAAACCCGCTTCCGCACCATCATGGCGGGTTCGAAGCCGCTGATGGACCTCGACATGGAGCAGTTCTGATGAGCCTCGAAGACCTCCAGCAGAAGCTGGCGATGAAGGCCCGTACCTCGCCGCCGCTCGGCAAGACGGTGAAGTTCGATCTCGGCGCCGACGGCGCCCTGCGGATCGATGGTCAGATGGTCAGTATCGACGGGGGCTCGCCCGCTGACACGACAATCACCATGACGCGCACCAATTTCGAGAAGCTGCTCGCGGGCGATCTCGATCCCACGCTCGCTTTCATGACCGGCAAGCTCAAAGTCGCCGGCGACATGGGCGTTGCGATGAAACTGTCGTCGCTGCTCGAGGACTGAGCCATGTCGCTGCTGGCACGGCTGATCGGCGTCATTCTCGGCGCGTTGTTCGGCCGGACGCTGCAGCCGATGGAGACGAGCCGGTTGGCCATGCGCGTATGGCCGACCGATCTCGATCCCAATCTGCACATGAATAACGGCCGCTACCTGACCGTGATGGATCTGGGCCGCGTCGACCTGATGGTGCGCAACCGCGTCGCGCACGCGGCGCTCAAGAATCGGTGGATGCCGGTCATCGCCGCGGTCCAGGTGCGCTATCGCCGCTCGCTGGCGCCGTTCGAACGCTACACGCTGACCACCCGGCTGCTGGGCTGGGAAGGCAAGTGGTTCTATCTCGAACAGCAATTCGTGCGGCGCGACGGCAGCGTCGCCGCGCTGGCCTGGGTCAAAGCCGCCATCCGCAGGCGTGGCGGCACCGTCGATGCCGAAGCGTTGCAGCGGGCCATGGGCGTGACGCTTGTCCCCAAGCCGCTGGCGCCCGACGTCGCGCGCTGGATCGAACTCACCAACGAACCGGCTCAGGTCGCCGACGCCGCCTAGTCTTTGTTCGGGTCCACGGCCTGGGAAGGAGGTAGCAGCTTGTTCGCGGGCGCGACGTCCCGCAACATCGGCGCATGTTGACGACGCCAACCGAGACCAGCCCCCACCGCGCCCGCGCTGCGCTGAAAGCCGCGATGGTCGCAGCCATCGTGCTGGTGGTGCTGATCGGCGCGCTCGCCATCGTCGACGCCGATGCCGTCTATAATCTCAAGCGGCGCCTGTCGCTGTGGCTGATCCTGGCGATCGTGGTGATCATCGACCTGCTGTCCTTCATCGTCTTCGCGCTGCTGTTCGCCGCCTATAAATGGATCAAGCGCGACCTCGACCCGGCTACCGATGACTGAGTCCGGCTCTCGTCGGGCCGTCCGGCAGATGCGGGACTGGGCGCGCAACGACGAATATTTCCTCAATGACGATGCGCTCTTCCGGGAAACGGATTTGGCCGCAATCAAACTTTCAAAGGCAAGCGACACGTGAGCGACTGGACCCGCGGCTATCGTACCGACGTCAATTACACGGCGGGGTACTATCCCTATCTCAATCCCGCGGCGCATGTTTTTTCGCTGCTCGCAGCGGGTTGGCGCGCGCCGAAACTCGATGGCGCCTTCACCTATGCCGAGCTTGGCTGCGGTCAGGGATTGTCGATCCAGGTGCATGCGGCGGCCGCACCACATGGGCGCTTCTTCGCCAACGACTTCATGCCGGCCCACATCGCCACGGCGCAGGCCCGCGTCGATGCGAGCGGGCTCGCCAATCTTGACCTGTCCGATGCGTCGTTCGCCGACTATCTGGACGCGCCGCTGCCCAAGCTCGACGCGGTCGTGCTGCACGGCGTCTGGTCCTGGGTCGACGACGGGTCGCGCGCCGACCTGGTGCGGTTCCTGCGCAAGCATCTCAAGCCCGGCGGCTACGCCTTCGTCAGCTACAACGCCCTGCCGGGCTGGGCGCCGATCATGCCGCTGCGCGAGCTGCTGCGCAGCGGCGAAGGCAGCGACAGCGCTGCGCGGGCGCGCGCCGGGGTGGCTTTCGCCGACAAGCTTCGCGATTCCGACGCCCGCTGGTTCGCGGGTAACGAGCCGGCGCGCACGATGCTGGAGCGGCTTCGCACCTTGCCCAACGCGTATCTCGCGCACGAATACATGAACGACAGCTGGCGGCTGCTCTATCACCACGAACTCGCGACCGAGCTCGATGGCGCCCAGATGCAGTTCGCGACGTCGGCGTCGCTGCGCGACAGTCTCGACGAACTCGTTCTCACCGACGAGCAGCGCGCGCTCCTGGCCGCCATTCCCGAAGGCCCTCGCCGTGAAACCGCACGCGATTTCTGCACCAACCCGCTGCTTCGACGCGACCTGTTCCTGCGCGGCGGCGTGCGGCTCAGCACGATCGAACAGCTGCAGCGGCTGAACGAATGCACCTTCGTCCTCAACGTTCCCCGCGCCCGGATCGGGCTGAAACTGGATCTGCCGGTCGGCAGCGTCACGCTGGCGCACGAGATCTACGCGCCGATCCTGGACGCGCTGCAGGACGGACCGCGCACGCTGGGTCAGATCCGCGAACGCACCGGCGAACAGAATGACATCGCCACCACCATCCAGGCGGTGAAGGTGCTGGTCGGCGCCGAACTGATCGCACCGTGTCTGCCGCAGGCAGGGCTCGCTGAGCGGAAGGCGATCGCCGACGCGTTCAACGATCGCGTGCTGTTCGAATCGCTGCACGAAGCCGAGCTCGACGTACTCGCATCACCGGTCACCGGCGGCGGCTTCCGCCTCGAGCCGATCGATCGCCTGTTCGTGTTCGCGATCCGGCGCGGCGCGAGCGATCTCGCCGGCCTTGCCTGGCAGGTCCTGTCGCAACTCGGCCAGGCGGTGGTGAAAGACGGCCAACCGCTGATGACCGACGACGCCAATTTGGCCGAACTGCGCCGCCGCGAGGCGCAATTCCGGGCCGAGATGCTGCCGCTGCTGCGGCAGCTCGCGATCGTCTGATCTAGAAGCCCGCGGCTTCGCGAATTCCCTTGGCCATCACGTCGGACGGCGTGCCGGCGGGAAAGACCGTGGCGAGCGTCGCATCCGGCTTCATCAGATAGACGAAGGACGAGTGGTCCATCAGGTACGAGTCGGCATCGGCGCCGGGCGACTTGGCGTAATAGACGCGATAGGCGCGCGTCGCGGCCTGGACCTGCGGCACGCTTCCGGTCAGCCCGACCAGATTGTGGCCGAACAGGCCGACATAGTTCTTGAGCTTCTCGGGCGTGTCGCGCGCCGGATCGATGGTGACGAAAATTGGCTGCACCCGGTCAGCCTTCGGACCCAGCTCGTCCATCGCGTCGACCATCGTCTGCAATTCGGTCGGGCAGACGTCAGGGCAGAACGTGTAGCCGAAATAGACCAGCCGCCAGTGGCCGCGAAAGGTGGTCTCGTCGGTGGTGCGGCCATCCTGGTCGACCAGGCGCAATTCACCGCCCAGGCCGCCGGCACCGCCGACGCTGCGGTCGGTGAGTTTCCAGGCGGTGACGACGGCGGCCAGCAGGCCAAGCCCGAACAGCGCAAAAATCGCGCGCGGCAGGATGGTACGGGCAGCGGGTCGCCGGGGAGCCATTGGGGCGCGACTGTAGCCAGCCGCGCCCCGTTCTCATCTGCGGCGAAAGCACGCCTTCGCGTGCCGTCGCCGTGTTCGCCTAAGCGACTAAAGGACGCCGATCATCGTCCCAACCAGCGGGTGGCGAACGATGTCGGCTTCTTCGAGCCGGATCACCGCGATGCCGGGCAGCGGGGCCAGTCGGTGGGCCACCTGGTCCAGCCCGGACATGCCGTCGAGCAGATCCGACTGACCCGGATCGCCGGTGACGACCATGGTCGAATGCCAACCCAACCGGGTCAGCAGCATCTTCATCTGCGCGTAGGTGCAATTCTGCGCTTCGTCGATGACGATGAACGCGTTGTTCAGCGTGCGACCGCGCATGAAACCGATCGGCGCGATTTCGATTTCGCCTTCCTGCATCAACTGCCGCAGGCGTTTGGTGCCGAGCCGGTCGGTCAGGCAGTCATAGAGCGGGCGCAGATACGGCGCCATTTTCTCCATCAGGTCGCCGGGCAGGAATCCCAGGCTCTCGCCCGCTTCAATCGCCGGGCGCGACAGGATGATGCGCTCGATCTTGCCCGCTTCGAACGCGTCGACCGCGGCCGAAATCGCGAGGTAGGTCTTGCCCGTGCCAGCCGGGCCGATCGCCAGCGTCAGGCTGTGGTCGGCAATGGCCTCGAGCAGCGCTTGCTGGTTCGAAGAGCGCGGTTTGATCTTGCGGACGTAGCTTTGGTCGCGTCGTTCCTCCTCCATTGGATCCCAATTGCCGGCCTCCCCTTTTGAAAACAATGGATGCACCTTGGTCGCGGCCTCGGATTGGTGCAGGCGCGCGCTACGCTTTGCCATCGGGGAGCTCCTCGAACGGGGCGGTGGTGGAAACAAAAAACCCTGTCGCAAGCGACAGGGTCAGACGTGACGAACGAACGTGTGGACGCGAGAGCAACGCGACAGGCCGCGGACGACCAAGGAATGTTGGCGGTCGAAGGGGCGGCAATGGCGACGCTCACCTCTCGCAGGATTCGGGGACCGAATCAGTCACTCCGATCGTACGCTGGCCTAGACTCCTTGTCAGCCGTGGCGTGGAAGTTCTTGATGTAACGACGAGGTTCCTATGGTCCATCGGCAACAGACGCCGCCCCCCGCGGCGGCTTCGCGGATCGCGGATGAAGAGAGCGGGACCGAAGGCGAGAGCCTGCGCCGGTCCCTCTTCGCCCTCGACGCGATGCGCCAGCGCGGCCTGATCGACGAGGCGACCTGGCAGGAGCGCCGCCGCGCCCTGATCGCGGCCGAAAAAGACCCGGCCAGACTCAATCCCTGCACCGGCGATGGGGAATAGAGACGCCGGCTGATACGTCCTCGCGACGCGGGACAATGAGCCGGTCCCCGCAGGATTGGATTTCGATGCGGCGAACAGTTTGATCGCTTTTTTTTCCGGACGCGGCCGGCGTGAGACGGATGGCAAGCCGAACGCGGATTCAAATGAATCCGCGACCGACTTCTCCGATCGGCTTCTCACGCATCTGCCGCGGCTGCGCCGCTATGCGATCTCACTGACGCGCAACGTCACATTGGCGGATGATCTGGTGCAGGACTGTATCGAACGAGCCTGTCGCAAACAGGACCTGTTGCAGGATCCCGAACGGCTGATGGGCTGGCTGCGAACCACGCTGATCAACCTGTATCGCGACAATCTGCGGCGCGAGCGGCGGCGCGGCGCGCCGGTCGAGCTGGACGCGGTGGTCGACCTCGCCGGCTCGGAGCCGCAACCGTCGGATTGGCTGGCGATGAAGGAATTGGCGCGCGCCATGGACCAGCTGTCGCCGGATCATCGCGAGATTCTTCTGCTCGCAGCCCTCGAAGACCTGTCCTATCGCGAGATCGCCGAGACGCTGCGCCTGCCGATCGGCACCGTCATGTCGCGCCTGTCGCGCGCACGCGCGCAGTTGCGCGAGACGCTGGAGCGCCCAGATGGCGCCGCGTCGCAGCCGATCCGTCGCGCCGGAGGGTCGACATGAACGACGCACGCGTCACCGACATCGAACTCAACGCCTTCGTCGACGACGAGCTCGACGAAACGCGCCACCGCGAGGTCGAAGCGCTGCTCGAGCACGCGCCCGAGCTCGCCGCGCGCGTCGCACTCTATCGCGCCGACATGGCGCGCATTGCGCGGCTGCATGCGCCGCTGCTCGATCTGCCCTTGCCGCCGCGTCTGGTCGATGCGGCGCGGCGCGGCGCGGCGCGCAAGTCGCGCACGCCGAACGCGGTCTGGGCCGGCCTGGCCGCGGCGGCCGTGCTGCTGCTGGCGGTATGGATCGGTCCGATGCTGCGCAACCGCCCGGAACCGATGGTCGCCGAAGCGCTTTCAGCGCGCGCCGGCGCAGCGCGACCGGTGCGTGAAGTGGCGCTCGACCGGCTGACCTCGCGCAGCGAGCGCGACCAGGTGCTGCAAGCGGCCCTGACCGTGCCGGTCCGCGTGCCCGATCTCGAACGTGCGGGCTTCGAGCTCACCGGCATGAAGCTGTATGACGACAGCGCTGGACGGCAGGCGGTGCAGATCACCTATCGCGACCGGCAGGCGCGATCCTTCACCGTCTATCTTCGCACGCCGACCGGCACCGACCGCTTCGACCTGCAGCAGCATGACGCCCTGCAGGTCTGCATCTGGCAGAACGATTCGATGGGCGTGGTGATGCTAGGCGACATGTCGGCGCGCGAGATGTTGCACGTCGCGGCGCTGACCTACGCCGACCTGGAGTTCTGATCCAGCCAGCCGCGAAATTAGAAAGCATGATCCGATCCAGTGGATCAAATCATGCTTTTAGTCGGGGCTTTCGCGCGACAGCTGCTCGGGTGAGAACGCCAGGTCACCTTGGGGCGACTCGTGCTTGTACTGCACCGCTTCGTCGTTGAAGGAAAAGGCGAACAGATAGCCGCCGCCAAGCAGATCGTAGGTGATGCGCGAGCCGAGCACGACGGCCGGCAGGTCGGGGACCAGATACATGGTGCCGTGGCTGAACTTCCACAGCCGCCCCGCCTCGTCCCATGCGTCCGCGTACACGGCAAACCAGGTATCTTCGTCGAGATAGAAACGACGACGCGGAACCGTATGCCGTTTTCCGGGCGCCAAAGTGGCTTCGACCACCCAGACGCGATGCAGCTCGTAGCGCAGCGCGCCATTGCGCAGATGCGTCGGCCCGACCAGGTCGGCGACCGGCGTGCGATGAAAGCGGTTATTGTTGTACGGCACGATCATCTCGCGCTTGCCGAGCAGGCGGAACTGGTAGCGATCGGGACTGCCGCTATAGACGTAATAGTCGTCGAAACTCTCGATGCCGGCGCCGTCGGGCGTCGGCGTGTCGTAGGAAAGCAGCGGCGAACGGCGCACGCGCCGCTCGCGCGGGAGATACTGCCAGGCCTGAATCGGCTGCCGCGCGAGATCGACCGGTTGCCACAGAAGATAGCCCCGCCCGGCCAGGGCCGGCGGCCCGTCGCTCAGTTCCCGCCGCTTGAAATAGTAGCCGGCGAAATTGCCCAGTGTGGCGGCCGGATCGTAGTAGGGAAATTCGACGCGCTCGTGATAGGCGTTGGTTCTTTCCACCCTCCCGTCGGCGGCGATGAAATAGTTGCTGACATGGCCTGCACGCGCCACGCCCCAGAAGGCGAGCAGATGGTTCCAGATCGCCTCGAATCCATCTTTCGGTATCGGGAAGGGAATACCGCCGATGGCGCCGTCGACACCGGCCGCGATTCCCTGCGCGCCGGCATGGGCGCCCGCGGCGTTGGCGCGGATATTCTCGTAGATGCGCGTCGGCAAGGCCGCGGTGCGATGCGTTGGGTAGACGTCGATCCGATAGGCCGGATCTTTGGCGAACAGCGCCTTCTGTCCTTCCGGCAGGCGGTCGGCGAAACGGCTGAGATTGTCGGCGGTGATCGAATAGAGCGGCCGTTCGTTCGCAAACGGATCGATCCGCGGCTGGCCGACGACATAGCCGGGCGGCACGGTCGTATAGCCGCCGGTCCAGGCCGGAATCGTCCCGTCGGGATTGCCGGCGCGTTCGGCGCCGACCGGGGTCAGGCTGCGTCCGAGTTCCGCCACCTGGTCCGGCGCAACGGCTGCGCGCGCCGCCGAGGCGAACAGAGCGAGGGCGCAACAGGCGAGGCGGATCGAACGTTTCATGCGCAGGTTCAGCCGACAATGCCACTCGCCCGCTCCCGCAACCAGCGCTTCGGCGTAGCGTCTCTCCTGATGGCGCTGGGTCTCGCCGTCGCAGCCCCAGCCGCGGGCGCACCGATCGACACCGGCAGCGACGTTGCGCTGCGCTGGGACACGACGGTCTGGCTCACGACATTGCTGCAGCCGGGACGTGCGACACTCAACCTGCGCAATTATTGCGACGGCACGGCCGGACGCCAAAGCGACTGTACCTATCAAGGCGTTCGCCAAGGCCGGCTCGACGTCGCGACCTCGCTCGATCTCAGCATGCAATGGTTCAGCGCGCGTGCCGGTGCCATCGCCTGGTACGACGCGGTCGATCGGCCGGATCACCACGATCTGCGCGGCGTCGAGATCGACACCTCAGCGCATGGCGGCCAGGCGGTCGAGGTCTACGAGGCATTCCTGCGCGGCGAGTTCGACCTGGCCGGCGGTCGCCTCTCGGTGCGGGCCGGTCGCCAGTCGCTGATCTGGGGCGAGACGCTGTTCTTCACCAGCAATGGCATCGCAGCGGCGCAGGCGCCGGTCGACACCTATCGCCCACAAACGCGCGGCGGCTATAGCGGCACCGATGCATTCCTGCCGGTGAACCAGATTTCGGTGAATTGGCAACCCGCCGGCGGCTGGTCGGTCGAAGCCTATGCGCAACTCGAATGGCGGCGCAGCCGGATCGATCCGCACGACGCCTATGCCAGCGCCAGCGACATACTGGGCGCCGAAGGAAATCGCGCCTTCGGGCTCGACGCCAGCAACGGCGCGACGCCGATCTATACCCGGATCGGCGACCGGCGGCCGCGCGACGTCGGCGCGTTCGGCTTCGCGTTACGGGGCCATGTCGCCGATCTGGACGTCGGTCTCTATGCCATTCGCTACAATGCCACGACTCCGACAGTGCTGATCCAGCCCGGGCGTGACGGACCGAGGACGTACCAGCTCGACTACAAGCGCGACATCGAGCTCTACGGACTCAGCGTCGCGGGCCCGCTCGGCGATGCCGAGTTCGGCTTTGAACTTTCGGCGCGGCGCAATGCGCCGCTGGTCAATGGCGGCGTGGTGGTTCCGAACGGGTCGAACCTGGCCACGGTCGCACGGGACGAGGTCGAGCCGATCGGCGACTCGCTGCATGCCCAGTTCTCCTGGATGCAGAAATTGTCGCCGTCATCGCTGCTCGTCGGCGGCGCCGATTGGAGCGGCGAGATCGCCGCCAACCAGCTGCTCGATCGCAATGACGCGGCGCGACGGCAGCCGGCACGCACGCGCTTCGCCGCCTCGGTCCGCACCGTTCTCGCGCCGCATATCTTTCAGGTGCTGCCGCATCTCGATCTCAGCCTGCCGATCAGTGTCGGCTATAATTTCGTCGGCCTGTCGTCGCTCGACCCGGCGATGAATCGCGGCACCGGGGATATCAGCATCGGGATTCGCGCTGATTTCCAGCAAGCCTGGAAGGCCGAGCTGACGCTCACCCACTATTTCGGCCGCGCCAAGAACGCCGATACCGTGTTCGGCGGCGGCGGCGCGTTGCAGCCTCTGTCGAACTGGGATTCGATCCAGATCACGCTGCAACGCAGCTTCTGATCCTGCCGTCAGAACGCGATCCAGCTGTAGACGAACATCGTATTCTTGTCCGAAGCGCCGCGGCTCGTGCCGTCGAATTTCTCGTAGGCGACATATTGCACGCCGAGACGCGCATTGAGCCACGGCCAGAACGACGGCCCACCATGGGCGAACGGCGTATAACTGATCTCGCCGATCCAGCCGGAACTGTTGGGCGATCCGTTGTCGGTGCCGTTCTTGGTCGTGTCGCTGTTCCCGCGCACGGCGAAATAGCCGGACGTCAGGCTATAGGTGCGGTCATAGGCGTAGGTCGCCGAGGCGCGCATGCTGCGCAGCGAACCTTGTGACAGATCGGCAAGGCCTAGCGCCTGGCTCGCCGACAGATCCTGATGTTCATGGATCCAGCTCGCACGGAGCGTCACGGTGCTTGGTTGGCCCAGATATTGATACTGGGCGTCGACACCGATGTCGGTCGCACGATCGGCGCCGAAGCCGTGCTGGCGGTCGGGCGAGGTCCGTCCGCGCATGCCGAACGTGCCGACTTCGAGCCAATGCGCATCCCAATGCTGCTCGACCGCCAGTCGCCAATAAGGCGAGATCCCGACCAGCGGATTCTCCTTGGCCGGATCGACGCCAAGCGCAACTTCGGTGCGCCGCGGCAACGATCGGTAGCCCGACACTTCGGCATAAAGAAAGTCGCCGAGAAATATGTAGCCGCCGAGCCCGAGCACGCGTTGCGACGCGGCGCCTTCGAGCAGCGTCGCGGCGGCGGGCGTCGGCGCCAGGCCCGAGCTGATATACGGGAAGCCCCATGCCGGCGTCGTATTCCAGACGTCCTGCACGCTCGGATTATTGTTCAGCGTGATGCCCCAGAGCATCGGCTGTCCGAACAGCGAGCCCTTGTCAGCATAGCGCAAGTCGAGATTGTCCCAGGCGAACGTGCGACCGATCCCGTCGAACGTCACCTGCGCGAAGGCACCGAACTGGCCCGCGATGCGCCCGCCATAGAAAACTGACGCCTGGTCGACCGCGAGATTGTTATTGGGACCGAAATGCGGCGCCGCACCACCGGCCTGATCGGCGCGCGTGCGCGTGAAGCTCGTTTCCAACATCGCCGAGAGATGATCGAGCGGTTGCGGATCGCCCTTGGTCAGCGTGTAGCCGCCCAGTTTGAAACGGCGACCGAACGGCGTGAGTTCGGGAAAGCTCGTATGGCATGCGGTGCACGGCAACCCGGTCTGGCGCGCGAACGACGGCACGGCGCGCGCCGGAATGGTGGCCAACAGAATCCATAGCGCAGCGCCGACGAAAAAACCGAAGGCCAGCAAAGCTGTCCCAGGCAAGCGGCGTGTCGGGATCGCATCGTGTTTGGAAGCAGGCAGGTTTCGCACAAGCCACCGTTCTGGTCGAGGTCCGGCCCCAGACGCCGCATGCCCTGCTCCTATTCCCTTCGTTCGGAAATTCGCCGTGGAATAGATCGATACGTCCCGTCGTCGTTCGCCTGCTTCGTCAATGATCGCGTCGACTCGTCGACCGGCTCGACCGGTCCGCGGCACGCGCAGAAGGAGGACGTTTCATGGGCGGCTACGATCCCTACGGCTATGGTAATCCGACACCACCGCCGCCGCCTCCGCCGCCGCCGACTGTGACCCCAACAGCGCCGCCGCCGACTGCAGCGCCGCCGGCAACACCGCCGGCAACACCACCGGCAACACCACCGGCAACACCGCCGGCAACACCGCCGGCCTCGACATCAAACCCGGCGCCAGCGACACCGACTGGCTTCTTCGACATCACCAGCCTGGTCACCGACGACAACGCGTTTCTCACGCGCGCCGGTCTCCCCGCAGCTGCCGTGGTCGACCCGCACCTGATCAATCCATGGGGTGTCGCGTTCACCGCCGACGAGCCATTCTGGATCAGCGACAACGGAACCGGGCTGACGACGATCTACGCGCCGAACGGCCAGTTGCTGTCGCCGATCGTGACCATTCCGGCGCCGGCCGGCGCGCCCGCCGGTACGCTTTCGACGCCGACCGGCCAAGTCGCGAATATCGGCACGAGCGCGGATTTCCGCATCACCAGCGGCGGCCGCACGCAAGCCGCCCAGTTCATCTTCGTGACCGAAGACGGGACGATTTCAGGTTGGAATCCCAATGTGGACATCAACCATGCCATCACCGTCGTCGATCAGTCGGCGCAGGGCGCGGTCTATAAAGGCGTCGCGATCGGCCAGACCGGCGGCAGCACGTTCCTGTATGCCGCCGACCTGTCGAAAGGCACGGTCGATGTCTTCGACCATAATTTCGCGGCGGTGAAGAGCTTCACCGACCCGAACCTCCCCGCCGGCTATGCGCCGTTCAACGTGCAGGTTCTCAATGGCAAGCTGTATGTCGCCTTCGCATTGCAGGACGCGACCAAGCAGGGCGACCAACCCGGCCTCGGACACGGGTTCGTCGACCAGTTCGACCTGGCGGGCAATCTCGTGCAGCGCGTCGCCTCGCAAGGCATGCTGAATTCGCCCTGGGGCCTCGAGATTGCGCCCAGTACGTTCGGCAAATTCGCCGGCGCGTTGCTGGTCGGAAATTTCGGTGATGGGCATGTGCTCGCCTACGATCCGAACAGCGGTGCGTTTCTCGGTTCGTTGTCGGACTCGGCGGCAAACCCGCTGGTACTCGGCGATCTGTGGGCGCTCACGACCAGCAACACCGCCGGCGCCAATCCCAACGCCGTCTATTTCACCGCCGGCGTGCAGAACGAAGCGCACGGTCTGTTCGGCACACTGACGGCGTCGACTGCGGTGATGGCGGCGAGCAGCGCACCGGGCTCGACGTTCATGGGCACCAGCGCAGTCGACCAGCTCACCGGAACCGCCGGCAACGACATCTTCGTGCTGCTCGGCGGCAACGACACGGTGGTCGGCAATGGCGGCCACGACACCATCGTGTTGACCGGCAATCGAAGCGCCTGGACGCTGGCGCTGACCAACGTCAACGGGCACGAATCCGGCACGCTGACCGGTCCGGGCGGCGTCAAGCTCGTCGACAATATCGAGGAGATCCAATTCGCCGACGGCCGTCTCGTCTTCGACGATGCGTCATTGGACCCGAACATGGCCCCGATCGCCTATCGACTCTACACGGCGGCGCTCAACCGCCTGCCCGACCAAGGCGGACTCGAAGTCCAGGCACATGCGCTCCAGGCCGGCATTACACCGCTGCAACTGGCCAACAACTTCTACAATTCGAGCGAGTTCCAGATGCGATACGGGACGCCGACCGACACGCAATACGCCACGCTGCTCTACCAGAACGTTCTCGGCCGCGCGCCGGATGCGGGAGGCCTGGCGGTGCAGGTCAATGCGCTCGGTACCGGACTGGCGCGTGACCAGTTGTTGTTGAACTTCAGCGAAAGCGCCGAGAACGTCGCGCGATCGCATGTGAACACCGACTTTGGCTTCCTGCTGACGTGATGCGGATGACGTCGATGCGCCAGGCGTTTGGACGAAACGCCTGGCTCGCCTTGGGCATCGCAATCGCCGCGCAACTGGTGCCGGCGCCTGCGTGGTCGTTCGTAGAGGGTGGTCAATCGACCGGCGTGCCGCCGGCCGATTGGTCCCGGGCCTCGACGGTGAAGATTGCTTTGGCCGATTACGCATTCGAGCCGAAAGAAATTCGGCTCGATGTGAACGCGCCGGTGCATCTCGTGCTTGTCAACACGGGCGCCTTTGCACACGATTTCAGCGCCGAGCATTTTTTCCAGACGGCCGCGCTGCACATGTCGACGCGTCCGCTCCAGCACGGTGCGGTTGAGTTGCGTCCAGGCGAAACCATCGCCCTTGATCTGGTCCCCGGCCAACGTGGCCAGTTTCCGCTCGAATGTTCGCTCGAATTCCACGCCGCGATGGGCATGACCGGGACCATCGACGTGCGCTGAACGGTGCGGCGGGGCCGCAGACACGCAAGACGAAAACCGGCACGGCGCGGCCGCATCGCTGCGGTCGCGGCCCTGCCGCGTCCAAAGCGCGCTTTACACATCGCAGCGCGCCGTCGATGAGAGCGGATGCCGAACGCCAAAGGCCTCCCCTCACGCCTGCCCCTGCTTCTCACCCTCGGTGCGTTGACCGCAGCGGCGCCGCTGTCGGTCGACATGTATCTGCCGAGCCTGCCGGAGCTTGCACGTGCCTTCGCCGTCGATCCCGTGCGTGCGCAGCTCACGCTTGCCTCCTTTTTCGTCGGTTTTGCCGGCGGCCAGGCGATTTATGGCCCGCTGGCCGACCGGTTCGGACGCAAGCGCCCGTTGATCGCGGGGCTGTTCCTGTTCGCCGTCGCGTCGGTTGGATGTGCCCTCGCACCGACCATCGAGGCGCTGATCGCGCTGCGAATGGTGCAGGCGATCGGCGCCTGCGCCGGCGGCGTCATTTCACGCGCGATGGTGCGCGACCTGTTTCCGCCGGACGAAGCGGCCAATCTGTTTTCCAGCCTGATGCTGGTGATGGGCGTTGCGCCGTTGGTGGCGCCGCTGCTCGGCGGCTGGCTCCTGAGCCTGTTCGGCTGGGCGTCGATCTTCTGGGTGTTGGCGGTGCTGGGCGCCGCCGCCTGCGTCGCGACCTTTGCGCTGCTGCCCGAAACGCATAAGGCGGATCCGACGCGGCCGTTCGCGCTGGGAAGCGCGCTTCGCGTCTATGCGCGGCTGCTGCGCGACCGGCACTTTCTCGCCTACGCGCTGGCGGGCGGCCTCAGCATGGCGGGGATGTTCGCCTATATTGCGGGCGTCCCGTTCGTGCTGATCGACATCTATCACGTGCCGCCCGAAAAATTCGGCCTGTTCTTCAGCATCAACGTGATCGCGCTGATCGGTGCGGCGCAGTTCAATCGCCTGGCGCTGCGTCGCCTGACGCAGAGTAAGGTCATTCAGCGCGCGCTGGTGGTGCAGTTGCTGGCGGGGCTCACGCTGTTCGCGCTGGGATCGACCAACACGTTCGGCATTCTCGGCATCGTCGGGCCGTTGTTCGTCTTCGCGGGCTCGATCGGTTTCGTCACGCCCAACTCGACCACCATGGCGATGGCGCCGTTCGGGCGCGACGCGGGCAGCGCCTCGGCGCTGCTCGGCACCATTCAGTTCACGCTGGCGGCGATCACCGCCTCGGCGGTCGGTGCGTTGGAAGACGGCACGGCGCGGCCGATGACCCTGGTCATCGCCTGCTGCGGCGTGCTGGGCGTCGTAAGTTTCGCGGTGCTGCGACCGCGAAACGCTCTTTAGTCGAACGCCTCGTCCCACGAACCGCGCGTCGCGGCCTTGGAATATTCGGTGGCGCGCGCTTCGAAGAAGTTCGCGTGTTCGACGCCGTTCAGGATCTGGTCCATCCACGGCAGCGGATTGGACTCGACGCGATAAATCGGCTGCAGGGCGAGCTGCGTCAGGCGGCGGTCGGCGATGTAGCGGATGTAGCGCTTCACGTCTTCGGCGGTCAGGCCTTCGATGCCGCCCATCTCGAACGCCAGGTCGATGAAGGCGTCTTCGTGGGTGACGATGGTCTCGCACGCGACATAGATCTCGCGCTGCAGGTCCGGCGTCCAGATTTCCGAGTTCTCGTCGATGAAGGTGCGGAACAGCCGGATCATCGACGCGGCGTGCAGGCTTTCGTCGCGCACCGACCAGCTGACGATCTGGCCCATGCCCTTCATCTTGTTGAAGCGGGGGAAGTTCATCAGCATGGCGAAGCTGGCGAACAGCTGGA
>JAQGIE010000231.1 GCA_028291365.1 Rhodospirillales bacterium
CGCACCGCTAGCGGCCCAGCCGCTCGTGCAGCCGAACGGCCGCCCGGCGCTGCCGCGTGACGACGCCGCGCGCGCCGCACGTCCGGAACGGTTTGAAGGACAGCGCCCGAGCGACTTCCGGCGACCCGATGCGGCTGGGTCGCCGCGCGACGCGCCGCAGCAGCGTGCGCCCGACGCGACGCGCCCGCAGGTCGCGCCGACCACGGCGCCAATTCGGGAAGCGCCGCACGGCCAGGCCGCGCCGCAAGGGCCGCAGCCGCAGGCCCAACCGCAACCATCGCCGCAAGCGCAGCCGCATCAGGGACGACGCCCGGACGCAGCGCCCCAACCGCAAGCGCAACCGCTACCGCAAGCGCAACCGCATCCGGGGCCGCGCCCGGAAGCCGCAGCGCAGCAGCCACAACAGCAACAGCAACAGCGGCCGCCGCACCAGCAGCAGCCGCAGCCGCAGCCGCAAGCACAGCCGCCGCAACAACAGCAGCGCCAGGAACATCAGCAGCACGAGCAGAAGAAGCCGTCGCCGACGACCGACGATCCGAACGATCGTTCGAAGTCGCGGTGACGCGGCTCAGCTGCCGGGGCGGTCGAAGGTCGGCGGTGCGGGGTCGAGCACGCGCGCCTCGCCGCCGGTGAGTTCGATCACCGCGAGGTTGCGCTCGATCCGCCCGTCGGGACCGAAGCGGAACGGACCGTCGAGACCGGCGAAGCCCTGCGATTGAGTCAGCAGCGAGCGATCATACGGCACGCCCTGCGGCAACGACCTCGCCAACGTCGCGGCCATCGCGACCGCGTCATAGGCGAGCGTCGCGAGACGCGGCGGCTTGCGCCCATAGGTGGTTTCGAAACGGTGCTCGAAATCGCCGCGCGTCACCGGATCGGGCGCGGCATACCAGGCGCCGGCCAGCGCGGCATCCTTGGCGCTGGAATCGTCCCACAGACCGGTGCCGAGCAGTTGCGGCTTCTTTTCCGACGTCACGAGCTGCGGCGCGATGCTGCGCGCCTGCTGTGCGCCGACGCCGACCAGGACAGCGTCGGTCGGCGTTCCCTTCACCGCCGCGATGGCGGCGGGTTGGTTGGCGCCGAGCTTTCCGACCGGACCGATCGTCAAGCCGAGCTGCTTGGCGGCGTCGTTGCTGGCGGCGGCGATCGCCTGGCCATAGGCATCGTCGGGCAACAGCAGCGCGATGCGCGCGGCGCCGCGGCTCTTGGCGTAGCCGAGCACGCGCCGAACCTGCTGCGCCGGCAACTGGCCCATCACGAATCCATTGCCGCCGGCGACCGACGGATCGGTCGAAAAGCTGATCACCTGCACGCCGGCGCGCGCGGCGCTGGCCTTCACCGCGGGCGTGCTGCTGGCGAAAACCGGACCGAGAATGAGCTGCGCGCCGTCGGCGATCGCGGAGTCGGCGGCGGCCCGCGCACTGTCAGGCGTGGTTCCGGAGTCGCGCGGCAGGATTTCAAAACGATCGTCGCCGACGTCGAACAGGGCCAGATTGGCGGCGTCGAGCAACGCGTTGCCCAATGCGCGGTCATTGCCCGACATCGGCAGCAGCAGCGCTACTTTGGTGCGGGGCACTGCGACCGCGGATGGCGGCGGCGCGGCGGCAACGCGCGGTGCCGGCGCCAGGACGACCGGCGGGGGTGCCTTTACCTGCGACGTGCAGGCAGCGAGCATCGGCAACAACAAACAGGCGACGGCCCGACGCAATGCCATCAGAAGAACCCCCAGAAGAAGCCGGCACGAGTGAGCGGCAAGGCGGCGACCCTAGCGGCGCATTGCGGCAATCGGAAGCCCAGGGAGCGGAAGCCCAAGGAGCGGAACGCCTCGGGCCGGAAGCTCGCGCGCCCGAACCCGGCCTGCATCTGGTCGCGACGCCGATCGGCAATCTCCGCGACATCACGTTGCATGCGCTCGACGTGCTGCGTGGCGCCGCCCTGATCGCGTGCGAGGACACGCGCGTCACCGCCAATCTGCTGCGCGCCTATGGTATTCGCACGCCGACCACGCCCTATCACGAGCACAATGCCGAAGCGGCGCGGCCGCGCCTCCTGGCCAGGCTGCGCGACGGCGAGGTGGTTGCGCTGGTGTCCGACGCGGGCACGCCGCTTGTGTCGGATCCCGGCTACAAGCTGGTGCGCGCCTGCATCGACGAAGGCATTCACGTCACCGCCTCGCCCGGTGCGAGCGCGGTGCTGACCGCGCTGACGCTGTCGGGCCTGCCGCCCGACCGGTTTCTGTTCGCGGGATTCCTGCCGCCCAAATCCGCCGCGCGCCGCCGCGCCTTGGGCGAACTCGCCGACATTCCCGCCAGCCTGATCTTTTACGAGAGCGGTCCGCGCCTCGCCGACGCGCTCGAAGACCTGGCGGCGGTGCTGGGCGACCGGCCGGCCGTGGTGGCGCGCGAACTGACCAAGAAATTCGAAGAAGTGCGACGCGGCACGCTGGCCTCGCTCGCGGCCGCATATGCGCGGGACGGCGCGCCGCGTGGCGAGATCGCGATTGTGGTGGCGCCGTTCGATCGCAGCGCCGCGGCGCCCGATGAAGCCGCCATCGACAAGGCGCTCCGACACGAACTCGCCGCGCACGGCACGCGCGAAGCAGCGTCGCGCGTCGCTGCCGAAACCGGCCTGCCGCGGCGCGCGCTCTATGCGCGTGCGCTGGAACTCGCGCGCGCCGACCAAGATGATTCGTGAGTCGCGCGGGGAACGGAAGCGCCGTGCCGAGCGCGCCGGACGCTGGGCCGAGACGCTGGCCGCGGCATCGCTGACCTTGCGCGGCTGGCGCATCTTGGCGCGGCGCTTTCGTTGTCCGGCGGGTGAGCTCGATCTCGTCGCCAGGCGCGGATCGGTGCTCGCCATCGTCGAAGTCAAAGCGCGGCGCACGCGCGACGACGCCGCGTGGGCGGTGACGCCGGCGTCGCGGCTTCGCCTGCGGCGCGCCGCTGCCGCCTATCTCGCGCGCAATCCCGAACTGGCGCGCCTCGCCTTGCGGTTCGACGCGATGCTGGTTACGCCTTGGGCCTGGCCGCGGCATCTGGCCGGCGCCTGGGACGACGGTGCCGCGCCCGGCGATTTGTAAATCCTTCCGTCTCGAACCCGAGTTTTCCGCATGCGGTCGATCCTAGGTCCGAGTCTTGCGCTCGTTTCGCTGGTTGCGTTGAGCGGTTGTGTGGCGCCGCTGATGATGGGCGCCGCCGGTACGGGTGCCGTCGTGGCATCGCAGGAGCGCAGCCCCGGCACCGCGGTCGACGACCAGGTCATCCGCAGCAAGATCAACAAGCTGTGGCTGGATTATGATTCGGAGATGTACAGCCATCTGTGGCTGTCGGTGCAGGAAGGACGCGTGCTGGTCGCGGGCAAGCTCGAAAAACCCGAGCAGCGCCTCGCCGCGGTGCGCCTCGCCTGGCAGGTCGAAGGCGTCAAGGAAGTCGCCAACGAAATCCAGATCGGTGAGCGGCCCGGTTTCGGCACCTATATCAAAGACAGTTGGATTCTGACGCAGATCCGTTCGACGCTGACCTTCGAGCCCGAAGTCTCATCGATGAATATCTCGCTCGAATGCGTCGACGGCGTCGTCTACGTGATGGGCGTCGCGCGCGACCAGCAGGAATTGAAGGACGTGATCTCGATTTCGCGCGGCATCGATGGCGTAAAGCGCGTGGTGAGTTTCGTGCGCGTGAAAGATGCGACGCCGGCCGCCAACCGGGCGCCGCAGGCCCCGGCCGAACAACCGGTCGCGCCGCCGCCCGATCGCGCCGTCGAACGTGCCCCGCTGCAATGAACGACCGCGACTGGGCCGAAGCGCATGTGGCGACGCTCGCCGACACCGACGGGGCGCGCCTCGATCTCGGTGAAGCGGCGCTGGCGCTCGCCGTGCTCGACCGCGACGTGCTGCTGGCGCCCTATCGCCGCCATCTGGCGCAGCTCGCGTCCGAATTCGACTCGGCGCTGCGCGAAAGCGGCGGCACGCTGCAGGACGGACTCGACGCCCTCGCCTCGGTGCTGGTCGAGCGTCACGGTTATGAAGGCGACCGCGACAGGTACGACGATCTCGACAATGCCGATCTGACGCGCGTCATCGACCGGCGCCGCGGCCTCCCGGTGGCGCTCGGCATTATGTGGCTGCACACGGCACGCAGTGCCGGTTGGGACGGGCACGGGCTGGCCTTTCCGGGCCACTTTTTGATCCGTCTTGCAGGGCCCGACGGCGAGACCGCTCTGCTCGATCCGTTCGCGGCGGGACGGCGGCTCGACACCGCCGAGCTGCGCGCGCTGCTGAAAGCCACCTCGGGCGTGCAGGCGGAGCTGACGGCCGAACATTACGCGGCGGTCAATGACCGCGCCGTGCTGCTGCGGCTGCAGAACAACATCAAGAGTCGGCTGGTCCAGGCCGGCGAAACCGTGCGCGCCGCCACGATCGTGCGGCGCATGGCATGCATCGCGCCCGACCAGCCCGATCTGTGGTTCGAACTCGCGATGCTGTGCGCCGAGACGGGCCAGATGCAGGACGCGATCGCTGCCGCCGAACGGCATCTGCAACTCGCTCCCGCCGCGGTGCGCGGCAAGGCCGGCGCGCTGCTGAAGCAATTCAAGCACAGGCTCAATTGATCGCGTAGCGATCATCCCCGCGCATGCGGGGATCCAGATCGAAAGAGGACTTCGATGGTGCTGGCGGTTGCGTTGCAGATGGATCCGATCGAGTCGGTCGACATCGACAAGGATTCCAGCTTCATGATGGCGCTCGAAGCCGAGCGCCGCGGCCACGAAGTCTGGCATTACCTGCCGCGCCATCTGCGGTTCGACGAAGGCAAGGTCGAGGCGGTGGCGCGCCGAATGTCGGTGCGGCGCGAACGCGGCAATCACTTCACGCTGGGCGAAGCCAAGAAGGTCGAGCTGACCGAGTTCGACGTCATCCTGATGCGCCAGGATCCGCCGTTCGACATGGCCTACATCACCGCGACGCACGTGCTGGAGCATGTCGCCGATCGTGTGCTGATCGTGAACGATCCGGCCGAAGTGCGGAACGCGCCCGAGAAGCTGTTCGTCGCGCATTTTCCCGACCTGATGCCGCCGACCCTGATCACGTCGGACAAGGACGCGATCGTCGAGTTTCGCGCCCGCCACAAAGACGTCGTGGTCAAGCCGCTGTTCGGCAATGGCGGCAGCGGCGTGTTCCATCTGAAGCCCGATGACGAGAATCTCGGCGCGCTGCTCGAGACCTTCACCATCCTCTACCGCGAGCCGGTGATCGTGCAGCGCTACCTCCCGGAAATCCGGCAGGGCGACAAGCGCATCATTCTGGTCGAAGGCGAAGCGGTCGGCGCGGTCAGCCGCATTCCGCAGCCGGGCGAGGCGCGCGCCAATTTCCATGCCGGCGGAAGCGCGCAGAAAACCACGCTGACCAGGCGCGAGCAGGATATCTGCGCCGCGATCGGTCCGACGCTGCGCGAGAAGGGCCTGGTCTTCGTCGGAATCGACGTGATCGGCGACTATCTGACCGAGATCAACGTGACGTCGCCGACCGGCATTCAGGAGATCAACCGTCTCGACGGCGTGCAGATCGAGCGCACGCTGTGGGATGCGATCGAGTCGCGTCACGCCGCGCGCAGCTAGGCGAACCCCGAGCCACGTGGCTGGGTTGCAATCAAACGGGCTTTCGAGCGCGCTGCACATACGCTAGGCAGAAAACCTCGTTCGAGGAGGTTTCCGATGCAATTGCCGCGGTCTCCGGACGCGGCCGCCGGACTCAGAACGGGCCGCATGCCGATCGCGCAGCATGCGCGCGAAACCATTCGCCTGGCCGCACCCCTCGCCATTGCGCAGATCGCGCAGATCGCGATGGCGGCAACCGACACGATTCTGCTCGGCCGTTTGTCGAGCGACGCGCTGGCCGCGGGCGGCCTCGGCGGCAATCTGTATTTCACGCTCAACATCATGCTGGGCGGCATCGCGTCCGCCTGCGCCGTGCTCGTCAGCCAGGCGCGCGGTGCGGGCATCGAGGCGCGCGTACCGATCGTCTACTGGTCGACCCTGATCCTGAGCCTGCTGCTGGCGATTCCATCGTTCGCGATCCTGTCCTCGGTCGGGCCGTTGCTGACCTTGCTCGGCGAGCCGCCGACCCTGGTCGCGAATCTCGAACGCTACCTGTCGGTGCTGCGCTGGGGTGCCCCCGCGACGATGATCGCGATCGGGCTGATGCGTTCGTTCCTGCCCGCGATCGAGAAGCCGCATCTGATCACCATCGTGTCGTTGTCGGCGGTGGGGCTCAACGGACTGCTCAACTACGCGCTGATCTACGGCGCCTGGGGCTTTCCGCGGCTGGAGCTGATCGGGTCGGCGACCGCGACGCTGGTGACCATTCTGTGCCAGGCGACGGCACTGCTGCTGATCGTGCATGGCAAGGCGACGACGTCGCGCTGGGTGCGTCCGGTCCGGGCGCAGCTTGCGATCGTGTGGGAGCTGCTGCGGGTGGGGCTGCCGATCGCCGTCACCTATGGCGTCGAGCTGGCGCTGTTCCTCGCCGCCGGCCTGATGATCGCGTTGTTCGGCACCTATGCCTCGGCGGCGCATCAGATGGTGCTGAACGTCGCCTCGGTCATGTTCATGGTGCCGTTCTCGATCGGCAACGCCGCCAATGTCCGCGTCGGCTACTGGATCGGCGCCGGCAACGGCGAGGAGGCGCGGCGCGCGGGTTTCGTCGCCACGGCGATCGGCACCGCCTTCATGTCCTGCTCGGCGCTGTTCCTGCTGGTGGTGCCACGCAGCGTCGTGTCGATCTATCTCGACCTCGCCGATCCCGCCAACGCGCAGACCGTGGCCACGGCCTTGAGCCTGCTGGTGTTCGCGGCGCTGTTCCAGGTTGCCGACGGTGTGCAGGTGATCGCGTTCGGCGCGTTGCGCGGATTGAAAGACACCAAAGTGCCGATGCTGCTCGCCGCCGTCGGCTATTGGGGCATCGGCTTCGCCGTCGCCTGGCTGCTCGCCTTTCGCACCGACTGGGGCCCGCCCGGCATCTGGGCCGGTCTCGGCCTCGGGCTGGGCGTGGTGGCGGTTGCAATGTTGTGGCGCTTCGCGCGCGAGACGCGGCCGACGTCACCGACTTTGGCGCGCGCCATCGCGCAGGCACGAAGCGCGACGTGAACACGCGCCCGTCGCCGCGCGACCTGGCGCTGCTCGAAGACCGCCTGACCTTTCTCGCCAGCCAGCGCGAAGCGCTGCATCGACATGCCGACCGTATCGAGGTGATCGCCGAACTTCCTGAGCTGGCGACGGTCATTCCGCTGACCGAGATCGCGCTCGACCCGTCCTGGCCCTCGGTCACCTTGCTGCCCTGGATCACCGGCGATTGGGACGAGAAGCTGACCGCTGCCGGTTATGAACGCAGCGAGCGCATGGCGTTCCTGGAACGTCCGGTGGACCAGCCGATCGAGGTGCGTTCA
>JAQGIE010000244.1 GCA_028291365.1 Rhodospirillales bacterium
AAGATCAGCGCCCGCATCGCGTCGTCGCGCTTCTGCCTGGGATCGAGCATCGCCTGGGTGTCTTCGAGCCAGCGCAGCAGACCGCCGATCGCCTCTTTGCGGCGCGCATGCTCGTAGCCGTAGAAGATCACGCCCTTCCAGGCGAAGAACGTGTCGAGCACGTCGGCCTCGGGAATGCGAAACACGCGGCCCAGCGCGCGCAGCTCTTCGCAATCGTCGAGATACCACAACAGGTCGAGCAGCTTGGTGAAGTGATGGCTCTTGTCGCCTTCGCCGGGATAGAGCGAGCGCACCATGCGCATCAGCTGTCCGCGCACGAAGCCGTCGATCGCCAGCCATTCCTCGGGCGGCACGTTGTAATAGTGCGGGCTGACGGCGATCCGCTTCATGCGGAACTTGTCGCGCAGCAGGAACGGCGACACCGACGGCACCGTGTCGATCAGGTCGAGCACGTAGCAGTCGAGCGTGAAGGCATCGCGCGTCGCCGGCGTCTTGAGATCGAGCATGTCGGCGAGCGCCGTCTCGAACGCCTTGGTGCCGTAATAGACGGTGACACCGCCGCGAGCGATGTTGCGCGTGTCGTAGGGCAAATAGAGCTTGGTCGCGACGCGCCGGCGACGCCGTTCGCCGGGCCTTCCGCGCAGCACGATGTCGGACGGCGGCGTGTCCTTGATCAGCACCGACGTGTTGAGCAGGCGGGTGTGGAACAGCGGCTGCCCGAAACCGCCGGCGCCTTCACCCAACTTTGCGTAGGCCGCGGCGCAGTTGAAGACGCGCGACGAGCCCGAGGTGAGCACGGACTCCAAACTGCTGTCGCGCATCGCACCCTGCTGCGTCGTCAAATCCGGCGGCGCCTCCGTGGCGCCTTCCCGTAGCGGGACCGGTTCGCGGCGGGCGTCTGGCAGGACCCAACGCCGACGGCAGAATTCGGTTTCACATCCGGTTCACAAAAAATTCAGCAGGCGCGTCGGGCAAGCGATGCCATCGCCGCTTCGCCTGCATGAAGCTGGCGCGGTGTGAGAAATCAGCTATCCGCTGCGCGCGACCTCGGCGTTGCGCGCGATACGTTCCGCGTCAGAGCGCTTCGCCATCGCCCGCCACAGCAGCAATCCGCACAGCACGAAGACGACGAGGCCCAACGCTTCGGCGGTGGGCTGGAAACCGGCCGGCGCGATGGCGAGCGGTGCGGCGCTGCCGCTGCCGACGATCAGCGCTGCCAGCGCGACCCCGATCAGGCTTTCGCCGACGATGAGGCCCGACGCGACCAGCACGCCGCGCCGTTCCGAACGCGCGACCTCCGCCTCGCTGCGCGTGCGCCGTGCGCGCCGGCGCGCGACATGCGCCAGCACGGCGCCGATCACGGTCGGCGTGGTGGTCGGCAGGGCGAGATAGATGCCGAGCCCGACCGCCAGCACCGGCAGCCGGAAGCCGAGCCGCTTCAGGACCAGCGTGTCGGCGAGGATCAGCATCACGCCGAGCGCGAAGCCGATGCTGAGATAAGTCCAGTCGAGTTCGCCGCCGAGCACGCCCATGGCGAGCGACGAGATGATCGTCGCCTGCGGCGCCGCCAGCACCTGGCGCGGATCCATGTCGGGGCGCGGCAACGCGCCGGTGAAGCCATAGGCCTGGTGCAGCAGATCCAGCACCGGCGGAATCACCGCGGCGCCGACCACGACGCCGAACATCAGCGCGACCTGCTGTTTCCACGGCGTCGCGCCGACCAGCTGGCCGGTCTTGAGGTCCTGCAGATTGTCGTTCGCGATGGTCGCGATCGCCAGCACCATCGAGACGATGAACAGCGCCAGCGCCACCGCCGGTTTGGTCGTGGTGCCGCCGGTGGTGGCGTCGAGCGCGAACAGCAGCAGCGCCACCGCCAGCATCGCGACGATGCCGATGCCCGAGATCGGGCTGTGCGAGCTGCCGATGATGCCGGCCATGTAGCCGCAGGTCGCCGACACCAGCAGGCCCAGCACGAAGCTGAACAGGATCGCCGCGATGACGAGGTCCCAGCGCGTGAAGCCATAGGCGTCGTGAATGAAGGCGACGAACAACGCGGCCATCGGGACCGCCATCGCCAGCGACAGCTTGACGACTTTGTCGAACGGCAGGTCGCGCTCGACCCGCGGCAGCGCGTCGGCGCGTCCGGCACGCGCTTCGGCCAGGGCGCGCAGCGAGGCGCGCACGCCGTCGACCAGCGGCTTGGCCAGCACGACCAGCGACCACACCGCCGCCACCGTCATCGTGCCGGCGCCGATGAAGCGCACGCGCGAGCGCCACAGCCCCAGCGCATGGGCGGCGAGATCGGTGCCGTCTTGCGCCGGAATCAGCGTCGTCAGGATCGGCACCGCGACGACCCAGGCGATGATCACGCCCAGCAGCACGGCGAGCCCGACCGAAATGCTGATGAGCCAGCCGACGCCGAGCAGCGCGAAGGAGAAGCCGCAGCCGACCACGCCGGTGGTGGCCGGGCCGAGCTTGAAGGCGCGCACCGCGTCTTCCGACACGAGGCGAAGCCCGGCCGAGGCAATGCCGAACGTGGCCGACGCGAGCGCGCCGTTGATGATGTCGCGCACGCCGGGCTCGTCGGGGCCGTGCGGCGTGCCGTCCTCGTTGCGACTGCCGGCGCGCAGAATCTCGGCGGCGGCGACGCCTTCGGGATAGGGCAGGCCGCCTTCGACCACCATCGCGCGGCGCAGCGGCACGGTGTAGGCGACGCCGAGTATGCCGCCGACGGCGCAGACGCCGGCCGACAGCCAGAACGGAAAGCCGTTCCAGTGACCGACCATCAACAGGCCGGGCATGACGAAGATGATCGAGGACAGCGTGCCGGCCGCCGACGCTACCGTCTGCACGATGTTGTTCTCGAGCACGTTGGCGCCGGGTGCGAAGCGCAGGATCGCCATCGAGATCACGGCGGCGGAGATCGAGGACGAAACCGTCGTTCCGACGCGCAGGCCGAGATAGACGTTGGCGGCCGTGAACACGACCGTGATCGCGGCGCCCAGCAGCAGGCCCCGCAGAGTCATTTCCCGCACTCGATCCCCCACGGTCCTGATTCTTGTCTGGCGCGAAGCTAGAGCATAGCCCTTTTAGGTTGCATCGGTTGGACTGGGTGCTGCTGCTGAAGGTGGCTTTCACCACCAGGACAGTAAGGCGCACCGACCGGGATTCGCGTGATCGGCGCGCGCCAAGCGCGC
>JAQGIE010000051.1 GCA_028291365.1 Rhodospirillales bacterium
GCTGGCAGCCGACTATCTGCAGGCGCGACGCGACGCGCCGGTCGTCCAGGAACTGTGCGACGGCGCGTTGCGCAGCGCGCTGGCCCGCTACGATTTCGCCGCGCCGCGTCCCGCCGAACAAGTCGCGGCGGACCTGTTCGACCTGTTGGCACGCAGTGCGGTTCATAGCGATCACCCGCGCTATTTCGGCCTGTTCAACCCGCCTGCCCTGCCCGAAGCGATTGCGGGCGATCTCATCGCCGCGACGATCAATCCGCAGCTCGCCGTCGTCGGTCACGCGCCCGCCGCCGCTGCGATCGAGCGGCGGCTGATCGAGCTGTTCGGCGTCGCGATCGGCTGGCCGCCCGCCGAAGTCGCCGGCAGCTTCACCAGCGGCGGCAGCGAAGCCAATCACACCGCGCTGCTCGCGGCGCTGGCACGCCGCTATCCCGGCTGGGCGACGCACGGCATCGCGTCGATCGGCAACGCACGACCGGCGATCTATGTCTCGGCCGAAGCGCATCTCGCCTGGGTCAAGCTCGCCCGCGCAGCCGGTCTCGGCAGCGACGCGGTGCAGCTGGTCGAAACCGACGACGGGTTGCGCCTCACCGCGAACACGCTGCAACGCGCCATCGATGCCGATCCGTCGCGCGATCCGCTGCTGCTCGTCGCCACCGCGGGCACGACGGCACACGGCGCCGTCGACGACATTGCGGGACTGGCCGACCTGCGCCGGCGCACGGATTCGCATCTCCATGTCGATGCCGCCTGGGCCGGTGGCGGCGTGCTGGTGCCCGAACTGCGCGCCTTGTTGCCGGGACTCGAACTGGCCGACAGCATCACCATCGACCCGCACAAATTTCTTTCGGTGCCGATGGGCACGGGCCTCTATCTCGCGCGCGACTGGCGGCCGCTGGAAACCGCGTTCGCGGTCCAGACCGGCTACATGCCGTCGGCCACGCTGCGCGATCCCTACGTGCATTCGCTGCAATGGTCGCGGCGTTTTCTCGGACTCAGACTGTTCGTCGCGCTCGCCGCGCTCGGACTCGACGGCGTGCGTGCCTTGCTGCGCCGGCAGGTGGCGATGGGTGCCTTGCTGCGCCAGGGGCTGGTGCGGGACGGCTGGCGCATCGTCAACGACACGCCGCTGCCGCTCGTCTGTTTCGAACCGGCCGAGGGCGGCGATGTCGCCGGCATCGAAAGCTTCGTGGTGCAATCGGGCGGCGCCTGGATCTCTTCGGTGCGGCTGCGCGGACGCAAGGTGCTGCGTGCCTGCATCACCAGCTACGAAACCGAACCGCGCGACGTCGAGGCGCTGCTTGACCTTCTCCATCGGGCGCGCCGGTGATCTCGCGCCTCGAACCGGCCGATCTCGACGGGCTGATCGAGCTGATGGCGGAGCATGCCGACTACGAGCGCGCTTCGTTCGATCCGGCCAACAAGCTTGCAGCCTTGCGCCAGGCCTTCTTCGCCGCACCGCCACGCTTGCTGGGCTGGGTCGCCATGGATGGCGGCGCGCTGGTCGGCTACGCCACCGCGTCGCGCGAATTCTCGACCTTGCAGGGCCGCGAATTCCTGCACCTGGACTGCCTGTTCGTGCGCGAGACGACGCGCGGGCGCGGCCTCGGCAAGGCGTTGCTGCAGGCCGTCGTCGAAGAAGCTCGACGGCTGCGGATCGAGCATCTTGAATGGCAGACGCCGGCCTGGAACGAGGATGCGATTCGCTTCTATCACCGGGAAGGCGCCACCGCAGCGAGCAAGGCGCGCTTCAGCCTGTCGGTGCATTCGACTAGCCTCGCGTGAGCGTTCCCTGTTCGATCCTTCCATCGCATCCGCCGCCCTGCAGGGTGTGGCGCTCGGCGCCAGCCTCATCGTCGCGATCGGCGCGCAGAACGCGTTCGTGCTGCGCCAGGGTCTGTTGCGCCAGCACGTCGTTGCGGTCGCGACGATCTGCTTTGTCGCCGACGCGCTGCTGATTCTCGCCGGGGTCGGCGGCATGGGACGCCTGGTCCAGGCGGCGCCGGTCACGTTGCGCATCGTCACCTTGGGCGGCGCGCTGTTTCTCGCCGCCTACGGGCTCTTCGCCGCGCGCCGCGCGCTGCATCCGGGCCGGCTCGAAGCCGCGAGCGACGCGGCCCCCGGTCTGCGCCGGGCCGTCGTCACCTGCCTCGCCCTCACCTTTCTCAATCCGCACGTCTATCTCGACACGGTGGTGCTGCTGGGCGGGCTCTCGACGCGGTTCGCGGGCTCGGCGCGCACCGCCTATGCCGCCGGCGCCATGACGGCGTCCGCTATCTGGTTCTATGGTCTCGGCTTCGGTGCGCGTCTGCTCGCGCCGCTGTTCCAGCGACCGCTGGCGTGGCGCGTGCTCGACTTCCTCATCGCGCTGGTCATGTGGACGATCGCCTTCACCCTGGTCCGCGACGTCTTCCAATGAACATGCAGTCCCCGCCGCCCGACATCACCTTCACCCGCGCCGGGATCGTCGCGGGCATCATTGCGGGACAGGGGCTGGCGGCCGGCGTGCTCGTGTACGGCATGGTATTCGGCGTGCTGGCGAGCGAAGCGCAGCTGACCGCACTCGAAGCGTTCCTGATGAGCGGCTTCGTCTATTCCGGCACGGCGCAGATGGCGACGCTGCAAGGGTGGGCGCACAGCAAGCTCCTGCTGCCGGCCATCGCGACCATCCTGATCATGAATGCACGCTACATTCTCTACGGCGCCTCGTTGCGGCCGTGGATGGGAACGCTGCCGCCGCACATGAGCTATTCCACCTTGTTCTTTCTCGGCGACGGCAATTGGGCGCTGTCGATGCAGCGTCGCGCGGGGGGCGAAGCCGACGCCGGCTTCGTGCTGGGTTCGGGCCTGGTCATGTTCGTACCGTGGCTGATCGGCACCTTGGCCGGCAACGTGCTGGGCAGCGCCATTCCCGACCCGGCGCGGTTCGGCCTCGATTTCATGCTGGTCGCGTTTTCGATGGCGCTGGCCGTGTCGGTCTGGCGCGGCCGCGGCGACCTGCGTCCCGCCTTCGCGGCGCTGCTGGTGGCGCTGCTGGTCAACCGTCTCTATCCCAGCGGCTGGACCATCGTCGCCGCGGGCCTGGTCGGTGCGCTGGTCGCGTATCTCAGCTTCGACGACGAGAAGCGCGCATGAGCACGACGCAGGATTTCCTCTTCGCCATCATCGTCATGGGAATGGCCGCCTTTGCCTGCCGTGCCGGCGGCTTTCTGATGATGCGCTTCGTGCCGGTGACGCCGCGGCTCGAAGCAGCGCTGAGTGCGATTCCGCTGGCGGTGATGATCGGCATCATGGCGCCGGTGCTGGCCAACGGACATCCGCCGGAACTGGTGGCGCTGGTGGTGATCGCGGCGGTGATGAAAGTCACGCGCAGCGATGTCGTCGCCGCGCTCACCGGTGTCGCGGTGGTGGCGCTGGGGCGGGCGCTGGGACTCTAGCTTTCGGCGCGTCGCAGGACGACATGCAGGGCCAGCTCGGTCGGCGTCTGCTCCGCAACGGTGAAGCCGAGCTTCACCAGATCCAGCGCGTCGAAGAACGGCTCGCCCGACCCGAGCAGCGTGGGCGCGACAGCGAGATGCATCTCGTCGATCAGGCCGGCCTGCAGATATTGGCGGATGGTTGCCGGGCCGCCGCCGATCCGGATGTCCTTGTCGCAAGCTGCCGCCTTGGCGCGCTCGAGCGCGGCGCGAATGCCGTCGGTGACGAAATGGAAGACGGTGCCGCCCTCCATCTCGATCGATGGACGCGCGTGATGCGTCAGCACGAAGACCGGCACATGGTACGGCGGGTTCGTCCCCCACCATCCTTTCCAGCTGTCGTCCGGCCATGCGCCGCGCACCGGGCCGAACATGTTGCGGCCCAGAATCCAGGCGCCGAGATTCTCGAAGCTGCGCGTGGCATAGGCGTCATCGACACCGGTGCTGCCGCCGTCCTGGCCGAACATGGTTCGAAACGTGCGGGTCTGGAACGCCCACCCATGCAGCTGCGTGCCGCCGACGCCGAGGGGATTTTCAAGCGACTGTTCGGGGCCGGCGCCAAACCCGTCGACCGATACGCCAAACGCGCGAACCAAGACCTTGCCCATCTCGTCCTCACTGATTGCGTTTCAATACTGGTTGCGATATGCAATCAGTCAAACGGAAGACGCAAGCGGTGTTTTCAAATTTGATGCAGATGATGAGCACGACCGACCGGCACAGGTCCGGATGCCCGATCAACCTCGCGGTCGAGGTGTTTGGCGACAAATGGAGTCTGGTGGTCCTGCGCGACATGATGTTCGGCAATCGCCGCTACTTCCGCGAACTGCTGAGGCTGTCCGACGAGGGCATCTCGTCCAACATTCTGTCGGACCGGCTCAAAAGCCTGCTCGGCTCCGGCATGATCAGCAAAGTCGACGACCCCAGTCACAAGCAAAAATCGATTTACAGCCTGACCGAGAAGTCGGTCGCGCTGGTTCCCATCTTCGCGCAGATCGGCGCCTGGGGCCGGCGCTACCTGCCGGCGACCGAAGAACTTTCGATCCGCGCGCAACTGCTTGAAGAAGGCGGCCCGAAATTGTGGGACGCGTTCATGGACGAGCTGCGCGAGACGCATCTCGGCATCGCGATGCGCAAAGGACGGCCGCGCGTGTCGGAGCAGCTACGTGCCGGCTACGAAGAGGTCGTCGCGCGCAACAAACGCAAGGCGGCGAAGCGGTGAAGCGCCTGCTCCTGTCGGCGCTGCTGACGTCTCTGTCGCTGTTCGCCGGCACTGCGTCGGCCGCCTGCTCGATCGTCGATGCGACGCAGGAATTCTGGACCTTGGCCCGCGAGTCGCGCGGCTGGAGCGACACGACGCAGATGGCGGCGTTTCGCGGTCGCGTGCAGGCAAAGCATCCGGGCCTCTACGCACCCGAAGTGATCGATATCGACGACCCGGCGAGGCTCGAACGTAAAGCCGTGGACGCACTCAACGAGGCGCGCGCCAGCAACTTTGCGGCGATGTCGCTGATCCGTGAAATGCAGAACCGGCTGCCGGCGGCGATCGCCAAGCTGCAAAAGCGCTTTCCCGATTTCCGCTGCGACTTCCCGATCTATCTGATGGTGTCGCTGGACCAGTTCGACGGTGCCGGCCGCGTCGTCGACGGCCAGCCTGCGCTAGTCTTCGGCGTCGATGCGATCCAGGCGCTCGACACCGGTTCGCGCCTGTCGGTCTTTCTCATGCACGAGCTGTTTCATCGCTATCACGCGCAGGCCGCCGGGTTCAGCGACGATCCCGGCGCCGACCAGGAGATCTGGCGGGCGTTGTGGGCCGAAGGGCTCGCGACCTATGTCAGCGCCGCGTTCAATCTCGAAAACAGCCTCGCCGACGCGTTGATGCTGCCGCGCGATCTCGAACAGCAGGCGCGTCCAATGCTGCCGAAGCTTGCTGCCGAGCTGCGCGCGAGCGCCGACAAGATCGATCGCGACCTGTTCGGGCGGTTCTTCGAATACGGCAACAAGAGCGCCAAGGAGTCCGGCCTGCCGTGGCGGTCAGCCTATTACCTCGGCTATCGCGTCGCGGCGCTGGCCAATGAGCGCTGCAGCATTGAAACGCTGGTGCATTGGGACGCAGCAACGGTGCGGCAGGAGGTCGATCGCGACCTGGCGCTGCTCGCCGGCAAGGACTGGTCGGGGCTGGCACCGCCTTGTTCGGTGCTGCCGCGGCGGTAGCGTTGTCTTACTTCGCTGCCAATTGCCTGCCATCGATATCGCTCAGGCCACCAACGGCCCAGCGCGGCCCCGCGCCCGCAGGCGCATCTGGCGATGCATCCGCTCGTCAATGTGATCGCCGACGAGTTGATCACTTGTCCGGCGGAAATCGACGCCCTCTACGAGAAGCTTCCCGCCCCTAAGCGGGCAGTGGTCGACATGCGCGATGGTGGCAGCTAAGCCCAGGCCACTTTCGCTGGCGCCCTCCAAGCGCGCCTGGGCCGACGATCACAGTTTGCTGACGCTGGACGGGTTGTAAGCGTAATCAGTCGAGGCGCACGCACGCGCCCCGAGGCAAGGACCCGCTCTCCCGGACCTCAAGCAAGCTCGTACTGCCGGACGAGGTTGTCCGCAGAGACGTTCCAAGCAGCGCAAACGGCGCGAATCATGTCGAGTGTGAGCGGTCGGCGGCGGTTGAGAACTTCGGAAGCGCGCGGCCTCGAACCAAGAACCTCGGCCAGATCGGCTTGAGTCTTCCCTGTGTTCTCCATGTGCGCTTGCAGATACTCGATCGCGTCGAGTTCACGCACTTGCACGTGTGATGCTTCGTAGGCGTGGACCAGCATCGAGAGAACGTCGAGCCGATCGGACTCGGAAGAGCCTGTCGGCGCGTCCCACAACTTCTCGATCTCAGCGAGTGTCACCCGAAGATCGTCATCGGTCTTGATGGGATGAATTTCCATGCCGCCCTCTCAGATCGTCGTCACGTCAATCTCGTCGTACTCGGCGTGCGTGCCGATGAAGCGTACGAAGCCGAGTTGTTTCTCGTACCTGAACGCCACCACGAGCCGGTATTTGTTGCCGGCTATGTTGAAGACCACGCGGTTGTTCGCCACGAAACTGGCGTTGCCGTAGGTCGCCTTCACATCCGCCGGGGAGGCCCACATCGCAGTCTCCGCGGTGCGATACCACTCGATCAGCGACCGCTCGCTGTCCGCCCGGCCGGGTTGGGTCCAGTGGGCGCGAAGCGTGCCGAGGGCCAAGATTCGCATGGCCATCAAGTACGAGTTTCCCAACCTGGGAACAAGCAAAATGTTCCCAATATGGGAAATTTGCGACTGGCCGATCTGGAGTCGGTTGCGCTTCGGCCTGCTTAAAGCCGGCACGTCGACGAGGGGCTGATCGGATTTCGGTGTGCAATTCGCAGCGAGATCAAAAGTTGCAACTTCGGCCTGATCGGAAGTTGCAACGCACACGGCGATGCCTGCCAAATCGTTGGTGCCCCGTGCCGGAATCGAACCAGCACTCCTCTCGGAACCTGATTTTGAGTCAGGCGCGTCTACCAGTTCCGCCAACGGGGCCCATCGCGAGAGGCGCGGAGATTGCCGATCTCACCCGCACAACGCAAGCGGGGCCAGGGCTCCCGGCCCCGCTCTCTTGGTCTTTGCGGTTCTTCCTTGACGGGCCAATGCAGGGTCCGTATTTAACCGATCGGTTGTCAACCGATCGGTTATGTACACATGCCTGCCGACCCGCTTAGCGCCACCTTCTTCGCCCTCGCCGACCCGACCCGCCGCGCCATCCTGGCTCGTCTGGTCCAGGGCGACGCGTCGGTGAAGGAACTCGCCCAGCCGCACCAGATGAGCCTCGCCGCCGTGTCCAAGCACCTGAAAGTGCTGGAGTCGGCCAAGCTGATTTCGCGCGGTCGCGAGGCGCAATGGCGGCCTTGCCATCTCGAACCCGCACCGTTGCGCGACCTCGCAACCTGGCTCGAAAGCTACCGCCAGTTCTGGGACCGCAACCTCGATGGCCTCGCCGCCTATCTGCAAGCGCTCCAGCGCGACGCGAAAAAGCAGGGCGACTGAACCCACGACCTCAACTGGAGCCTCAATCAATGTCGTCTGTCGTCGAAACACCCGCCGAAGAACCTGTGATCATCATGAGCCGCATCTTCGATGCGC
>JAQGIE010000257.1 GCA_028291365.1 Rhodospirillales bacterium
CCAGAATGGCGCGCGGCAACGGCTGCAGCGACGAACCCAGCGCGCGAAGAAAATCGCGCGCCGGGCTCGGTTCGATCGCCAGCGTCGGCGCGCCGTGCGACACGAACAGGCTGGGTTGCATCAGGCGGGCACCGGTTGCGTGGTGCGCAACGCGATGCGGCGTGTCGGCATCAGCGCATAAAGGCCGTCACCCAGCAGCCCCTGCACCAGCAGCGCGCCGGCCCAGAAGGCGGGATATTCCCAGCCGCCGCCCTGCGCGTTGAACACCCAGCCATTGCCGGCATGAACCCAGATCGCGCCGAGCAGGATCGGCAGCTGCGCCACCGCGACCAGGCGCGGCAAAACGCCGGCGATCAGAAACACGCCGCCGATCAGTTCGCCCGCGACAGTGGCGTAGGCCGCGAACGCAGGCAGGCCGAGCTGGGCGTAGAAGGCGATCGTGCCGGCCATGGTGAAGGTGAAAAGCTTGAGCCCGGCATGCGCCAGCGATGCGACGCCGAGCAGGAGGCGCAGCAGCAGCGCCGCAGCCGGTGCGTTGTCTTCGTCGAGCGAAGACGCGGCTGAAATCTGGACCATCGGAAACCTCCATCCTGTTGAACGGGCGGCGCCCGTTCGTCTCCCGCTCAAATGCGCTGAGCATCAGAGGTTCACAATCGGTCAGATGTGAACCAGACTGTACCCATATAGTATTCAATCTGGCTGTTATGGACCGGCTTACCTCGCTCAAAGTCTTCGTCGCCGCCGTCGAGGGCGGAAGCCTGGCCGAAGCGGCCCGGCGGCTCGGCCTGTCCCGGGTCATGGCCGGGCGGTATCTCGCCGATCTCGAAGACCGGCTGGGCGTGCGGCTGCTGAATCGTACGACACGCCGTCTGGCGCCGACCGAGGCAGGCGACCGGCTGCTTGCCGGTGCGCGCGGCGCGCTGGAGGCAATCGACCAGGCCGAACGTGACGCGGTCGAACTGCACACGACGGCGCGCGGCACGATCCGGATTTCGGCGCCGGTGATCTTTGGTTCGCGCCATCTCGCCAGGCTGCTTGCCGAATTCCAGGCGGCGCATCCGCTGGTGCGGCTCGACATCGAATTTGCCGATCGCTTCGTCGATCTGGTCGAAGAGGGATTTGATCTGGCCATCCGCATCGGCCGTCTCGCCGATACGCCCAACCTGGTCGCGCGCAAACTGGCGCCCGCACGCATCCTGCTCGTCGCGTCGCCGTCCTATGTCGCGCAGTACGGCGAGCCGGCCGATATCGACGCGCTCTCGGCGCATCGCCTGCTGGCTTACATCTACGCCGCCGACGGCGCGCGCAGCCTGACCTTCGCGACCGAGGGCGGCGAACGTCGCGTCACGTTCGAACAGGATGCGGCGCGCGCCAATAGCGGCGAGGCGCTACGCATTTTTGCATTGCAAGGGTTGGGCATCGCGGTGCTGCCGACCTTCGGGGTCGACCAGGATCTGCGCGACGGGACGCTGGTGCCGATCCTGCCGCAAACGCCGCCGGTGCAGCTCGGCGTGCACGCGGTCAGCCCGGCGGGGCGCCATCGCGCGCCGAAAGTGCGCACCTTGATCGCGTTCCTGGCCGAGCGGCTGGGGCCGTCGCCGTCATGGGATCGCGGCCTGGAAAAACTGACCGCGACGCTCGACGCTTCGACCAGCCGCGCCGCGCCAACGCGTCGTCCATAAAGCCCCGTTCAACCCGACGATTTGCTCTCAGCCGCGCGCAGCGAGCGCTTTCAGCGCCTCGCCGTCGAGCCGGAAGAAGCGCCACGCATCGACCAGTTCGGCGCCCAGGCTTTGATAGAATTTGATCGCGGGCTCGTTCCAGTCGAGCACGGCCCAGTTCATGCGGCCGCAGCCGCGCTCGACCGCAAGCCTGGCCAGATGCGCCAGCAGCGCACGTCCGATGCCGGTGCCGCGCGCCGACGGCCGCACGAACAGATCTTCGAGATAGAGGCCGCGGCGTCCGAGGAAGGTCGAGACGTTGTAAAAGAACAGCGCGAAGCCGACCGGCTCGCCGTCGAGTTCGGCGATCACCGCCTCGGCATTGGCGTCGGGGCCGAACATCGTTCCTGCGAGCGCCGCTTGGTCGGCGACGACTTCATGTTCGAGATGTTCGTAGACGGCGAGTTCGCGGACCAGCGCCAGAATGAGCGGGACGTCGGACGGCGTGGCGGGGCGGATCGTGTGCGGCATGGTTCCATGCCTAGCCGCTGCGAGCGGCGGCGGCGAGTCGGAACTCAACTGGTCTCGCGCACCGTGGCCAACTGGCCTTGCAAGGCAGCGAACGTCACCGTCCGTTCAGCAGCCCGCGTTGCTGCGCCAGCTCGACGACGACGCGGCGGTCGCTGACGCCGAACTTCTCGTAGATGCTCTTGAGGTGAAAGCGCACCGTCTCGGGCGAGATGCCGAGATCGCGCGCCATCAGCTTGTTGTTCTTGCCGGCCGCCAGCAGCTGCACGATTTCGTGCTCGCGCTCGCTGAGCAGCGGCGCACCCGTACCGCCGAGCGCATGCAGGCTGCGGATGATGGAGTCCAGAAAGGTGCGTTCACCCGCGTCGCTCATGCCGGGCCGGCCCGGCCGCGCCAGCATCATCAGCAACGGCAGCAGGGCGCGGCCTTGTTCGAGGAAGGGCGCCAGGATCGCGCCCTGCCGCGCCGCGCGCACCGCCTGGTGCAGCCTGATCAGCGCCTGATCGCGCGCACCCTTCGCGTCGAGCGCCAGCGCGAGTTGCACCAGAACCGGAATCGAAGCGCGCACACGTCCGCTGCGCTGGAGATGCTCGAATTGCCGCTCGAGCAGCGTCACCGCACCGCCCGCGTCGCCATCAGCCAGCATCAGCCGCGCTTCGAGCAGCCTTGCCAGATCGGTTTCGCGCCATCCCGCGCCGTCTTCTTCATTGCGCGGTTCGGGCAGCAGCACGGCGCGGAAGCTCGACCCGGCATGCTCGCCCGCCGCCATTTCGAGCTCGGCCCGCCGCAACGAGAGATAATGCTCCACCTCGACGAAGCGGCGCCGTCCGGCAAAGGCAAATCCATCGGCGAGCACCCGGATCGCCTCGTGCGCGCCGGAATCGAGCACGGCCAGCGCGCTCAAGGTGCGATAGCCCGCGACCAGCAGCTCGTAATAGCACTCCGCCGACAGCGCATAGTGCAGCGCCGGTGCGCAACGCGCCCGCGCTTCGTCGACGCGACCCTGTGCATAGAGCGCTTCGGCGAGAAAGACGTCGGCCATGGCGCAGCCCGCGTCGTCGCCATAGATCGCGCTCGCGAAAATCACGCGCGCCTGCTCGTAGCAGAAGATGGCGACATTCGTGTCGCCTTGTTCCATCGCGATCAGCCCGGCGTGGAGCCGCATATGGCCGAGCCCGTTCGAGGATGCGACCAGCGTGTAATAATAGTCGGCCGTTTCCGCCGCCGAAGTGGCCTGCACGAAGTCGCTGACACGGTAATGCGCGACGCAGAGCATGTTCTGCACCACGCCGTTCAGCCAGGAGTCAGCCGAGGCGTGGTCTTCGGCGCTGGCGGCGAGACGGCGCATCTCGTTCATGTCGATGCGCACGCCGACATAGACCGACAGGGTCAGCGCCGCCATGGCGAGGTCGCGCGACAACAGCCGGTCGACGGCAGCCTCGTCGCGTTGCATCTGGTCCTTGATGGCGCGGATGATGTCGCCGGCAGCGTCGAAGCGTCCGTCCTTGATCAGCAGGAAGACCTGGGCCAGGCGCAGCCGCGGTTCTGCGGCGAAGCTGGCGGCCGGGAGATTCTCGATCAGCGCGCGCAGGGCCGGCGCGCCATGCTGCACGCCGTAGAAAATGCCGCCGGCGTCGAGCGCGAGCTGCGCCGCAAGTTCGCTGTCGCCGGCGTCGGCGGCGTAGCGCATCGCCTGGCGCAGATCGCCTTCCTGCCGGTACCAGACGGCGGCGGCGCGCTGCAGCGCCGACACGCCGCGGCGGCCGCGGCGGCGCAGCTGCCGGAACATCACGTCGCGGATCAGCCGGTGGCAGCGATAGCCGCGCGCCGGATCGTCGTCGACCGGCGTCAGCAACGTCGTCGACCCTTCGAGCGCCGCCAGGCTGCGCCAGCAATCTTCGTCACCGGTGACCGCGGCCACGAGATCGACCTGCAGCACGTCGAGGAACGAGGTTGCGATCAGCAGCTCGCGCTGCTGCTCGGGCAGGTTGCGCAGCACCTGTTCGGTCAGATGGCGCGCGTGATCGCCTTTGGCGCTGGCAGCCAGCAGGTCGCCGACCGGATGTTCGCGCGCATGCGGCATCGACAGGACCTGACGCACCAGCTGCACCGCGACCGGCCAGCCCTCGGTCCAGACCGAGATACGGCTGAGTTCTTCGACCGTCAGCGTTTCGTCGAACAAGGCCGCGATTTCGGCGTCGGTGAAGCGCAGGTCGCGCGCAGTGAGCTCGAGCACGTCGTGCGACAGGTGCGACTCGATCTGGCCGGCGATGCAGAACCGCACGTCCGGCCCGCCCAGAACCTCGTTGCACTGCCGCAGCAGGTCGCTCAGCACGAGATCGAGCGCCTCGCTGCGGGCGCGGTCGTAATCGTCGATGATGAACAGCAACGGGCGCGTGCGTCCGGCAAGGTCGCCGGCGATCCAGGCGATCGCCTCGCGCAGCGACGCCTGCGGAAATAACGGCTGCGCCGCCGCATCACCGTCGGCTCGCGCACGCGAGGCGCTGGCCAGCAGGGCACCGAGAAAACGTATCGGCTCGCCCAGGCTTTCATCGACTTCGAGCCAGGCGACGTCGGTGTCCCGGGCGCGGAGCGTTCGCGCCCAATTGGCGAGCAGATCGGACTTTCCGTAGCCGGCGGGTGCACGCAATACGGTCAGATGCGCCGGTCCGGCGGCGTTCAGCCGATCGAGCAGGCGCGTCCGATGCACGCGGCGCGTGCGAAAACTGCTTCCGCCATGCGTTTCGGTCTCGCTTCGGTGCGGACTTGTCACGCGTACAGGTCCCCACGCGCGCGCGGCGCGCGCAAGGCCCTGCCGCCGCGACCTACCGCCCTGCCACCCCGAACCACCCCTCGCGGAGATGGCGCATGGCCATCGGCCGACCGCATCGTCGGGGCAACAGGGCGCAAGAACGGCTTCGATTCGAGGGGATCATCATGCGGCACATGCCGACTCTTACCGCACTACGTTCCGGGTCCAGCCTGCTGGCGCTGCTCGTTTGCGCCATGGTCGCGGACGCGGCGGTCGCGCAAGCCCAGAGCGTGCCGGCGCCCGCCAGCGAAGAAGTGCTCGTCACCGCGCGCCGCCGCGAAGAACGGTTGCAGGACGTGCCGGCCTCGGTCGCGGTGGTGACCGGTGCGACGCTCGAATCCGCGTCGGTCACCAATCTCAGCGAGCTGGCCAAGCTGGTTCCGAACTTCAGCTTCGACAATTACTACCGCGCCGGCATTCCCTATATCTCGCTGCGCGGCATCGCGACGGCGCAGGGCGGTGAGGCGCCGGTGGCGATTCTGGTCGACGGCGTGCAGCTGCCGGCGCTCGAATTCGTCAACCAGGATCTGCTCGACATTTCCAGCGTCGAGATCCTGCGCGGTCCGCAGGGGGCCCTCTACGGCCGCGGCGCCATCGCGGGCGCGATGCTGATCAATACGACGCGTCCGTCGAATACCTTCACCAACGACTTCCTGGCCACCTACAGCCGCGGCGACACGGCGCGCGTGATCGACACGGTTTCGGGACCGATCGTCGCCGACCGGCTGTGGGCCAAGCTGACGGTGGCCGACCGCTACAGCGGCGGCTTGCTCTATGATGCGGGCTTGAAGCGGAATGGCGACTGGTCGCGCCAGCGCTCGGGCCATCTCGAACTGGTGGCGGCGCTGACCGATTCGACGCGCGTCGAGTTGCGGGCCGGCGTGGTGGGTGGCGTCGATGGCGCGTCCTTTCTGAGCCAGGTTCCCGACGGGCATATTTCCGACTTCACCATCCACCCCACGCGCAACCTCAACACCACCGACACGCGCGAGTTGCAGAGCTATTCGGTCAAGCTCGAGCACGTGACCGACTTCGGCACCTTCACCTCGATCTCGCAATACGCTCACTCCTTGTCGGACGTGCTGGGCGATGCCGATTGGACGACGCTGCCGATCGCGGTCCAGCGCAACAACATCACCACGCGCGCCGTCAACGAGGATCTGCGCTACAGCTCGCCGACCGGGCAGCGCGTCGATTGGCAGGTCGGTGCCTTCTTCCAGCATCGCAAGACGACCAACTTCCTCGACGTGTTCGGGCAGGCCGGCGGGCCGCTGGCGGGCGTGAAGCTCGCGGGCGGAAACCAGGACGCGCACAGCACCGCCTACGCGGTGTACGGTTCGGCGAACGTCGATCTCGGCGGCGGGTTCAAGTTCTCGGGCGCGTTGCGCTTCGACGTCGACGACCGCTACGACAATGACCGGCAGGTGCCCGGCTCGGCGATCACGACCAGCTTCTACGCGCTGCAGCCGCAGGGCACGCTGTCCTACCAGTTCGCGCCCGACATCAGCGGCTATGTCACGATCGGCCGCGGTTTCCGCAGCGGCGGCTTCAACGCCTTTACCGACTCGGTGGCGTTGCACATCCCGCGGCTCTACCCCAAGGAAACCACCACCAATTACGAAGCCGGGCTGAAGAGCCAGTTTCTCGACCGGACGTTGACGGTCAATCTCGCGGCCTATCACACCGACTTCCAGAACCAGCAATTCTACTTCATCAGCACGGTGCCGATCGCGCGCAACATCGTGAGCATCCGGGCGGCGTCGATGAACGGCGGCGAGCTTGAAGTGACGTGGCGGCCGCTGCGCAACCTGACCTTCGGCCTCGGTCTGGGCGTCAACGATTCGACCATCGACGATTTCGACGGCACCGCGCTGTTTCGCGGCAACCGCACGCCCAACAGCTATGGCTATAGCGGCAACGCCTCGGTGGAGTACCACTTCCCGATCTTCCAGTCGTTCGAAGGCATGGCGCGGCTCGACTACGCCAAGCAGGGCCCGATCCATTACGATCCGACCGGCCTTTATGGGTTCGGCCCCGTCAACTATCTGAACGCGCGCTTTGCGGTGCAGTCGAACGGCTGGAGCCTCGCCGTGTTCGGCAAGAACCTGACCAACACGCGCGCGCCGATCAATTTCAGTCCGAATGCGTTCGGTCCGGGCATTGGCGGCCGCATCGAAAACCAGCCCATCACGACCGGCGTCGAGCTGACTTGGCATCTCTGAGCAACACTGTGAGTACCGCGATGAAAATCGGCGTCGATGTCGGTGGCACCAACACCGACGCCGTCCTGACCGACGGCAAGAAAGTGATCGCCGGCGTCAAGGCGCCGACCACCGAAGACGTCAGCGGCGGCATCGTGCAGGCGCTGCAGGACCTGCTGCGCAAGGCCGAAGTCGGCACCGAGATCATCGATACGGTGGTGATCGGCACCACCCACTTCACCAACGCCTTCGTGCAGGGCAAGGGGCTTGGGGAAGTGGCGGTGGTGCGGCTGGGCGCGCCGTCGACTCTGTCGCTGCCGCCTTTGTGCGGCTGGCCCGAGCGGCTGACGCGCTGCATCGGCGACTACCGCATCATCGTCGGCGGCGGTCACGATTTCGACGGGCGGCCCTACGCACCGCTCGACGAGCGCGCGCTGCGCACGGTGGCGAAAGAGATCAGGGATCGCGGCCTGCGCGCCGCCGCCATCAGCTCGGTCTTTTCGCCCGTCAACAAGTCGTTCGAAGAACGCGCCGCCGAAATCCTGCGCGACGAAAATCCCGACCTGCAGATCACGCTGTCGAACGCCATCGGCCGCATCGGACTGCTCGAACGCGAGAACGCGGCCGTGATGAATGCCAGCCTGGCCGAGATGTCGCGCCACGTGGTGCAGAGCTTCCGCAACGCGCTCGACCGACTCGGCATCCGCGTGCCGTTCTATATCAGCCAGAATGACGGCACGATCCTCGACGCCGACCGGGTGGCGCAATTCCCGGTCCTGACCTTCGCGTCGGGCCCGACCAATTCGATGCGCGGCGCGGCCCTGTTGTCGGGCCTCGCCGATTCGATCGTGGTCGATATCGGCGGCACCACGTCGGATATCGGCGTCATCGCCAACGGCTATCCGCGCGAATCCGCGGTCGCGGTCGATATCGGCGGCGTGCGCACCAACTTCCGCATGCCCGACATTCTGTCGCTCGGTCTTGGCGGCGGCAGCCTGGTCGTCGGCAACGTCATCGGTCCGCGCTCGGTCGGGCACCGGTTGCATCAGGATGCGCTGGTGTTCGGCGGTTCGACGCTCACCACCACCGACATTGCGGTGGCGGCGGGGCAGGTCGAGATCGGCGACCGCGACCGCGTGCGCCATCTCGACAAGCAGATGGTGGCGGCCGCGATGGACCGTCTCCACGAGATGCTCGACGAAGCGATCGACCGGATGAAGACGTCGGCGGCACCGGTGCCGGTGGTGTTGGTCGGCGGCGGCGCCGTGCTGGTCAGCCGCTCCTTGCGCTCGGCTTCGGAAATCGTGATCCCCGAACATGCCGGCGTCGCCAACGCGATGGGCGCGGCGTTGGCGCAGGTCGGCGGCGAAGTCGACCACGTCATGTCCTATCGCGGCCGCAAGCGCGACGACGTGCTCGCAGAAGCCTCGGCGCTGGCCAGGCAGCGCGCCATCGATGCGGGCGCGGTGCCCGACACGGTGGCGATCGTCGATATCGAGGAATTGCCGCTCGCCTACGTGCCGGGCGAGGCGGTGCGTGTGCGCGTCAAGGCCGTCGGCGATCTCGCCATCACCACGCGCAAGAACCGGACTTCGGAGAACGCGGCATGATGTTTACCCGCGACCTGATCGAAGATCTCGCGCGCGGCGCGGCCTTTCTCGGCACCGGCGGCGGCGGCGATCCCTATATCGGCAGCATGCTGCTGCGGCAGGCGATGCGCGACGTCGACGGGATCCGCATCATCAGCGTCGACGAGGTGCCGCCCGACGCGCTGGTGGTGCCCTCGGCGATGATGGGCGCGCCGACCGTGCTGATCGAGAAGCTGCCCAACGGCGCCGAGGCGCTGCAGTCGCTGACCGAGATCGAAGAAGCGTTCGGGCAAAAAGCCTTCGCGGTGATGCCGGCCGAGATCGGCGGCCTCAATGCGCTGCTGCCGCTGGTGCTGGCGGCGAAGACGGGCTTGCCGGTGGTCGACGCCGACGGGATGGGGCGTGCCTTTCCAGAATTGCAGATGACGACCTTCCACGTGCATGGCCAGCCGGCCTCGCCGATCAGCATCACCGACGAGCACGGCAATTGCGTCGTGATCTGGTCGAAGAACGACCTGATGGGCGAGAAGCTGGCGCGCGCCACCGTGGTGGCGATGGGCGCCACCTGCCAGATGTGCTGCTTCGCGATGCTGGGCAAGCATCTCGCCGAGTGCGGCGTGCGCGGCACGCTGACCGCGGCGATCGAGATCGGCCGCGCCATTCGCCTGGCGCGCGCGGCGCATCGCGATCCGTTCGAGGCCTTGCTCGCGACGCTGGCCGAGACCGACTATTACAAGTCGAGCTACGTGCTGTTCGACGGCAAGGTCTCCGACCTGCATCGCGAAACCACCGGCGGCTTCGCGCGCGGCTCGGTGCGCATCGATGCGATCGCACCCTTCACCGGGGTGATGGAAGTCAGCTTCCAGAACGAACATCTGGTCGCCAAACACGATGGCGTGGTGCGCGCCATCGTGCCCGACCTGATCGCCATCCTCGATCGCGAAACCGCCGAACCGATCACCACCGAAGGGCTGCGCTACGGTCAGCGCGTCAAGGTCATGGCCGCCAGCGCGGCGCCCGTGATGCGCTCGCCCGCCGCGCTCGACGTGTTCGGGCCGCAGATGTTCGGTCTCGACGCGCCGTTCACGCCGGTCGAGCAGCTGAACGCTGCACGATGAGCGCGCCCGGGGCGACGATCGACGCGGCCGTCGAGACTCTGGTCGCCGACGACTATGCCCGCGACCGCGTTCCGGAATCGGCGACGATCGGGCTGATCCGGATGCTGCTGATCCTGCTCGGCATGGTGATCGCGCTGCCCGTTTTCGTCATGGGCGCGCAGCTCGGGCGCGGCCTGGGCCTGTACGGCGTCACCATCGGATGTTTTGCCGGCGGGCTGCTGCTGGCGGCGATCGCCGTGCCGACCGCAATCGTCGGCGCACGGGCGCGGCTGTCGACCTACATGCTGATCAACGCCGCCTTCGGCAGCACCGGCGGCAAGCTCGTCAATGCGCTGCTGGCCCTGTCGCTGCTGGGCTGGTTCGGCGTCATCATGATGCTGTTCGGCCGATCGGCCTACGAGACATTGCAGGCGCTTACCGGCAGCAGCGCGCAGCCGATCGGCATGCTGGGCTGGGCCGGTCTCGGCTGCGTGCTGATGATGGTGACCGCCGTGGTCGGATTCCGCGCCATCGACCGGCTGTCGATGCTGCTGACCCCGTTCAAGATCGTGCTGCTGGTCTGGACGCTCATCGCCGCGCTCGATCGCTACGGCATGGCCGTCGCGCGCGCGGCGGAGCCGCAGCCCGACTTTACGCTCGCGATGGGAATCTCGCTCGTCGTCGGCGGGCTATCGGCGGGCGCGGTGTTGCAGCCCGATATTTGCCGCTTCGCGCGCAACATGCGCAGCGGCGGACTCGCGGCGTTCCTTGCCTTCGGCATCGGCTTTCCCGCCGTGCTTGTGCTGGC
Organism: Rhodospirillales bacterium; assembly: GCA_028291365.1. Classification (GTDB taxonomy): domain Bacteria; phylum Pseudomonadota; class Alphaproteobacteria; order BOG-932; family Roseiterribacteraceae; genus Roseiterribacter. Next base: position 10,697 of record JAQGIE010000257.1, read on the forward strand.
GGCGATTCCGGCGCTCGCGACCGGCGAGCCCGACATGATCGCGATCATGATCGGACTTGGACTGGGCCTGCCGGCGTTGATCATCGTGCTGCTCGCAGCCTGGACGATGAACACGTACAATCTCTATGCCAGCTCGCTGGTACTCACGACGATTTTCCCGCAGCAGAAGCGTTGGCGCGCCACGCTGGTGGTCGGCGTCATCGGTGCTGCGCTCGGCCTGTTCGGCGTCAGCGACCTACTGATCCCGTACCTGCTGCTGCTCAGCATCGCCATCCCGCCGATCGGCGGCGTCTATGTCGTGTCCTACCTGCTGAAGCGCGACTCTATCAGCGCGGGCTGGCACCTGCCGGCTTTCGCTGCCTGGATCCTGGGCGCCGGCTTCGCCTTGCTGGCGCCGCGCGCCGGCATCGCGTTGACGCCGGTGCCCGCGATCGACTCGACCCTCATCGCCGCTCTGCTGACGTTCTTGCTGCTGCGCCGCGCGCGGTAGGCGATGCGCGTCGGCGCGTGCCGGAGCTGCGCCGTGTCGATCCTCTCGGCGGCCGGCATTCGACAAGAACCGGAAAAGCTGCACAGTCGCGGCAATGCAAAAATCTGTTTCGACCGGTCGCCGGACCGTGTTGCAAGGCGCCACTGCACTGGCGGCGCTCGGTGTCACCCGTTCTTTTGCGGCAGCGTCGTCCCGGCCGCCCAACATTCTGTTCATCCTGGCCGACGATCTCGGCTACGCGGATCTCGGCTGCTACGGCCACCGCGATCATCCGTCGCCGGTGCTGGATCAGCTTGCGCGGGAGGGCGTGCGGCTGACCCAGGCCTACGCCAACTCCGCCGTCTGCTCGGCGACGCGCACGGCGCTGATCACCGGCCGCTATCAATATCGATTGCCGGTCGGGCTCGAAGAACCGATCCCGGGCTATCGCGAAACCCTCGGCCTGCCGCCGTCGCATCCGACCTTGCCGTCGTTGCTGAAACGGGTCGGCTATCGCACGTCGTTGATCGGCAAATGGCATCTGGGTTCGCCGCCGAACTTCGGACCCCGCAAGAGCGGCTACGATCATTTCTTCGGCTTTCACCCCGGCGCCGCCGACTATTTTTCGCACCGGGGCAAGGGGCCGGATGCGGAGAAGGAACCGTTCGGAGGGTTGTTTCTCGACGATCAGCCGGTCCAGCGCACGGGGTACCTGACCGATCTTCTGGCCGACCATGCGGTGAAGGAAATCAACGAGGGCGATTCGAAGACGCCTTTCTTCCTCAGCCTGCATTTCAACGCGCCGCACTGGCCCTGGGAGGGGCCGAACGACGAAGCTGTATCGGCGACGCTGCAGAGTCTGCGTCACATGAACGGCGGCAGCATTGCGAAATACGTCGAGATGGTGCGCAGCATGGATGCCGCCATCGGGCGCGTGCTGCAGGCGCTGGGTGACAAGGCCGAAAACACCATCGTCGTGTTCACCAGCGACAATGGCGGCGAGCGATTCTCCGACATGTGGCCGTTCACCGGACAGAAGGGCGAGTTGCTGGAAGGCGGGCTGCGCATTCCGGCGCTGCTGCGATGGCCGGCGCGCATCGCGCCCGGCAGCGTCACGGATCAAGTCGCCATGTCGATGGATTGGCTGCCGACGCTGGCCGCCGCAGCCGGAGCCGAGATCGATGCGGCCTATCAGCCGGACGGCGAGAATCTTCTGCCGGTGCTGACGGGGCAGGCGGCATCCCGAGCGCGCACCCTCTATTGGCGCTATCGTGCCAACGAGCAGGCGGCGGTTCGCGACGGGAACTGGAAATATCTGAAGCTCGCCGGACATGAATATCTGTTCGACGTCGCGGCCGACCCGCACGAACGCGCCGACCGGAAGCAGGATCTGCCCGAAATCTTCCAGCGGCTTCGTCAAGCGCACGAGCGCTGGAACGCGACCATGCTGCCGTATCCGGAGGCCAGCTACAGCGACACGCCCAAGGGACGCCAGCCCGACCGATATTGACGGCGCCTGCGCGTCGCGACCGCTCGACGTGATGCACGGGATTCTTGTAGCGTCCGGCCATGCCCCAGATTCGAGTGGCGACTCGTCCGCATTTCCGTTTCGAACGCGCCTTTGACGGCGTGGTCGCGGGTTGCGACGAGGCCGGGCGCGGACCGCTGGCGGGGCCGGTCGTCGCCGCCGCGGTGATTTTACCCAAGGCCGGCCTGCCGCGCCGCATCGCCAGCCGCATCGACGACAGCAAGAAGCTCGAGCTCGACGAGCGCGAGGCGCTCTACAGCGTGATCTATGAATATGCCGCGGTCGGCGTGGCCGAATGTTCGGTCGCCGAGATCGACGTGTACAACATCCTGCGCGCCTCGCTGCTGGCGATGGCGCGCGCGGTCGCGCTGCTGCCCGCCGCGCCCGACCTGGTTCTGGTCGACGGCAACATGGCGCCGACGATTCCGCACAAGGTCAAAACCGTGATCGGCGGCGACGCAACGCATCTCTCGATCGCCGCCGCCTCGATCATCGCCAAAGTCGTGCGCGACCGCGCCATGAAGAGGCTGCACGACGACCATCCGGGGTACGGCTGGCACAGCAATGTCGGCTATGCGACGCCCGAACACCGGCGGGCGTTGAAGGCGCTGGGCCCGACCCCGCATCACCGGATGAGCTTCGCCCCTTGCCGCGACTGG
>JAQGIE010000048.1 GCA_028291365.1 Rhodospirillales bacterium
TTCCTGGGAAATGGTCTATCAACGCTACGACGACATCGTCGCCTTCACCGACGATCGCAGCGCCGACGAGATCACGCGGCAGCTGGTCGATTTCGCCGTCGCCGGCTTGCAGGGCATGGGCCGCGCGTCCGCACCGTGCGACGAACCGCAGGCGCGCATCCGCCAGGCGTGACTCAGCGCACGCTAGGGTCCGTACTCAATCGCTTTCGAGGAACGACTAGGCCTTCGCTTGAAAAGCTCTCGAAGGCAATTCACCACCAAGACACCAAGGACACCAAGTTTCACCAAGAGTCACAGCCATGTGATCGTGGTCGCTGGGATCACGATGATTTTCTGACGCGCGCTTGGCGCACGTCGATCATACGAATTCCGGCCGGTCGATGGTGGGAGCACGGACCGCTTGGTGCTTCTTGGTGGCCTTGGTGTCTTGGTGGTTCTTCAGGGGCTTGTGCGTTTGAGAGAAAGCCCGCCGCTGCCAACGGCTCCCAATTGAGTCCAGGCCCTAGGCGGCGCTGACGGAAGCGAGCTTGGGCATCGATGCCGGTTCGGCCGGCGGCACGAATTCGCCCATCGCGGTGGCGCGTGCGCGCGTCGCTTCGTAGCGGTGCCGGCCGAAGAAATAGAGGCCGACCGTCACCGCCATCGCCGGCAGCGCGACGGTGGCGATCGCGAACGCAAGACCGTCGCCGCCGGCAAACAGAAGATCGCTGGCGAGCCCGACCGCGAGCGGTCCGCATCCGGCACCGAACAGGCCGAGCAGCAGCACCACCAAGGCCGAACCCTGGCCGCGGAAATGGTTGGGGAACAGCTCCTGCACCTGCGGCTGTCCCGCCGATCCCGCGAACGGCATCGCGATCATGCACAGCCCGACGCAGGCGATGGCGACGGTTGCAGTGGGCGCAAAGGGCAGCAGCAGCAGCGGCGGCACCGCGATCGCGACGCCGATCGCCAAGACGCGAAACTTCGCGGCCGGCATGCCGGCATTGGTCCAGCGATCGCAGAGAAACGTGCCCGCCGCGGCACCGATCATGCCGCCGATCGTCGCGAACAGGCCCAAGGTCGGACCGACCAACGAGGTGCTGAGGCCGAAATGGCGGATCAGATGCGTCGGCGCCCAGCCGATCAGCCCGTAATTGACGAAGCCGACCAGCCCGTGCGCGAAGAAGACGGCGAGAATGGTGCGCCGGTTCTGCCGCAGATAGGCCAGCAGCGAGTCGGCTTCGGCCGATGCCATCGACGTGTTCGTTGCGGGCAGCCGATAGCCTTGTCGCGCCGGCTCGCGCATCGTCAGCACGAGCAGCGCCATCAACAGGCCGGGCGCGCCGACCAGAATGAAAACGCCGCGCCACGGCGCGAGCTGGCCGAGCAGCGGCAGCCCGGGATGGTGCAGCAGCCAGTCATAGAGAAGGCCGCTGGCCGCCATCGACAGGCCCAGCCCGGCATAGACGCCGAAGAAATAGAAATTCATCGCGCGGCCGCGCTGCTGCGGCCGGAAGCAATCGGCCAGCAGCGAACAGGCGGCCGGCGTCAGACAGGCCTCGCCAACGCCGACGCCGATCCGGGCGGCGAACAAGTCCCAGAAGCCGGTCGCGAGGCCGCACAGGATCGTCATCACGCTCCAGACCGCGATGCCGGCGGCGAGGATCAGGCGGCGCTGGCGGCGATCGATCAGCCGCCCCATCGCGACGCCGAGCGTGCTGTACAGAATGACGAAAGCGAAGCCGTAGAGCAGGCTGATCTGCGTGTCGCTGATGACCAGATCCTTGCGGATCGGCGCCACCAGCAAGGCCAGGATCTGCCGGTCGAGAAACGCGAACAGCGACGCGAACAGAACGATGGACGCGACGTAATAGGCCGAGGCGCGCGACGGGTAGGGCGGGTGCGCCCCGGAATTGTTCTGCGTCACGCGACCTCTTCTTTCGACTCAGGCGTTCGGAATGGCAATGGTCGACAGTCGTGCGGCGAACTTCCAGGTGCCGCCGATGCGACGATAGCGGTCGTCGTAGAAACCGGCCATGCGCCGGGGCGAGCCGCTGCCGCTTTCGTGAACCACGACGAGCATGGCGCAGCGACCGGTCGCTTCGTCGGCGCTGACGATCTCGACCAGCACCGGCGCCAGAATGTGCACGCTGTGGAAGCTGGCGGGCCGTCCGTCGAAACTGCGGGTGATCGCGGCCGGTCCGACGACGACGTCGCCATTGGCGCGCCGCAACGCACCATCCTCGGTGAAAAGCTGGCCCAGCTCGGCAAAGCGATGCGCATCGGCATGCAGCGCGAAAGCCAGGCTGAGCCGCTGGCACGCGGCGTCGATCTCCTGCGCCTGCGAGCCGGTCGGGTCGGTCATCGTTGTTTCTCCCGCAGTTGCACGCACGCTCCTCCGTCGTCCCTGCCTCGATTCGTCGTCCGCGGGAGTAAAACGCAGACGACGCATTGTTTGTGTGTTCGCCACTCTCCGCGCCGCAAGGCGAAAAAACGGACGGTCGTCCGGCGCGCGGCAACCGGACGATCGTCCGGATTCCCGACTTGCCGCCGCTGCGTGCGTAGAACCCAGTACGGGCAACGAACGACGCAGGACTCGAAATGTCGAAATTTCCCTTCACCAGGGGCGTGCATGCACTCGGCAATGGTTGCTGGGCTTTCCTGCTGCCCAGCGGCAGCTGGGGCTGGAGCAATGCCGGGCTGATCACCGACGGCGACGCGACCTTGCTCGTCGATACATTGTTCGACCTGAAGCTGACGGCCGAAATGCTGGGCGCGTTTCGGGATGCGGTTCCGGCGGCCAGGCGCATCGAGACGCTGGTGAACACGCACGCCAACGGCGATCACGTCTTCGGCAACGAGCTGGTCAAAGGCGCGCGCATCGTCTCCACCAATGCGGTGGTGACCGAAATGCACCATATGACGCCCGACAATATCGCCGACATGATCGACGGTTCGAGCGGCTGGGGCGAGGGCGGCCGCCTGATGCGCGAAGTCTTCAGCCCGTTCGAATTTCGCGGCATCACCTTGACCGACCCGACCGACACGTTCGACGGAACGCTCGATCTCAAGGTCGGCGACAAGGACGTGCATCTGGTCGATGTCGGCCCCGCCCATACGACCAGCGACATTCTCGTCTATGTGCCCAAGGACAAGATCGTCTTCACCGGCGACATTCTGTTCGCCGGTGCGCATCCGGCGATCTGGGCCGGTCCGACGCGCAACTGGATCAAGGCCTGCGACCAGATCCTCGCCTGGGACGTCGATCTCGTCGTGCCCGGCCACGGGCCGATCAGCGACAAGAACGGCGTGCGCGAATTCAAAGCCTATCTCGAATATCTCCTGGTCGAGACGCGCCTGCGCTACGAAGCCGGCATGTCGTTCGAGGAGGCGGCTTTCGACATACCGCTCGGCGCCTTCGATCATTGGGGGGATTCCGAGCGCATGGTTCCGAACGTGATCGGAATCTACGGCGAGTTGAGCGGCACGCGTCCCGCCGTCACGCGCCAGGAGCTGTGGGGGCTGATGGCCCGCTATCACGCGCGCCGCAAGGCCGATCTCGCCGCGCGCGCCGCCAGGTGCGGCTGCGGCAATTCCAACCACGCCCATTGAGAGTCGAGCGATGAAACTGGTGACTTTCAGCATCGGCAACGGTGCGCCGCATATCGGTGCGCTGCTTCCGGGCGAGCAGATGCTGAGCGACTTCACCACCGCCAGCGAGTCGCCGCATTTCGCCGACATGCTGGCGCTGATCGATGGCGGCGAAGCGGCGCTCGAAGAAGCGCGCACGCTGGTGCTCGATCCCGGGCGCGAGCGGCGGCTGGATTCGGTGCAGCTGCTGGCGCCGGTGCCCGAGCCGCGCCAGATGTATGACTGTCTCTGTTTCGAAAAACATCTGCTGCAGGCCAAGTCCAAACGGCATGTCGTGATGGGCGGCGAACCGCCCGCCGTGCTGACCAACGATGTCGGCGCGATCTATCGCGAGCGTCCGGTCTATTACAAGCCGAACCGGTTCAGCGTGGTCGGCACCGGTGTCGACGTGATCTGTCCGCGCTATTCCGACTGGCTCGATTACGAACTCGAGTTCGGCGTGTTTCTCGGCCGGTCGGGCAAGAACATCCCGCACCAGGACGCGGCGTCGTATATTTTCGGCTTCTGCATCTACAACGATGTCAGCGCGCGCGATCAGCAATATCGCGAGATGCCGGCCCTGCTGGGCCCGTCCAAGGGCAAGGATTTCGATACCGGCAACGTGATGGGCCCGTGGCTGGTGACGGCGGACGAGGTCGCCGATCCGTACGATCTCACCATGACCGCCATCATCAACGGCAAGGAGCGGTCGGTCGGATCCAGTCGCGACATGATGCACAGCTTCGCCGACATCATCGCCTATGCGTCGATGGACGAGACGGTGCGCGCCGGAAGTTTCTACGCCTCCGGAACGGTGGGCAGCGGCAGCGGGCTCGAACACGGCATCAAGCTCAATCACGGCGATGTCGTCGAGCTGGAGATCTCGGGCCTCGGTCGCCTCAGGAATCGGATCGTCATGCAGACCTGAGAACCGGCACCGCGATTCCGCGCCCAAAGGCGCACCGAAAAAAAGCTGCGCCAAGCAGCAGAAAAATTCCTGGGAGGATGTCGACATGAAAAACTGGATGCTGGGCGTCAGCACGCTCGCTTTGTCCGCCGGCCTTGTCACGCACGCCAACGCGCAGTCGGTGCAGCCGGTCGGGATCGAAGAAGTCATCGTGACCGCGGAAAAGCGCTCGGAGAATCTGCAGAAAGTGCCGATCTCGGTCGCGGTGCTGACCGCGTCGCAACTGGTCAAGTCGGGCGTCACGACTCTGGATTCGGTGCAGCGTTACGCGCCCGGCCTGTCGATGGCGACGGTCGGCAGCGGCTTCGTCAGCTATACCTATCTGCGCGGCAGCGGCACCAACCAGCTCGATTCCGGGTCCGATCCCAGCGTCGCCTTCTTCGTCGACGAGGTCTACGTGACCGGCACGGCCGGGCTGCAATTCGGCCTGTTCGATCTCGACCGGGTCGAAGTGCTGAAGGGGCCGCAGGGCACCTTGTTCGGACGCAATGCGGCGGCCGGTGCGATCAGCATCACGACCAAGACGCCGCAAGCCGAGTTCGGCGGCTACGCCTCGCTCGATCTCGGCAATTTCGACTGGCGCTATGCCGAAGGAGCGGTCACGGGCCCGCTCACCGCCGACGGCAAGCTGCGCTTTCGCGTCTCCGGTTCGATCAAGGAGCGCGGCGCCTTCACCGAGAATCTCTCGGGCCGGGATCCGGGCGATCTCGACACCAAAAGCGGCCGCGCCCAGCTCGAATATGTCGGCGACAGGTTCAAGTTTCTGTTGACCGGCACCGCTTCGACGGCGCGCAACGGCATGACCAACCAGTTTCTCGCCAGCGCCAGCAAGGCCGCGTTCCTCACGCCGGCCGACGCTGCGGCACTGCCGCCCGGCGAGGCGTTCTACAAACATTTTTATAGCGTCAACGGCTTCGAGAACCAGGATATCTACGGGCTGACCGGACGTCTCGAAGCCGAGACCGCGCTCGGCACGCTGACCTCGATCAGCGCCTATCGCTACAACAGCTTCGACCGCTCGCAGGACCAGGACGCGACGATCTTCGACGCCTATACGTTGAACAGCCGCGAGAAGGACCGGACGCTCAGCGAAGAGGTGCGGCTGGCCGATCAGGTCGGACCGGTTCGTTGGCTGGGCGGTCTGTATTTCTACGACGCGCATACCGAGCGGCGCGACACGGTGCTTGCCGGGACCAATTTCAGCACCCCCGCGTTCCGCAACACGACCAGCGTCGATGCGAACAATATCCATGTCCGCTCCTATGCCGCGTTCGGCCAGCTCACCTACCAGATCACCGATCAGCTCAGCCTGACCGGCGGCGGGCGCTATACGCGCGACGAAAAAAGCGATGAGCGCTACGTCAAGCGATTCACCTCGGCGCCGTTCAACGTCGCGCCGACGGTCAGCTGGAATTCCTTCGATCCGTCGGTGACGCTGAACTACCAGGTGACCCCGACCGTCCTCGCCTATGCGTCGTACAAGCGTGGCTTCAAGAGCGGCGGCTTCCAGACCTTGCTGCCGGCGACGGCCGACCAGGCCGCGATCCCCTTCGCGCCCGAGCGCGTCAATTCCTACGAGGCGGGGCTCAAGAGCGAGTGGCTGGACCGGCGGCTGCGCGTCAACACGGCCTTGTTCCGCGCCGACATCGAGAACCAGCAGGTGCTGCGCTCGCTGCCCAACAGCATCAACATCATCGACAATGCCGGCCGGACGCGGACCGACGGGCTGGATCTGACGGTGAGCGCGCTGGTGACGCCCGAGCTGCAGCTCGACGCGTCGCTGACCTGGCAGCATGCGCGGTTTCAGCAATTCATCTCCGGCACTTCGAGTTTTGCCGGCAAGAGCCAGTTGCGTTCGCCTGACTTCAGCAGCTTCGTCGGAGCGGAATATCGCTACGAGCTGGGCGCGCCCGGCAGCCTGACCATGCGCGCCGAATATCAGTTCCAGACGCGCTCCTTCTTCGACACGGCCAATACGACGCTCCCGGGCGTCTATCAGCCGGCCTATGGCCTGGTGAATCTGCGCCTCTCCTTCGAACCGTCGCAGGGCCGCTGGAGCGTCGCCGCCTGGGGCCGCAACGTCACCGACAAGCAGTACTTCCGGAACATCGCGGTCTCGGGCGTGACCGGCCTCGCCGCACCCGGCGATCCGGCGACCTACGGCGTGTCGATGCGGTACGAGTTCTGACATTCCGTCGTCCCTGCGAAAGCAGGGACCCAGGAGCATCCGCATTGGAATTGTTGGAGTTCCCTCGCGGAAGTTCCTGGATCCCTGCGTTCGCAGGGATGACGAGGTAGGCACTCCGCGGCAACGACAGGAAAGCGCGGCCAGCTTTTATGCGCGTCATCGATTATTTCCGGCAGGGTCTGCGTCTCGGCGCCGAGCGCATCGCCTTCATCGACGGCGATCTGCACGTCACCTGGGGCGAGACCGCCACGCGCGTCGAGCGCATCGCGAGCGCGTTGGCGGCGAGTGGGCTCGGCGTCGGGTCGCGCGTCGCCGTCTACAGCCCCAACGACGTGCTGGCCTTCACCGCCATTCTCGCGACCTTCCGGCTCGGCGCGATCTGGTCGCCGCTCAATGCGCGCAACAGCGCCGAGGCCAACCGGCATTTCCTGCAGCTGATGCAGTGTCACTGCCTGTTCTATCACAGCCATCTCGAAGCAGAGGCGCTGGCGCTGGGCGCGGTGTTGCAGGCGCCTCAGCTGCTGGTCTGCATCGATCGGGAAGGGCCGGACGGAATTCCGTCACTCGCCGAGTTCATGCAGCGCGGCACCGCGGCGGCGCCCGAGCCGCCCGACGGCAACGACATTCTGGCGAGCGTGTTTCCGACCGGCGGCACGACCGGCCTGTCGAAAGCAGCGCAATGGACGCTGCAGACCTGGGAGACGCTGGTCTCGACCTTCTGGCAATGCCTGCCGGCGGCCGAACCGCCGGTGCATCTCGTGGCCGGTCCGATGACGCATGCGGCGGGCGTGCTGGCGCTGTGTGCGCTGGCGGGCGGCGCCACCAACGTCATTCTGAAAAAGCCCGACCCGGCGCAGATCATGGCCGCGATCGAGGCGCATCGCGTCACCCATCTCTATCTGCCGCCGACCTTGGTCTACGCGCTGCTCGATCACCGCGACGTGCGCCGTCACGAGTACACGTCGCTGCAATACATGGTCGTCGCCGCGTCGCCGATCGCGCCCGCCAAGCTGCGCGAAGCGATGGAGGTGTTCGGCACCGTGCTGTGCCAATGCTATGGCCAGGCCGAAGCGCCGATGTTCATGACCTTCCTGCCGACGCGCGATCTGCTGAGCGGCAATGACGAGCGCTGGGCGAGCTGCGGCCGTTCGACTCTGGCGACGCAGGTCGCGATCATGGCGCCCGACGGCAGCCTGCTCGGCCCCGGGCAGCGCGGCGAGATCGTGGCCAAGGGCAATCTCGTGGTGCCCGCCTATCATCGCAATGCGGAAGCCACCGCAGCGGTGCGGTCGCAGGGTTGGCATCGCACCGGCGATGTCGGTTATGTGGACGCGGCGGGCTTCGTCTATATCGTCGACCGTCTCAAGGACATGGTGATCACCGGCGGCTTCAACGTCTTCAGCGCCGAAGTCGAGCAGGTGATCCTGAGCCATCCGAGCGTGCGCGATTGCGCGGTGATCGGCGTGCCCGATGCGAAATGGGGCGAGGCGGTCAAGGCGATCGTCGAACTCAAGGAGGGCGCGGGCGAAGACGAGGCCGGCATCATCGCGCTGGTCAAGGAACGGCTCGGCAGCGTGCACGCGCCCAAGAGCGTCGAATTCTGGCGCGAACTGCCGCGCAGCCCGGCCGGCAAGATCCTCAAACGTGAAATCCGCGACGGCTTCTGGCAAGGCCAGACCCGCGCGGTTGGATGATGCACCGTCGTCCCTGCGAAAGCAGAGCCTGCCCCGGACTTGATCCGGGGGACCCAGGAGTCGACGCGAGGCAACTGCTGCAATTCCAATCTGAGCCACCTGGGTCCCCGCTTTCGCGGGGATGACGCGAAGGAAATTCGATCATGTCGCAAGACGTCTATATCGTCGGCGTCCACACCACGATTTTCGCTCGTCGTGAGGCGACGAGTCTCAAGGATCTGACGCGCGAGGCGTATGTCGGTGTGCTCGAAGATGCGCAGCTCGGCGACGGGCGCGACATCGAAGCGGCGTGGTTCGGCAACTGCCTCGCCGATCATTGGGGCCAGACGCTGATCCGCGGCAATGTCTGCTTCGTGCCGCTGGTGCGCGAGGGGCTGTTTCCGGGACGCGCGCCGATCATCAATGTCGAAGGCGGTTGCGCCACCGGCAGTCTCGCCCTGGCGGGCGCCGCCAAAGAAATCCGCGCCGGTGACGCCGACCTGACTTTGGCGATCGGCGTCGAGAAACTCTACGATTCGACCAACTCGGCCGCGATGCTGGCGGCTTTTTCGGGCGGCCTCGATCAGCTCGATCCCGCGGAATGGAAGCAACATTATGCGCGCCTGGCCGCCGAGATCGGCACCGTGTTCGCGCCCGCGCCCGGCCGCACCATCGCGATGGATACCTATGCGCTGCAGGCCAAGCTGCACATGCAGCGCTACGGCACGACGGCGGCGCAGATCGCGTTCGGTGCCGCCAAGAACCACAATTACGGCGCGCTGAACCCGAAGGCGCAATATCGCTTTACGACCACGGCCGACGACGTGCTCGCCGATCGTCCGGTGACCTCGCCCTTGACGCGCTCGATGTGCGCTCCGATCGGCGATGGCGCGGCGGCGGCGCTGCTCTGTTCCAAACGGTTCCTGGCCTCGATGCCGGTCGCGGTGCAGCGTCGCGCGGTCAAGATCCGCGCCCTGGTGCTGACCGGCGGCAAGTATCGCAGCGTCGACGAGCCGGGCCTGACGCGCACCGCCGCCGATCGCGCCTACAAGATGAGCGGCGTGTCGCCGCGTGACGTCGATCTCGCCGAGGTGCACGACGCGACTTCGTTCTGCGAGATCTACCAGGCCGAGATGCTGCGCTTCTGCGAGGTCGGCGCGGGCGGTGCATTCGTCGCGTCGGGCGCGACCGCGCCGGGCGGCGAAGTGCCGATCAACACGTCGGGCGGGCTGGTGTCGAAAGGCCACCCGATCGGCGCCACCGGCGTGTCGCAATGCTACGAGCTGGTCACCCAGCTGCGCGGCGAAGCCGGCGAACGCCAGGTCGACGGCGCCACCATCGCGCTGCAGGAAAATGGCGGCGGCATCATCGGGCTCGAAGAAGCTGTCGCGGCGGTGGCGATCTACGAGCGGGTGTAGCAGTTCGCGCGTCCGCTCACCGCGTGCGTGGCGATGACGGGGAGCTTTGCTGCGCGCCATTCCGACCGTGAACAGGCGCCGGTTGGAACACGCACCCGCGAACCGCGGTTCGAGCTGAGGGTTCGCCCGTAGACGACGCGGCATGCAGCCATGCTGTGTCCATCTGCGGGTGCCAGTTCGTATCTCACGAGGTTCGCCATGCGCGGTCAGCCGGATTCCTCCAGCGGCTCGGTCGGACGACGTCAGTTTCTCGGCCGCGCCATGACCGGTGCCGCAGCGACGACGCTGACACCGGTTGCCCGCGCCGCACCCGCGCCCGCGCCAAAAACCGATGCACGCGCGCCCGGCATGTTCGAACTCAACATCAACGGCCATGCGCAGCTTTTTGCGCTCGACACGCGCACCACCTTGCTCGACGCGCTGCGCGACCATGTCGTTATCACCGGGGCCAAGAAAGGCTGCGACCAGGGCCAGTGCGGCGCATGCACGGTGCTGGTCGACGGCAAGCGCATCCTGTCTTGCCTGACGCTGGCGATCGCGGCGCAGGGCAAATCCGTTACCACGATCGAAGGGCTGGCGGGCGCCGAGGATGCGCTGCATCCGATGCAGCAGGCCTTCCTCGATCAGGACGCGTTCCAGTGCGGCTACTGCACGCCGGGACAGATCCTGTCCGCGGTCGCCTGCGTCGAAGAGGGCCACGCCAAGGACGACGCGTCGATCCGCGAATATATGAGCGGCAATCTGTGCCGCTGCGCTGCCTATCCCAACATCGTCGCGGCCGTGAACCAGGCCAAGCCGCAGATGCAGATCAAGAAGGCTTGAGCGATGCGCCCCTTCACCTATGCACGTCCGGCCGCGCTCGACGCGGTCGCGCGTGAATTCCCCGCCGCGAGCGCCGGGACGGCGACCGGCGCGCCGGTGCAATTTCTCGGTGCCGGCACCAACCTGCTCGACCTGATGAAGCTCGACGTGATGCGCCCGTCGTCGCTGGTCGATCTGACCGGCATCGACGCGGCGCCGTTGCGGCGCATCGAGGCGACGCCGTCCGAGCTGCGCCTCGGCGCGCTCGTGCGCATGGCCGAAGCCGCCGAGGATCCCGTCATTCTGCGCGACTATCCGGTGCTGGCCCAGGCGCTGCAGCTCGCAGCCTCGCAGCAGCTGCGCAACATGGCGACGCTGGGCGGCAACGTGCTGCAGCGGACGCGCTGCCTCTATTACCGCGACACCGCCTGGGCCAACTGCAACAAGCGCAATCCCGGCAGCGGCTGCGCCGCGCGCGAAGGCGTCGACCGGCAGCACGCGGTGCTGGGCGCCAGCGAACATTGCATCGCGACCTATCCCGGCGATTTCGCGCAGGCGTTGATCGCGCTCGACGCGCAGGTCGAGACGCAGGGGCCCAAGGGGCGTCGGCGGTTTCCGTTTGCCGAGCTCCATAAACTGCCCGGCGACACGCCGCATCTCGACCACAGCCTCGCGGCCGGCGAAGCGATCACCGGTTTCACCGTGCCCGCGGGTCCGTGGACGCGCCGCTCGCTCTATCTGAAAATACGCGACCGCGCGTCGTACGAGTTCGCGCTGGCCTCGGCCGCCGTGGCGCTGCAGCTCGAGGGCACGCAGGTGCGCGCCGTGCGCATCGCGTTGGGCGGCGTCGCGACCGTGCCCTGGCGCGCACGCGAAGCCGAAGCCGCTTTGATCGGCGTGGTGCTCGACGAGACCACCGCCGCTGCGGCGGCCGACGCGGCCTTCGCCAAGGCGCGGCCGAACCGGCAGAACGCGTTCAAAGTGCCGCTCGGCAAGCAGACGCTGGTGCGCGCCTTGCTGACCGTCGCCGCGAAGGAGGGCTGACGAAATGGCGACGCAGGCCAGATTGCCCGGCACCGAAGCCGCACCTGCGGCGCAGGAGAATATGGGCGCGCCGATCGTGCGCATCGACGGACGCAGGAAAGTGACGGGGCAGGCGCGCTATGCGGCCGACGTCCCGCTCGCCAATCTCGCCTATGCGGTCTGCGTCACCAGCGCCATCGCCAAGGGGCGCATCACCGCCATCGACCAGACGGCAACGCGAGCCGTGCCCGGCGTGCTCGACGTGCTGACCTATGAAAGCAAGCTGACGCTCGAGCCCGACACGATCATGGCCGAAGGCGGCTTCAGCCAGACCTCGATCATGCCGCTGAGGGG
>JAQGIE010000054.1 GCA_028291365.1 Rhodospirillales bacterium
AAGGACCAGCCGATCACGCTGCAGGGCGCGACCGGCCAGACAGCGATGGCGCGCCTCGGCCGCATCAATCAATTCCAATTGGGACAGATGCAGTTCCGTTCGATGCAGGTGCTGTTCAGCGACCTGCACGTGTTCGACAGGTGGGAGGTGCGGGAGCGGCCGGCGCTGCTGCTCGGCTGCGATCTGCTCAAGCTCTTCGCGTTGGTCGAAATCGATTTCGGCCGCCGCGAACTGCGTCTCCAGCGCCCCGATTTCTAGCGGCTGCAGGGGACGCTTCGCCATGCTTCTTCGCCGCACCTTCATCGCCGGGCTTTGCACGCTGCCGATCGCGGCGGGCGCGGCTGAAAAGTCGCCCGCCACGCTGCGCTCCGATCGCACCCCGCCGATGCCGACCGGCCCCGGCGCGGCCCAGATCGTGGGCGCCGGCGCGCCGCTCAACCGGCTGACCGTGCCGGTTCACGTCGATGGGCAGGGACCGTTCGATTTTCTGGTCGACACCGCGTCGGCACGTTCGGTCCTGTCGATCGAACTCGCGCGGCGACTGCGATTGCCGTTCAGCCGGCAGGCGCGGCTGCACGGCATCGCGGGTGTCGAATCGGCCGAGACGGTGACGGTTGCGGAGCTTGCTGTTGGCGGCCTGCGCAGTCTCGACCTCGAACCGCTGGTATTGCCGTGGCACAGGCTGGAGATCGACGGGGTGCTCGGGCTCGACGTGCTCGCCGAGCGTTGCGTGGTGCTCGATTTCGGCGGCCGCACGCTGACGGTGACGCCGTCGCGGTGGGAACGGCCGGGCGCCAGCGCGCAGCGTGGCGAAGCAACCGTCAAGGGCCTGTCCCGTGTCGGCCAGTTGACCTTCGTCGATTGCCGGATTGACGGTGCGCGCGTCTACGCCTTCATCGATTCCGGCGCGTCATGGTCGGTCGGCAACGAGGCGCTCGCCGAGGCCATCTCTGCGTTTCGGCCCAGCCTGGGGCGCGACGCCGAGCCGATCGTGATGCAGGGCGCGACCGGCCAGACGACGACGGCGCGGCGCGGCCGCATCGGCACCTTCGATCTCGGCCCGGTGCAGTTCCGCTCGATGGAGCTGCTGTTCAGCGATCTTCACGTGTTCGACGTGTGGGACTTGCGCGATCATCCGGCGCTGCTGGTCGGCGTGGATGTGTTGAAGCTGTTCCAGACGGTCGAGCTGGATTTGGGCAGCAAGCAATTGCGGATACGCCGCGGCGATGCCGGACGCACGCAGATCGTTGATGCGCGGTAGGGGCGTTTCAGGTGTCGCAGCGAACCACAGCTCCGCTTCGAACTACGCCGTGGTGCGAAGGCGATCGATCCGGCGCCGGCAATGCGGAGCGGTTGATCGTGGACCTTGTCGTAACGGGCTTGCGGGTGGACTCTTGCCCATGATCGATCGCCGCACCTTCGTCGCGGGGCTCTGCGCGCTGCCAGTCATGGCGCAGGCGGCTGAGAAGCGCAGCGAAACGCAGCGCTCTGAACGCACGCTGGCGACGAAGCATCCTGAGACGCTGCGCTCAGATCGCGCGGCGAACAGTCCGAAATTGGCGACCCCGGACAGCGAAGCGTTGGCGGGCAAGGCGGATGCGCTCGACCGGCTGACTCTACCGGTCTGGCTCAACGGCCAGGGTCCGTATCAATTTGCCGTTGACACCGCAGCCGAACGTTCGGTCATCGCCGCTGAAATCGCCGACCGGCTAGGCCTGGTGCCGGCGAAAGAAGCGCGGCTGCATGGCATCGCCGGTGCTGAGATCACCCGCACCGCGCATCTCGCCGAGCTCAGTCTGGGCAGCTTGCGCAGCACCAACTTGCGGACGCCGGTGCTGCCGCGCGCACGGTTGGACGTGGATGGGCTGATCGGACTCGATGTGCTCGAAGATCGTTGCGTGAAGCTCGACTTCACGACGCACACGCTAACGGTGCAGCGTGCGCGCTGGGAGACGATGGGTGGTTGGCGCCGCCATCCTGGTGAAGCGATCGTCAGCGGCATGTCGCGGCTGGGACAGCTCACCTTCGTCGACAGCAAGGTTGAAACGACACGCGTCTTCGCGTTCATCGATTCGGGCGCCGACACGTCGGTCGGCAACGAAGCGCTTGCCGCTGCATTGGGCGCAACGCTGAAGCCGGGCCAGACTCTGATTCCGCTACAGGGAGTAACGGGTCAGGTCGCGATGGCGCGGCTGGGTTTTGCCAGCCGCTTCCAGCTTGGTCCGGCCATCTTCAGCAACATGCGGCTTCTGTTCAGCGACCTGCACGTATTCGACCTGTGGGACTTGCGCGACCGGCCCGCGTTGCTGGTCGGCTGCGATCTGTTGAAACTGTTCGCGTCGGTCGAACTCGATTTCGGCCGCCACGAGTTGCGGCTGCAACGCGCCGACACGCAGGACCAGCGAATGGCGGGTCTCAGCCGAGCCGGCTAGCTGTTCGTTTGACGCGTTTCGGCCGCGAACCGGAAACGCTAATCGGCGATCGTTTTGCCCAGCCGTCCGGCGAGATCCTGCACGAACTGCCAGGCGACACGGCCGGAACGTGCGCCGCGCGTCACCGACCAGGCATTGGCTTCGGCATGAAGCGCGTCGCGCTCGAGACCGAGGCCGAATCGCGCGGCATAGGAATCCACCATCGCGAGATAGGTCGCCTGATCGCAGGCGTGAAAGCCGAGCCACAGGCCGAAGCGATCGGACAGGCTGACTTTCTCTTCGACCGCTTCGCCCGGATGGATCGCCGAGCTGCGCTCATTGTCGATCATCTCGCGCGGCATCAGATGGCGCCGGTTCGAGGTGGCGTAGAACAGCACGTTGGCGGGCCGTCCTTCGAGCCCGCCTTCGAGCACCGCCTTGAGCGACTTGTAAGCGGCGTCCTCGGTTTCGAACGACAGGTCGTCGACGAAGACGATGGCGCGCCGGTCGCTCGCGCGCAGCAGGGCGAGCAGCGCCGCCAGGCTGGTCAGTTCATCGCGCTGCACTTCGATCAGCACCAGGCTGCCCGGTGCTTCGTCGAGCAAGGTCGCGTGCACCGCCTTGACCAGCGACGACTTGCCCATGCCGCGCGCGCCCCACAGCAGCGCGTTGTTGGCGGGCAGGCCGCGCGCGAAACGGCGGGTATTTTCCAGCAATAGCTGGGATTGCCGGTCGACGCCGCGCAGCAGGTCGAGCGCGACGCGGTTGACGCGCGGCACCGGCGTCAGCGCTTCCTTGTCGCCGTGCCACATGAAGGCGTCGGCGCGGGCGAGATCGAGGGCGGCGGCGGGAGCCGGGGCGAGCCGTTCGAGCGCCGCCACGGCGCGCTCGGCCAGGGCCCGGAAATCGGGGTTGGTCATGCGGGGAAAATCGCGTCCTTCCAGGACGTTGAGGGCGCATTTGCAAGCAAGGAGGCGGAGGTTATAGTCCCGCCTCTTTCGGAGCTTCGCAACCCCATGAAAAACAAGATTCTCGCCATTTCGGCTGCGGTTCTCGCGGCCTCACCGGCGCTGGCGCAGACGGCACCCGCCTCCGGTGGTGGCCTGTCGGAGACGCTGCCGACCCTGCTGATGTTCGGCTTGATGTTCGTCGTCTTCTACGTGCTGCTGATTCGTCCGCAGCAGAAGAAGGTCAAGGAACAGCAGGCAATGATCTCGGCGGTGCGCCGTGGCGACCGCGTCGTCGTGTCGGGCTTCATCGGCACCGTCACGCGCGTGCAGGACGATGAGGCCCAGCTGGAACTCGCCGACGGCGTGCGCGTGCGCGTGCTCAAGTCGGCGATCTCGACCGTGCTGACGAAAAGTGAGCCCAAGGGCGGTGATGCGAAGCCGGACAGCAAAGAAGTCGCTGAGGGCTGATCTTGGTTTATTTCTCGCGTTGGAAGATCGGGCTGATTCTCGCAGTTTGCGCGGCGAGCATTCTGTTCAGCCTGCCGAACCTCTTCCCCAAAGCCTCGCTGCCGGCCTGGTTGCCGTCGCGCCAGGTCAATCTCGGTCTCGACCTGCGCGGCGGCTCGTACCTGCTGATGCAGGTCGATCTGTCGGCGCTGACCAAAGAGCGCCTCGAAGGCACGCTCGACCAGGTGCGCGCCAAGCTGCGCGAGGCGAAGATCGCCTATAGCGGTCTCGAAGTGCGCAATGACGGGATCGAAGTGACGCTGCGCGATCCGGCCCAGCGCGAGGCCGCCGCGGCGGCGCTGCGCGACGTCGGCACCGGCGACGGTCAGCCCGCCATGCTCGGCGGGCAGGGCAATGATTTCGCGGTCACGACGCCGGCCGAAGGCGTGGTGCGGCTGACGCTGACGCCGCAAGCGGCGCAGGCCAAGGGCGCGCAGGCGATCGAGCAGTCGATCGAGATCGTGCGCCGGCGCATCGACCAGACCGGCGTGAACGAGCCGCAGATCGCCCGCCAGGGCACCGACCGCATTCTGGTGCAGCTTCCCGGGGTCGACGATCCCGATCGCATCAAGCGGCTGCTCGGCACCACCGCGAAGATGAATTTCCATCTGCTCGACGACTCGCAGACCGACCCGACCAAGCCGGCACCGCCCGGCTCGATGTGGGTGAACAGCGACGAGCGCGGCCGTCCCGGCGCCAAGTATCTGGTCAAGCGCAAGATCGAAGTGTCGGGCTCGAACCTGACCGATGCGCGCGCCACGACCAATCAGCAGACCGGCCAATGGGTCGTGACCTTCCGCTTTGACTCGATCGGTTCGAAGAAATTCGCCGCCATCACCACCGCCAATGTCGGCCGTCCGTTCGCGATCGTGCTCGACGACAAGGCGATCTCGGTGCCGGTCATCCAGGAACCGATCACCGGCGGTACCGGACAGATCGCGGGCAACTTCACCGCCGCCAGCGCCAACGATCTCGCCGTGCTGCTGCGCGCGGGCGCGTTGCCGGCACCGCTCAAGATCATCGAGGAACGTTCGGTCGGTCCCGATCTCGGCGCCGACTCGATCCGCGCCGGCATCATGTCGGTGATGATCGGCCTGGTGCTGGTGATGGTCTACATGGTGCTCAGCTACGGGCTGTTCGGCCTGTTCGCCGACATCGCGCTGCTGTTCAACATTCTGCTGACGGTGGCGGCGCTGTCGCTGATGCAGGCGACGCTGACCTTGCCCGGCATCGCCGGCATCCTGCTCACGGTCGGCATGTCGGTCGACGCCAACATTCTGATCAACGAACGTATCCGCGAAGAGACCAAGAACGGGAAGGGCGCGTTCTCGGCGATGGAGGCGGGCTTCAGCCGCGCCCTGTCGACCATCATCGACGCCAATCTGACGACCTTGATCAAGATGGCGATCCTGTTCGCCTTCGGGACCGGCGTCATCAAAGGTTTCGCGGTGACGATCTCGATCGGCATCCTGACGTCGATGTTCACCGCCACCGTGCTGGTGCGCTTGATGATGACTACATGGCTGCGTCGCACGCGGCCGAAAATGTTGGCGGTGTAATCATGGCGGGATTTCTTCGCCTCGTTCCGGACGACACCAAGATCCAGTTCATGAAAGGCCGGTTCGCCGGCCTCGCCACCTCGGCGGTGCTGTCGATCCTCTCGATCGTCCTGTTCTTCTATCCGGGCCTGCATTACGGCGTCGATTTCGTGGGCGGCATCGTCATCGAAGTGCGCACGCAGGGACCCGCCGATTTCGGCGCGCTGCGTAATTCGCTGAACGGGCTGGGCCTAGGCCCCGTCGCACTGCAGGAATTCGGCGGCAAGGAAGACGTGCTGATCCGCCTCGATCGCCAGCCCGGCGATGACAGCGCGCAGCAGCAAGCGGTCGAGAAGGTCCGCGGCAAGCTGACCCAGGATTTCCCCGGCGCCACCATTCGCCGGACCGAAGCGGTCGGCGCCACGGTGTCGAACGAGCTGTTCCGCGACGGCATGCTGGCGCTCGGCTTGGCGCTGCTCGCGATGCTCGCCTATATCTGGTTCCGCTTTGAATGGCAGTTCGGCGTCGGCGCCGTCGTCACCCTGATCCTCGACGTGACCAAGGTGATCGGGTTCTACGTCGTGATGGGCCAGCTGTTCGGCGTGCAGTTCAACCTGACCGCCGTGGCCGCGATCCTCACCATCATGGGCTACTCGATCAACGACAAGGTCGTGGTCTACGACCGCATGCGCGAGAATCTGCGCAAGTACAAAACCATGCCGCTGCGCCAGCTGATCGACCTGTCGATCAACGAGACGCTGTCGCGGACCATCGGCACCTCGACCACGATCTTCCTGTCGACCGTGCCGCTCGCTGTGTTCGGCGGCGAGGCGTTGCGCGATTTCGCCATCGTGCTGCTGTGGGGCGTCGTGCTGGCGACCACCAGCTCGATCTTCATCGCCGCGCCGATCCTGCTGTTCCTCGGCGAGAATCGACTGCGCCGCACGCCGCCGCAGAGCGGAACGTCGACGCAGCCCGCATGAAATGACCGACGTCACGCCGCAAGTCGCCGCCGGCACCAAGCTCATCCAGAGCTATGGGCCGGGGCGATTTACGATCGACGGCACCGTCTATGCAGGACCGGTGCTGGTCTTCGCCGACCGTGTCGAGGCGTGGCAGGTGACCGATTTCGCGTCGCTGACCGTGGACAGTTTCGCGCCGATCCGCGCCGCGATCCCCGCCGTCGACGTGGTGCTGCTGGGCTGCGGCCCGAAACAGCTGTTCCTGCCGCGCTCGCTGCGTCGGGGGCGGCAGGAAATCGGCTTCGTGCTCGACGCGATGGAGACCGGCGCCGCCTGCCGCACCTTCAACGTGCTGCTGACTGAAGACCGCCGCGTGTGCGCGGCCTTGCTTCCGGTGTGAACATGCTTCCCGTCGCGACCGAGCTTCTGTTGCAGATCAGCAGCGGCACCAACCAGACGCCGCCGGAACAGCCCGAAGAATTGATCGCCGACGCGTCTTCGTGGGCGAGTTCGATGGTCGGCAGCCGCGGCGTCACGCTCGACGGCAGCGTCGACTCGCTGCGCATCCTGGACATGCTGATCGACGATGCGCGCGACGCGATCCAGGGCGAACCGAACCCGCCGCAGGCGGCGTTATTGTGGGCGCTGGGCGCATATCTCGGCGAAGTCGTGCGCAGCACGCGGGGCGGTGATTGGTCGGTCGGCGCGCTCGACGATCTCGACGCGTTCTGGGCCACCAGCCTGACCACCGGCGACGGCGATCAGCTGTGGCCGATGCAGCGAATGATCAAACGCTTCCTCAACGGCCCCGACGATTCGATCTACGCGTACGGGCTCGTGATGAGCAAACAGGTCGACTGAGCAAAGGGGCCCCCCGGTCGCCCCTGTTCATCTTCTCGAAGTTCCACATCTCCGCCGTCGGGTACGCGCTTGTTCTCCGATCGGGCGTCAGTCGACTGCAATCGACTGAAACGTTGCCGCCGCTCGCGGGTTCTGATCTGCGAGGGACGGGGAGACCGCGATGCGACGAATTTGGATGGCGGCCCTTGCGGCCGCAGTTTCGCTGCCGACTTTGGCGGCGGCACAGGATTGGAACCGCGCGCTCGGCGCGCTGACCGGCGACCAGCAGCAGCAGGACCGGCGCGACAGCCAGGAGATGCGCAAGGCCCAGGACGAGCTGGATCGGATTCACAACGAACGCGCAGAAATACGCAGCGAGCGCCGCGATATCGCCCGCCAGCGCGGGGTGCGTTTCGTTGATGACGATACCTCGCCGCGCCGTCGCGATCGGATGGCCGGATCGAGCGGCAGTTCGTCTGCCGAGCCCTGGTATCGTGAAGTCGAGGATGAGCGTGCGGCGCTGGCGCGCGACCGCCGTCACCTCGAGGACGAGCGCCGCAAGCTCGACGACGACCGCGGCCGAGCCAACAAGGATACGCTCGGCGGCAAGATTGACGATCTGCTCGGCGACAAAAAGCGCTGAAACGAAAAGGGGCACCGCAGGTGCCCCTTTGTTGTTCTATCGGCGCCGCGCGTCATGCCGGCCGTGTCACGCCGCCTGGGCGACCTTGCCGCCGGTGCGCAGCATCTCGGCCGCGTATTCCCAGTTCACCAGATTTTCGAGCCAGGCCTTGATGTAGTCGGCGCGCTTGTTGCGGTAGTCGATGTAGTAGGCGTGTTCCCACACGTCGCAGCCGAGCACCGCCTTGAAACCATGCGCGAGCGGGTTCTCGCCGTTCGGCGTCGCATGAATCTGCAGCTTGCCGCCGCTTTCGACCAGCCACACCCAGCCCGATCCGAACTGACCGACGCCGCCTTCGGTGAACTGCGTCCTGAACGCGTCGATCGAGCCGAAATCGGCGATCAGGCGTTTTTCCAGCTCGCCCGGAATCGAACCACCGCCCTTGGGCTTCATCCAATTCCAGAAGTGCAGGTGATTCCAATGCTGGCCGGCATTGTTGAACAGCTTCTTGAGCTTGGGATCCTTGAACGACGCGACCACGACTTCGTCGAGGCTCTTGCCTTCGAGGCCGGTGCCCTGGATCAGCTTGTTGCCGGTGTCGACATAGGCGAGATGATGCTTGCCGTGATGATAGTCGAGCGTCTCGGCGCTCATATACGGCGCCAGCGCATCTTTCGGGTACGGCAGGTCGGGCAGCGTGAAGGCCACGGCAAGGCTCCTGAGTCAGTTTGTGCGGGAAAACGTGTAGTTGAACGTAGCCGCCGCAGCGCCGGTTCCGACCTGCATTTAGCGGCGAAGCCGCTCCCGGATTTCACATGACAAAAAGAATGCGCCCGGACTTCACGCGAAGAAGTCCGGGCGCATGTTGCTAAAACTGAATCGGGAGCGCGCTGCGCGCGCGCAGGACTCAGCCGATATTCTGCTGCGCGACCATGCAGTAGAGCATCGGGAAGGACAGGGCGAAGTTGGTGCGGCTGAAGAGCATGGCGGTGCGTGCCGCCTTGGCCTTGGCCGCATCATCCGCCGGCACCAGACCCAGCGCTTTCTGCTGGTTCGGCCAGATGAAGAACCAGACATTGATGGCCATGATGATGCCGAGCCACATCCCGATGCCGATGGTGCGGCCGCCATTGGAGAAGGTCAGTCCGCCGGCAATGCCATACGGATTGAGATGCGCCAGCAGCAATCCGGCCACCACCGTTCCGAGCGCCGCCCAGCGGAACCAGAACAGAGCTTCCGGTGCGATGAATTTCGACACCGCCGGTTTCAATTCGGCCGGCACTTTCGGCATGGTCGGGATCTGGACGAAGTTGAAATAGTAGAGCAGTCCGATCCACAGAATGCCGACCCAGACATGCAGCGCGCGAACCAGTGTCTGGATCCACGCCTGGCTGGGCAGTTCTGCTGAATGCAGGCCGACGATAATGATAACGAGCAGGAACAGGCCGAGCGTCAGCGCCCGGTATAGCTGCCCCAGAATATTTCCCATGATCTCCCCCTGTCGCTCCGGTCGGTTAGGCACGACTCGGTGCGGGCGCAAATCTCACACTGAATGACTGCGGATTCAACGAAACCGGCCGCCAACGGCCCGGAAGCGGCGCCGGGCGCGGCGGAGCTGGCGGCCCAGGTCCAGGCGCTGGACCCGGAACGCTGGCTGGCCCTGCTGCTGGCGCCGCGCGCGGCGCAGCCCGATCTGGTCGCGCTGTACGGCTTCAATCTCGAAATCGCCAAAATCCGCGAAATCACGCGCGAGCCGCTGATCGGGGCCATGCGCCTGCAATGGTGGCGGGACGCGATCGAGGCGATCTTCACCGGTGCCAGGATCCCGCATCACGGCGTCGCGCAGAAGCTGGCCGGCACGATCCGCGGTCGCGGCCTGCCGCGCGCGCCGTTCGATGCGCTGCTCGATGCGCGCGAGCTGGATCTGGAGCTCGAAGGTCCTGCCGACCTCGCCGCGCTCGAGACCTATGCGGCGGCGACCGGCGGCGGGCTGGCCGAGCTTGCCGTGCGTGTGCTGGGCGCCACCGAGCCGCCGGCAATCGAAGCGGCGCGCCATATCGGGACCGGGTGGGCGCTGCTCGGCACGGTGCGCGCCATTCCGTTTCTGGCGACTCTGCAGCGCACGATGCTGCCGGCCGATCTGCGTCGCGCCCACGGGGTCAGCACCAACGCCCTGTTCGAAGGCCGCGCCGGCCTCGATGTCGCCCCGATGGTCGAGCCGATCGCGGCGCGGGCCCGGGCGTCGTTCGAAGCCGGCCGCGCGTTGCGAAAGGCGGTGCCGCGACGGGCGCGATCGGCCTTGTTGCTGGCGACCCTGGCCGACGCGCATCTCGCCGATCTGGCACGGGCCGGTTACGACCCATTCCGATTGCCCGAGCCGCGCAAGGATGCGGCACTGCGCCTGGGCTGGCGTTGGCTGCGCGGGCGCTTCTAGACGCGACGGCAAGCACGAATCCATCTTACAGTCCCAATCAACGGTATGCGGCTGAGCTAGCGGAAGCCGACATGGCCGAGAGCGGGGGATGGGATGTTTCTGCGCGCCTGTATCGGACTTGCCCTGATGCTTGGGGCAAGCGGGGCCGAGGCTGGCACGGTGGTGCTCACGGTACGCGACGTCGCCGGCATTCCGGTGGCGGGCGCCGTGGTGACGTTGAACGACCCGGCGGGCGCCAAGGCAGCGACCCGGGCTGCGGCCAAGCCTGTC
This sequence comes from Rhodospirillales bacterium, assembly GCA_028291365.1. Classification (GTDB taxonomy): domain Bacteria; phylum Pseudomonadota; class Alphaproteobacteria; order BOG-932; family Roseiterribacteraceae; genus Roseiterribacter. The sequence continues at coordinate 10,535 of JAQGIE010000054.1, forward strand.
GTGCTCGATCAGATCGACGAAGAATTCGTCCCCGACGTGCTGGTTGTACCGGCCGGCGGGCAGGTCGTGTTCAAGAACAGCGATTCGACACGGCATCACATCTACTCGTTCCGCCAGCCCAAGCGCTTCGAGTTGCAGCTCGGGCCCGGCGAGACTTCGGCTCCGGTGCGTTTCGACCAGAGCGGTGTCGTCGCGCTCGGCTGCAACATTCACGATCACATGCGCGCCTGGCTGTACGTGACCGAGGCGCGCTTCGTGGCGCGAACCGGCGCCGACGGCGTCGTGACCTTCACCGACGTGCCGTCCGGCGCATGGGAAGCCACGACCTGGCATCCGCGCGCATCACCCGGCGCCCCCGAGCCGACCCAGGCGGTACGGTTGGACGCCGACGCAAAATTCAGCGCCACGTTCGTCCTGCCGTTGCGGGCCACGGTGGGGCCGGTGCGCGATCCCGAACGAGCGCGATACTAGGAGCATCGGGTGAGCCTGCGTCGACGCCTTGCTCTGCTCCTCGTCGCCGCGCTCGCGCTGGTGCAGGGCGCGACCATGGCGGTGCTGTACGCGCGGACACGCACGCAAATCGAATCCGAGGCGCAGGTGCGGCTCGGCCAGGCGCAACTTGTGTTCGATCAGCATCTCGCCGAACTCGGCGATCGCCTTGCCGAAAGCGCGCGCATCCTGACGCTCGACTTCGCGCTGCGCGAAGCGGTGGCGACCGACGAACGCGCCACCGCGGTTTCGGCGTTGCGCAATTTCGGCCGCCGCATCGGGGCCTCGCGCACGCAGCTCATCGGGCTCGACGGCATGATCCGCGGCGACAGCAACGGCGGCTCGTCGATCGAACGTTTTCCGTATCCGGAGTTGCTCAAATCAGCCGAGGGGGAGCCGGCGGGCGGCGTTGCCGTGCTCGACGGGCGGCCGTGGCGTCTGGTGGTCGCGCCGGTGCTGGCTCCCGAACCGATCGGTTGGATCGCGATCGCGGTCGAAATTGATACCGCGCTGGCCGAACAGCTGGCGCGGCGCGTGCCGATCGCGGCGTCGGTTGCGATCGTGTCGGAACGTTCGTCGGGCCTGTGGCACACGGCGGGCGCGAGTTCGGGCGCGTTCGAACCCGACTTTGAAACCATCCAGAACGCGACGTTGGCGCCGGCGCGCGTCGAACACGGGGGCGAAACCTATCTCGTCCTGTCGACGCCGATCCGGACCGTTGAAACGAGTCCGTCGGTGCGCGCGGTGCTTGAGTACGGGCTCGACGCCGCGCTGGCACCGTACCGACCCTGGGTCCTGTCGTTGCTGGTGGTGCAAGCCGTCGGCCTGCTCGTCGCCTTCGTCGGCGCCGTCCTGATCGCGCGCGGGGTGGCACGCCCGATCGAAGCGCTCGCCGACGCGGCGCTGCGCATCGAAGCGGGCGACTACAGCGTGCCGGCGCGCCGCACCTTGCGGCCGGGTGAAGCGGGCAACGAAGTGCGGCGCCTGTCGGCGGCGTTCGATTCGATGCTGCGCGCATTGCGCGAACGCGAAGCGCATATCCGGCACCAGGCCGAACACGATTTTCTCACCGGCTTGCCCAACCGCACGACTTTGGAGCGCTGGCTGCAGAGCAAGATCGACGCCGGCGAGCCCGAGACGGGGCTGGTGCTGATCGGCCTGCGCCGCTTGCCCGAGATCGTGAACACGCTGGGTCACGAAGTCGGCGACGGCGTCATCGCCGCCGCGGCCGATCGCATCGGCGAGGCGGCGGGCATCGACGGCAATGTCGCGCGCTTCGCCGAGACCGTGTTCGCGGTCACCGTGTTCGACCATGCCGATGAACGCGTCGCCGCGGTGGCGCGCCGCGTCCACGAAGCGTTCGACGTTCCGTTCGCGGTCGGCGACCTGGCGATCGACCTCGATGCCGCCATCGGGACCGCAATCTTTCCCGCCGACGCCGAGTCGGCGCGGGCCTTGCTGCAACACGCCGACGTTGCCCTCTACGCCGCGCAGCAGAGCGAAACGCGCCTGGTCTCGTATCAGTCCGAACGCGATCCGCATCGCCCCGAACGCCTGTCGCTGATGAGCGAACTGCGCCGCGCCATCGAGGAGTATGCGCTGACCTTGGTGTTTCAGCCCAAGATCGATGTCATCACCGGCCGGGTGTGCGGCGCCGAGGCGTTGGTGCGCTGGACCCATCCGCGGCACGGGCCGTTGCCGCCGGCCGAATTCATTCCGCTGGCCGAAGAGACCGGCACCATCCGCTACCTGTCGCGCTGGGTCTTGCGCACTTCGATCAACAAGCTCGCCGATTGGCGGGCGCGGGGTCTGGATCTGAAACTGGCGGTCAATCTGTCGGTGCGCGATCTCGGCGACCGCACCTTGCCCGAGCACGTCTCCGACCTGCTGCTGCAGGCCGACGTGCCGCCCGATCGCCTGACGCTCGAGATCACCGAGAGCGCGGTGATGCGCGATCCCGACGCCGCGCTGGTCGTCCTCGAACGGTTGGCAGCGCTCGGCATCGATCTCTCGGTCGATGATTTCGGCGTCGGCCAGTCGTCCTTCGCCTATCTGCGTCGCCTGCCGGTGGCCGAGCTCAAGATCGACCAGTCGTTCGTACGGCCGCTCGCGGCCAGCGCCGACGATCGCTCGATCGTTCGCGCCATCGTCGAGCTCGCGCGAGCGCTCAATCTTCGCGTCGTGGCTGAAGGCGTCGAAGACGCGCATTCGCTGCAGCTGCTGGCGAACTTCGGTTGCGACGGAGCGCAGGGCTATTTCATCGCCAGGCCGCTCGACGCCGATCGGTTCGAGGCCTTCGCGCGCCAACCCGCCAGCCCGACCCGGGCCGCGGGATGATGCGCCGTTGTGTTCTGTGTCTGCTCGTTCTGGCCGCGACGCTGCCGGCGCGTGCGGAGCGGATCACCGATTGGCTGCGCATCGACGGTTATGGCGATCTGCGCGTAGTGCAGACCGACGACGCCAAATCGGCACGCCAGGGCGGCACCGGCCACCTTCGCTTCGGCGGCGACGCCGAGGGTGCGCGCACGCTGGTGCGCGGCGAAGCGTCGTTCGTGCCGGTGATCCGGCTCGGCAGCGAATTCGATGCGGTCGCGACGCTCCGGCTCGATGGCGGACAGCCCGCAATCTTCGGACTCGCCGAAGGCTATGTGCGTTGGCGTCCGGCGCCGACCAGCGAATGGCGCTGGAGCGCGCGCGCCGGCTTTCTCATCCCGCCGTTCAGCTTGTCGAATGACGGCATCGCCTGGACCTCGCGCACCACGCTGACCTGGTCGGCGATCGACACCTGGCTCGGCGAAGAGGTGCGCGGCACCGGCATCGAACCCAAGCTCGAATACTGGTTCGACGAACGCGACCATATCGATGCGGTCGTCGCTTTATTTGCCGGCAACGACACGTCCGGCACCATCCTGTCGCAGCGCGGCTGGGTGCTGAGCGACCAGCTCGCCATCACCAGCACGCGGCTGAAAGGGCCGCTCGCCTTTGGCCGCATTCCGGTGCGTCGGCAGTCGATCACGCGCCCCTTCCTCGAACTCGACGACCGTCCCGGCTGGTATGGGGTGGTGACTGCAGCGCGCGACGGCGTCGGGCGCGTCGCGTTCGGGCACTACGACAATCTCGCCGACCCGCGCGTCGCGGGCTCCGACAACGCGGGCTGGCGCACGCATTTTGATACGCTGGGCGCACAACTCGAGCTGCCCGAGATCGCGACCACGCTGACGGCGCAGGGGATGAAAGGGTACACCGCGCTGCGCATCTTCGCGCCGGTCGGTACCGTGTTCGAAAGCGTCTATGGCGCGGTCAGCCACGACCTGACGCCGGCGCACAAGATCACCGCCCGCTGGGACTGGTTTCGCACCCGCAACGCTACGTTGCCGACCGCCCTGTATCGCGGCGAGCTGGGGCAGGCGGCGACGGCCGCCTATATCTGGCGCCCGTCCTCCGCCTGGCGCTTCACGCTCGAAGCGGTCCATGTCCGCGGCGCGAGCGACCTGCGTGCGCCGGCACCGGTGACCTATGCGACCCACGAGCTGCAATTGCAGGCGGGCGTGCGCTTCTTCTTCTGACCCGGTGCGCTAGATCCCGGTCCCGTGGCACGTTTCTTCACCAGCGATACGCATTTCGGGCAGGCCGCGATCATTTCGATGTATCGCCGGCCCTTCGCCGACCGCAACGTGATGGATGCGGCGATGATCGCGCGCTGGAACGAGACGGTCGGGGCCGACGACGAGGTCTGGCATCTCGGCGATTTCGCGGTCGGTCCACCGCGTGCCCGCGTGGAAGAGCTGCTCGCATCGCTCAACGGCGTGAAGCATCTCGTCACCGGCAACAACGATCCCGCAGCCACCATCAAGGCGGCGGGTTGGGCCAGCGTGCAGCCTTATGCCGAGCTGCACGAAGCGGGCGTGCTGCTGGTGCTGTGCCACTACGCCTTCCGCACCTGGCGCGACATGGGACGCGGCGCGTGGAACTTGCACGGACATTCGCACGGACGGCTCACGCCGCAGCCGCGGCAGCAGGATGTCGGCGTCGACGTGTTCGATTTCCGGCCGGTGACGTTTGCGCAGCTGGCTGCGCACCGGAAAGTTCGACGCAATGCGCCGTCTGCCGCGCGTCAGGCAGGCTGTTGAAAATCCTGCCCGAGGCGCGTCTGGTCGCCCAGGGCCGCAAAGACAGTCGCGCGACGCCTGACTTCGGCGCGGCGGCTAGACCGCGCTGCCGACATGGCGCTCGATACTCTTCATCTGTTCGGTCCAGCCATGGTCGTTCATGCGGAACGCTTCAGCGCGGCGATGGGGTGGAATCGCGTCGAACCCCGATTCAATGACGATCAGAACCGTGCTGTTGCCGATCCGCTCGAGCTTGAATTCGACCAGGGTGGTGGGTTCGTTCGAATAGTCGATGTTGGGATCGACCGCATAGGGATGCCAGGTGAAGGAAAAGACCCGTTCGGCTTCCATCTGCTTCACCTTCGCTTCCCAGGTCAGGTGCTCGTAGCCCGGATGGGTGATGCGCCCGCGCGTAACCTGGCCGGGCATGAACGGCGCATCCAGCTTCACGCCGAACCAGGCGCCGAACTCGCGATGGTCGGCCAGTGCCCGCCACACGCGATCGACCGGCGCATCGAGTTCGATCCGCTTTTCGATGCTGTTGCTCATCTGCAACCTCCTGGTTGCAGGTGACTATGAGCGGATCGGTGTGGACGAGCAACGCTTCCGTTGCGCTTTTCTCCGACCCGGCTCTCCCCGATCAGGCGAGCCTGCATCGTAGAACATGGCGTCGCGCGCCCGCACGCCCGACCTTCTCGAAGCCGGCCTTCTCGAACACGGGGACGAAGCCCATGAAACGGTAGCTCGGCGAGTCGGGATCGACCGGATAGGCTTCGACCGCCTGCGCGCCTTCGCGCCGTGCATGTTCGAGCGCGGCGTCGAGCAGCGTCCGCATGCCGCCGGCGCCGCGGAATTCGCGTTTCAGGAAAAAGCAGGCCAGCGACCAGATGCGGTTCGGATCGTCACCCTGCAGATCGACGCCGCCCAGCGCGCGATAGGTGTTGCGCGGCGCGATCGAACACCAGGCGACGGGCTTGTCGTCGGCATAGCCGAGCAGCCCGAGCGGAACACCGTGGCTGGCGCGGTCGTGGAGCGCCTGCTTGCGGCCTTTGCTGTCGGTCGGGCGCGTGCCGTCGAGCCGCGTGCGCCAAACCATGCACCAGCAGGTCTTCGGGCCGCCGCGCGACTCGAACAGCGTTTCGAGATCGGGCCAGCGCGATCGATCGACCGCGACGAAGCGCAGGCGATCGGCGAGGCTGCCGCTCACGCCGCCGCTCGGACCGCACCCAGCCAGGCGTCGAAATCCATCAGCGCACGTGACGTGTAGGCGCGCTTGCGGTCACGGCCGCGGATTTTGTCGTCGATCGGCGGGAACAGGCCGAAATTGACGTTCATCGGCTGGAATGTCGTTGCATCGGCCCCGCCCGTGATGTGCGACAGCAACGCGCCCATCGCGGTCGTCTCCGGCGGCGCCGACATCGTCGCGCCGCGCGCGTCGGCGACGGCAAAGCGACCCGCCAGCAGACCGATCGCGGCGCTCTCGACATAGCCTTCGCAGCCGGTGATCTGGCCGGCAAAACGGATGTCGGGACGCGACTTCAGCCGCAGCGTGCCGTCGAGCAGGCGCGGCGAATTCAGGAACGTGTTGCGATGCAGCCCGCCCAGCCGCGCGAACTCGGCGGTCTCGAGTCCCGGGATGGTGCGAAACACCTCGACCTGCGCGCCGTGGCGCAGCTTGGTCTGGAAACCGACGAGGTTGTAGAGCGTGCCGAGCTTGTTGTCCTGGCGCAGCTGCAGCACCGCATAGGGACGGCGGCCGGTGCGCGGATCGGTCAGGCCGACCGGCTTCATCGGACCGTAGCGCAGCGTGTCGACGCCACGCGACGCCATCACTTCGATCGGCAGACAGCCTTCGAAATAGGGCGTGCTGGTTTCCCACTCTTTGAAGTCGGTGGTGTCGCCCGTGCGCAGCGCTTCGATGAAGCGCAGATACTCGTCTTTCTCGAACGGGCAGTTGATGTAGTCGCTGCCTTCACCCTTGTCATAGCGCGACTGGAACCAGGCACGTTCCATGTTGATGGACTCGCGATAGACGATCGGCGCGATGGCGTCGAAGAAAGCGAGCGCGTCGACGCCGGTCTCGGCCCGGATCGCTTCCGCCAGGGCAGGGGCGGTGAGCGGCCCCGTCGCGACGATGGTCGAGCCCCATGCCTGCGGCGGCAGGCCGGTCACTTCCTCGCGCAGGATCGTCACGCGCGGATGCGCTTCGAGCTTCGCCGTCACCGCGTCGGCGAAGCCGTCGCGATCAACCGCCAGCGCGCCGCCCGCCGGCACTTTGTGCGCGTCGCCGCAGGCGAGGATCAGCGAGTTCGAGCGCCGCATCTCTTCATGCAGCAGCCCGACCGCGTTGTATTCGGCGTCGTCGGAGCGGAACGAGTTGGAGCAGACCAGCTCGGCGAGGCGATCGGTCTTGTGCGCCTCGGTCTCGCGCACGCCGCGCATCTCGTGCAGCACGACGTCGATGCCGGCCTCGGCGACCTGCCACGCAGCTTCGCTACCGGCGAGTCCGCCGCCGACGATGTGGATTGCAGCGCTCATTCTTCTCTCTTCCGTCCGACCATGACGAATGAATCGTTACGGCAACTGCACCGCGCCGTTCGCGTCGATAGTGAAATGCGGGTTGTAGGCAACTTCCCACGGATGTCCGTCGGGATCGGCGAAATAGCCGGAATAGCCGCCCCAGAAGACTTTCTGCGGCGGCTTCAAAATCGTCGCGCCGATCTTCTGCGCCTTGCCCAGCAACGCGTCGACCGCGCTCTCGCTTTCGAGATTGCAGGCCAGCGACACCGCGCCGGCACGGCCATGGCCGTGCGGCAGCTGCGCGTCTTCGGCCAGCGAATCCTTGGCGAACAGCGCCATGACGACCGGACCGACCTGGAAAAAGACGATCTCGGGTTGGCTCGCCGACGACGCAGCGAAACCCAGCGCCTCGTAGAAGTCGCGGCTGGCCGCGACGTCGGTGACGCCCAACGTCACGATGTTGATGCGCAGGCTCATGCGCTCTTCCGGTCCGCCTGTTTCAGGTACGGCGCCAGATAGTGACCGGTATGGCTGCGCTTTTCGCGCACCACCTCTTCAGGCGTGCCGCTGGCGACGATTTCGCCGCCTTTGTCGCCGCCTTCGGGACCAAGGTCGAGGATCCAGTCGGCCGTCTTGATGACTTCCAGATTGTGCTCGATCACCAGGACGGTGTTGCCTTGCTCGACCAGCTGGTGGAGTACCTCCAAGAGTTTGCGGATGTCCTCGAAATGCAGCCCGGTGGTCGGCTCGTCGAGAATGTAGAGCGTCTTGCCCGTGGCGCGTCGCGACAATTCCTTGGCCAGCTTCACGCGTTGCGCTTCACCGCCCGACAGCGTCGTCGCGGCCTGGCCGATATGAATGTAGTCGAGCCCGACTTGCTGCAGCGTCTTCAGCTTGTCGCGGATCGACGGCACCGCCTTGAACAGTTCGACGCCTTCCTCGACCGTCATGTCGAGCACGTCGGCGATCGACTTGTCGCGGAACAGCACTTCCAGCGTTTCGCGGTTGTAGCGCTTGCCCTTGCAGACGTCGCAGGTGACGTAGACGTCGGGCAGGAAGTGCATCTCGACCTTGAGCACGCCGTCGCCGCTGCAATTCTCGCAACGCCCGCCTTTGACGTTGAACGAGAAGCGGCCCGGACCGTAGCCGCGCGCCTTGGCTTCGGGCAGGCCGGCGAACCATTCGCGCATCGGCGTGAAGGCACCGGTATAGGTCGCGGGATTGGAACGCGGCGTGCGCCCGATCGGCGACTGGTCGATGTCGATGACCTTGTCGAGCAGCTCGATGCCCTTGAGCGTCTTGTACGGCGCCGGATGTTCGCGCGCCTTCATCAGCTTCTTCGCCACCGCCTTGTACAGCGTGTCGACGACGAGCGTGGACTTGCCGCCGCCCGACACGCCGGTGACGCAGCTGAACGTGCCGAGCGGGACCTTGATCCCGACTTCCTTGAGATTGTTGCCGGTCGCACCGGTCAGTTCGAGGAACTGGTTCTTGTGGCCCTTGCGGCGCATGCGCGGCACCGGAATGCGCTTCATGCCGGTCAGGTACTGCGCCGTGATCGACGCCATGTTCTGCATCACCTGCGCCGGCGTGCCCTGGGCCACGACGTGGCCGCCGTGCTGGCCCGCGCCCGGACCCATGTCGAGCAGATAATCGGCGCTGCGGATCGCATCCTCGTCATGCTCGACCACGATCACCGTGTTGCCGAGATCGCGCAGCCGCCGCAGCGTGCCGAGCAGCCGGTCATTGTCGCGCTGATGCAGGCCGATCGAAGGCTCGTCGAGCACGTACAGCACGCCGGTGAGGCCCGAACCGATCTGCGACGCCAGGCGGATGCGCTGGCTTTCGCCGCCCGACAAGGTGCCGCTCTTGCGGTCGAGCGTCAGATATTCGAGACCGACCGCGTTGAGAAAGCCGAGCCGCTCGTCGATCTCTTTCAGAATGCGCGCGGCGATCTCGCGCCGCTGCGGCGTCAGCGCTGTCGGCAGCTTGGCGAACCAGGTCGCGGCGTCGGCGATCGAAAGCTTGGCGACTTCGCCGATATGCCTGGCGTCGATCTTGACCGCGAGCGCCGCCGGCTTGAGACGAAAGCCGGTGCAGGCTTCGCAGGTCTCTTCACCCTGAAAGCGCGACAGCTCTTCGCGGATCCAGGCGCTGTCGGTTTCGCGGAAGCGGCGCTCGAGATTGGGAATGACGCCTTCGAACGGCTTCTTGGTGTCGTAGCTGCGCAGACCGTCGTCGTAGCGCATCGTGATGTCTTCGTCGTCCGACCCGTAGAGGATCGTGTCGCGCACTTTTTGCGGCAGCTCGTCCCACGCTTTGGTGGTCGACACTTTGTAGTGGCGCGCGATCGAGTCGAGCGTCTGCGTGTAATATTGCGACGACGACGAAGCCCACGGCGCGATGGCGCCGTCGCGCAGCGACAGCGTGCCGTCGGGCACCACCAGCTCGGGATCCATGATGATCTTCACGCCCAGCCCGTCGCACACCGGGCAGGCACCGTGCGGGCTGTTGAAGCTGAACAGGCGCGGTTCGATCTCTTCGATCGTGAAGCCGGAAACCGGGCAGGCGAATTTGGCCGAGAAGATGGTGCGCTCGCCGCTGTCGGCGTCTTCGGCGATGGCGATTCCGTCGGCGAGGTCGAGCGCCTTCTCGATCGAGTCGGCGAGGCGGTTGCCGAGACCGTCCTTTTTCACGACCAGACGGTCGACCACGACTTCGATGTCGTGCTTGAGCTTCTTGTTGAGCGTCGGCGCTTCGTCGATCTCGTACAGCGTGCCGTCGATCTTGACGCGCTGATAGCCGCGCTTGCGCAGCTCGAGCAGCTCTTTCTTGTACTCGCCCTTGCGGCCGCGAACGATCGGCGCCAGCAGATAGAGGCGCACGCCGTCTTTCATCGCCTGCACGCGATCGACCATCTGCGACACGGTCTGGCTTTCGATCGGCAGGCCGGTCGCGGGCGAGTAGGGCACGCCGACGCGCGCCCATAGCAGGCGCATATAGTCCCAGATCTCGGTGACGGTCGCGACGGTCGAGCGCGGATTGCGGCTGGTGGTCTTCTGCTCGATCGAAATCGCCGGCGACAGGCCGTCAATGTGATCGACGTCGGGCTTCTGCATCAGTTCGAGGAACTGACGTGCATAGGCGCTCAGGGACTCGACATAGCGGCGCTGGCCTTCGGCGTAGATCGTGTCGAAGGCGAGCGAGGATTTGCCCGAGCCCGACAGGCCGGTGATCACCACCAGCGAGTCACGCGGCAATTCCACGTTCACGTTCTTCAAATTGTGCTCGCGCGCGCCGCGAATGCTGATCGTCTTGGCGGTCATGTCTGAAGTCGGTCCTGTGCGGAGAGCCCTGAGCCGCAACGGCGCGGAACGGGGCCTCGTATATGGCGATGCAGGTGGCCCGCGGCGAGGCTTCGCGACCGTGAACGTACTAAGAACGGGCGAGTCCGTTCAAGACCGTTGACGGTTCTTACAGTTCGCGACTGTTAACCAAATAACAGTTTGAAAGTCCGCTCCGGCACGATCGTTGCGTAGGCGAGGGCGTCACCTCCTTCGGCGCAAGGAACTCGGTCCATGCTCAAGATCATCGCCTCCACCACGCTCGTCGCCCCCGGTCTTGGCGGTTTGGCCGCCGCCCGCAAGCGTCGCTGAGGAGGGCCTGGCGATGCGCGACGAACGCACGACCCCCGATCTTCTGTCCCTGGCGCTGTTGCTGGCCGCGCAGCCGATGCCGAGCGAAGTCCCGCCGGGAAAGCCCCGCACCCGCCACGAACCGGCCCCTGCGGCAGGCATGGCGCCGGGGCAGAAACGAGACTGAACCGGAGGGATCTCTGTCTCCTTTGGGATCCCTCCGACGAGGGCGACCGGCCAGGCCTCCTGCGCCGGTCGCTTTCCTTTTTGCCGCGCCTCCGATCTGATCGAGCCAGAGCGCCGACATCATGGAACGGCGCCGCACAGGGAGGATCCGCTTGGCCAGCATGTTCCGCACAATTCCGCTCGCGCTCGCCGCCTGTCTCGCCGCTTCACCGGCCTTTGCCGGCAAGGCCGAGGTCTGGGTCGAGTTCAGCGCCAACAACATCGACCGGGCGGAAATCGCCAACAGCCCCAACGAGAATGCGACCAAGTCGACGGTCCTGCGCGGCAACACCAAGCAAGCCAAAGTCGCGATCATCGACATCAAGGACGACAAGAGCGAACAGACCATCCCGGCCGGTTCGACCTTCCCGCTCTATATCAACATCCAGGGCTTCATCAGCGCGCTGGCCTGCGAGGTCAAATCGCCGACTCAGGACATCGTGCTCGTCCATAACGGCGGCGAGGCGATCGTGAAGACCAAGGTCCAGCTCAACGCCAGCGGCTGCGCGGTCGAACGCACCACCTGCTCGGGCAACGCCTGCAAAGTGCAGGGCTAGGCCAGGATTGAAACCGGACGCGGGAGCAGGTGCAGGGCGCAGCGGGCTCTGCTAGAAAGAACTTGCTTTTCGAGAACAGATCGAGAACATAACTAAAACGAGAGGGCGTGGTCCGGTGGATCAGGCTCCAGGCACGGAAGCGAGGGTGAAGTGGCAGGTTCGGTGAACAAGGTGATTTTGATCGGCAATCTGGGGCGCGATCCCGACGTCCGGTCGATGCAGAATGGCGGCAAGGTCTGCAACCTGTCGCTGGCGACGTCGGAGTCCTGGAAGGACAAGCAGAGCGGCGAGCGCAAAGAGAAGACCGAATGGCACCGCGTCGTGCTGTTCAACGAGAACCTGATTTCGGTGGCCGAGCGCTACCTGAAGAAAGGTTCGAAGGTCTATATCGAGGGCCAGCTCGAGACGCGCAAATACCAGGACAAAGACGGCGCCGAGAAATACACGACCGAGATCGTGCTGCGGCAGTTCCGTGGCGAACTGACTCTGCTCGACTCGCGCGGTGACAGCGGCGGTGCGGCGGCTGGATTCAGCAGCCCCGACGAAGGCGGCTATCGCAGCGGCGGTAGTGGCGGCGGTGGTGGCCGTGGCGGCAGCAGCGGCGGCGGCGGCGGTAAGGGCGAACCCGACTGGGCCGCCGATCTCAACGACGACGTTCCGTTCTGATGAACAGGCGGCGCTGCCGTTTCGGCAGCGCCGCCTTGTTTCGCCGCATGCTGCGCGCAAGCAGCGATCGCGTTCGACAGCACCCCGGAAGCAGAAAAACGCCGCGCCAGGTCGCCCGACTCGGCGCGGCGCTGATTTTCTGCGCGCCGATCAGCCGATCAGCCGATCAGCCGGATCAGCCGCGCGCGTTCGTCTTCGGCGCGGCGCGTGCGGTCGGGGCGCTTGGCGTGCGGGTGGCGCGCCTTGCCGTGGTGCTCGTCGCAGCTGCCGTGGCTGGTGCCGTTGCTGTCGGGCTGGGCCGTCGCGAGGCTGGGAAACCAGATCACCGTCGGCGACGGATCCAACATCTCGCTCATTGCCTGCCCCCGACCTGATCGGAGGGCGCGCGCTCCATCAGCCCGGTCTTGCGGTTCACGCGCACCGTATCGACCAGCGAGTCATCGACGGTGCGCACTTCGACCCTGGCCCACTCGTCGCCATCGGCGACGGCGTTGCCGACTTTGAGCCGCTTGTTGCCCTTGAAAGCGATGGCGCCGTCGACGATGCGGCGCGCATCGTCGGGCGATAGCTGCTTGTCGACATCCTTGAAGCGCGCATGCATCGCCGCGCCGAGATCGGGAATGGGCGGCAGCGGCGGCAGCGGCGGCGCCGCGTGGGCGACCATGACGCGATCAACCCGCTCGCGGATCCGGTCGCCGAGGTCGTGCAGCTGGTCGTGCGCCTCGCGCTGCGCGTCACGCGCCTCGCGTTCGGCTTCGCGCGCCGCTTCGCGGGCAGCACGCCGGATCTCCTGCGCCTCGCGCCGGACGCTGCTGGGCGCATCGCTGCGCGAGTCGAAGCTTTTCGGCTCGGGCAGCGGCGTGATTTCGATCTGCGGCGCGGCCGGCGCCGGGGGCGTCGGCGGCGCTTCCGGGGTCTGCGCCAGCGCCAGCGGCGCGGCGAGCAAGGTCGCGGCGGTCAGGATGAATCGTGTGCGCATTGACGCACTCCATCGGAAAGGCGTGGCCGAGGGCGGAAAAGGGTCCGCTTTCGGGTCGGTGCCGCGACGAATCGCCTACATCGACGCCGGCACGCTCGCACCGCCGGCGCCACGCCTCCAGACGGCGATCGTCACGCATTTGGATGGTGGGAGCCGTGGGTCACGCTCCGTCACGAAATTCCTTGGCTTCCGCCACTTTGGTGCTAGATCCATGGCGGTTTCCTCAGCTTTCCCGGATACGACTTGACCGACCAGAACAATGCCGGCGGCCCGCCCAGCGACGGCCCCGGAAAAAGCGGCGCTCCCCAGTTCGACATTCAGCCGATCGCGATCGAAGACGAGATGAAACGCTCGTACCTCGATTACGCGATGAGCGTGATCGTGGCGCGCGCGCTGCCCGACGTTCGCGACGGGCTCAAACCGGTGCATCGCCGGATTCTGCACGCGATGCGCGAAGGCGGGTACGACAGCTCGAAATCCTACAAGAAGTCCGCCCGCATCGTCGGCGACGTGATGGGCAAGTATCATCCGCACGGCGACAGCGCGATCTACGACGCCATGGTCCGCATGGCGCAGGATTTCTCGATGCGCCTGCCCTTGATCGACGGGCAGGGCAATTTCGGCTCGATGGACGGCGATCCACCGGCGGCGATGCGCTACACCGAAGCGCGCCTCGGCAAGAGCGCCGAAGCTCTGCTCGAAGACCTCGACAAAGACACGGTCGCCTTCGGGCCCAACTATGACGACACGATGCAAGAGCCGCTGGTTCTTCCGGCGCGCTATCCCAACCTGCTGGTGAACGGGGCCGGCGGCATCGCCGTCGGCATGGCGACCAACATCCCGACGCACAATCTCGGCGAAGTCGTCGATGCGTGCTGCATGTTCCTCGATGACCGCACGGTCGGCATCGACCAGCTGATGACGGTGATCCCGGCGCCCGACTTCCCGACCGGTGGTCTGATCATCGGCAAGGCGGGCGTGCGTTCGGCGCTGCATACCGGGCACGGCTCGGTGGTGATCCGCTCGCGCACGTCGATCGAAGAGATCCGCAAGGACCGCGAAGCGATCATCGTCACCGAGATTCCGTTCCAGGTGAACAAGTCGCGCCTGGTCGAGCGCATCGCCGAAGTGGTCAATCTGAAGATCGTCGAAGGCATCTCCGAGCTGCGCGACGAGAGCGACCGCGACGGCGTGCGCGTGGTGATCGAGCTCAAGCGCGACGCAGTCGCCGACGTGGTGCTGAACAATCTGTTCAAGCACACGCCGCTGCAGACCTCGTTCGGCGTCAACATGCTGGCGCTCGATCACGGCCGCCCGCGCATGCTGAACCTGAAGGACATCATCAAGGCGTTCGTCGAGTTCCGCGAAGAAGTCATCACGCGCCGCACCGTGTTCGAGCTCTCCCAGGCGCGCGCCCGCGCGCATATCCTGGTCGGCCTCGCGCTCGCCGTCGCCAATATCGACGAGATGATCGAGACCATCCGGCGCGCGCCCGATCCCGCCGCCGCGCGCGAAGCGATGCTCGCGCGCAGCTGGCCGGTGAGGGATATCGGTCCGCTGATCGAGCTGATCGACGAGCCTGGCCGCGGCGTCGAAGAAGGCGGCACCTACCGCCTGTCGGAAGAACAGGCCAAGGCGATCCTGGAACTGCGCCTGCAGCGCCTGACCGGCCTCGAGCGCGAAAAGATCGCCAACGAGCTGCAGGAAGTGGTCGACCGCATCGCCGAGTTTCTCGAGATCCTGTCCAACCGCGACAAGCTGATCGGCATCCTGCGCGCCGAGTTGCTCGAAGCCAAAGAACAGTTCGGCACGCCGCGCCGCACCGAGCTGGTCGAGAACGAGTTCGAGCAGGACATCGAAGCGCTGATCCAGCGCGAAGACATGGTCGTGACGGTGAGCCACGGCGGCTACGTCAAGCGCACGCCGCTCGCCGCCTATCGCGCGCAGAAGCGCGGCGGCAAGGGCCGCAGCGGCATGGCGACCAAGGAAGAGGATTTCGTCGCCGGCCTGTACGCGGCCAACACGCATACGCCGATGCTGTTCTTCACGACGCGCGGCTATGTCTACAAACTCAAAGTCTGGCAGCTGCCGCTGGGCTCGCCGCAAAGCCGCGGCAAGGCCTTCGTCAATCTGCTGCCGCTCAGCCAGGGCGAGGGGATCTCGGCGGTGATGCCGCTGCCCGAGGACGAGGCCAGCTGGGCCAACCTGTTCGTCATGTTCGCGACCTCGATGGGCACGGTTCGACGCAACCGTCTCAGCGACTTCCAGAACATCCGTTCGAACGGCCTCATCGCGATGAAGCTCGAAGAGGGTGAGCGGCTGATCGAAGTGCGCACCTGCAGCGACGACAACGACGTGCTGCTGGCGACGCGCACCGGCCGCTGCATCCGCTTCGAAGTCCCGGAAGTGCGCGTCTTCAGCGGCCGCACCTCGACCGGCGTGCGTGGCGTCAAGCTGGGCAAGGGCGATGAAGTCATTTCAATGTCCGTGCTTCGCCATGTCGACGCGCCGCCCGATGAACGGGCCGCCTATCTCAAGGCCGCCAGCGCGCTGCGCCGCGCCCGCGGTGACGAGATCGTGATCGACGAGCCGGCGGGCGACGACGAAGAAGGCGCGGTGGGCGAGGCGAGCCTGTCGCCCGAACGTTTCGCCGAGCTGCAGGCGAACGAGGAGTTCCTGCTGACCGTCACCGATCGCGGTTTCGGCAAGCGCACCTCGGCCTACGAGTATCGCGTCACCGGACGGGGCGGGCAGGGCATCGAGAACATGCGCTTCGGCGAGAAGTCACGCGCCGTCGTCGCGACCTTCCCGGCGGGCGAGAAGGATCAGGTCATGCTGGTCACCGACGGCGGCCAGATCATCCGCATGCCGCTGCACGACGTTCGCGTCGCGGGCCGCCGCACGATGGGCGTCACCTTGTTCCGCGTCGCGCCGGACGAGCACGTCGTCTCGGTCGCGCATCTCGAAGAGACCAACGGCGACGAAGTCGAAGTCGAGCTCGAGTCCGGCGACACGCCGGACGTGGTCGAAGATGGCGGCAGCGAGGGCGGCCCGGACGGGACGCCGCTGCAATGAACCACCCCAAGCGGCGGATCGGCGTCTATCCGGGGACGTTCGATCCGATCACCGCAGGGCACATGGACATCATCCAGCGTGCCCTGCGGACGGTCGATCACCTGATCGTCGGCGTCGCGCGCAACGCGGGAAAGTCGCCGATGTTCTCGACCGAGGAGCGGGTCGAGATGGTGCAGGACGACGTCACGCCGATCGTCAAGAACGGCTATTCGGTCGAGATCCGTCCGTTCGACACGCTGCTGATGCATTTTGCCGTGGCGATGAATGCGACGGTGGTGATCCGCGGCCTGCGCGCCGTGTCGGACTTCGAATATGAATTCCAGATGGCGGGCATGAATGCGCGCCTGAACCCGCAGGTCGAGACCATCTTTCTGATGGCGAGCGAGCACGTGCAGTTCATCTCGTCGCGCTTCGTCAAAGAGATCGGCCGGTTGGGCGGCGATATCGGCCAGTTCGTCTCGCCCGGCGTGCGGCATCGCCTGCTGGAGAAATTCGCGCAGACTCCCGAAACGCCGGAGTGATCCGGCGCCGCTGATCGCGGCAGGCTGCGGCGACGTATCCACCCCGCGTGCCCGTGATGGCCACGCATTCGGAAGTGGCATGACACGCGCGCCGTTTCGCCAACTAGGTTGGATCGCATGAGCCCGCCGGTCCATCAATTCTCGCCGCGTGAAATCCGCATCGTGGTTTTCGGTGCGGTCCTGGGCATGTTCCTGGCCAGCCTCGACGCCACCATCGTGGCGACGGCGCTGCCGCAGATCGGCCGCGAGACCAACGCGCTCGAGCATGTCGGCTGGATCGTCACCGCCTATCTGATCACCTCGACCGCGGCGTCGCCGATCTATGGGCGGCTGTCGGACCTGTATGGCCGCCGCACCATGCTGCAGACCGCGATCCTGATCTTCGTCGCCGCATCGATCCTGTGCGCGCTGGCCAACAGCTTCGTGACGCTGGCCCTGGCGCGCGCGCTGCAGGGCGTCGGCGGCGGCGGTCTGATCGCGATGGCGCACGCGACCATCGCCGACGTCGTGGCGCCGCGCGATCGCGGCCGCTACCAGGGCATCATCAGCGGCGCCTTCGCCGCGTCGAACGTGCTCGGCCCGATCCTCGGCGGCGTGCTGACGCAACGCGCGGGCTGGCCGTGGATCTTCTGGATCAACCTGCCGCTCGGCCTGATCTGCGTCGTGGTCGCGCGCGCCGCGCTCAAGCGCCTGCACACGGTGCGCGTCGAGCGCCGCATCGACTGGGTCGGCGCAGTGCTGCTGATCCTCGCCACCACCGCGACGTTGCTGGTCGCCTCGCTGGGCGGCCGCGATCTCGCCTGGCGTTCGGTCGAACTCGCATCGCTCGCCGGGCTCGCGGTCGTGCTGTGGCTTGCTTTCGTGCAGCGCCAGCGCGTTGCGAGCGATCCGATCCTGCCGCCGCGCATGTTCCGCATCGCGCCGTATCGCGTGACGATCGCAAGCACCGCGCTTGCCACCATGTCGCTGACCGGGCTCACCGTGCTGCTGCCGCTCTATCTGCAGCTGTCGCGCGGCCTCAATCCCGAGGCGGCGGGCTTCTCGCTGATTCCGGCGACCCTGGGCTCGGTGTCGGGATCGCTGCTGGCAGGCTGGTGGATCAGCCGGACCGGCCGCTACAAATTTTTCCCGATGCTGGGCTTCGCGCTCGGCGCGCTCGGTTCGGCCTTGCTCGCCTGGCGCGCGCCCGACCTGACCCCGCTGAGCCTGCTGCCGATCCTCGGCGCGCTGGGGCTCGGCATCGGCTTCACCTTTCCGACCACGATGGTGATCGTGCAGAACGCGGTCGAGCGTCGCGACCTGGGCAGCGCCACCGCGTCGGTCTCCTTTTTCCGTTCGCTCGGCGGCGCCATCGGCGTCGCCTTGCTCTATGCGGTGTTCTCGGTCGCCTTCGGCACCGGCGCCGGCGGTGAAAGCGGGCTGGTCCTGCTCGACCGCGCCGCCGGCAGCGCGGCGCCCCTGGCCGAAGCGACACGCACCGCCGCTCTCGACGGATTCCGCGCCGCCTTCGCCTGTGCCGGCGCGGTTGCGGTGATCGGCTTCTTTCTGGCGCTGTTTCTCGAGGAAATGCCGCTACGGCGCGGCGATGCGCCGCTCCCCGCTGTGGAATGAGCGCGCCGCCGCGGCGCGCGGCTTGAATTGACCTCGGCGGCCGCGGACCCTAGGTTCCGCCCGCCCCCGAATCGTCGATCCCGTAGCTCAGCTGGTAGAGCACGTGACTTTTAATCATGGGGTCGTGGGTTCGAGTCCCACCGGGATCACCA
>JAQGIE010000055.1 GCA_028291365.1 Rhodospirillales bacterium
CTCGCCGCCTTGGCCAGGTTGGCTGCGTTGGTGATCTGCCCCTGATCGTCGGTCGCGTTCTGGTACAGCGTCGAATTCGCCGCGAGCGAACTCTGGAGCGTGCTGAGGTTCAGGCGCTGCGTCAGGATCGAGGCTTGCTGCGTGATGTCGAGCATGCCGAAACCGTCCGGCAGCTGCAGCGCATGGGTCGTCACGTCGCGAAGCACGGTGTCGCTGAGAATCTGGTAGACGTCGGTGACGTTGCCGATATTGCGCATGAAATACGCCGCTTCGCGCAGCGCCGGGTCCTGGGTGCCGAGATTCTTCTCGAACACGGTGGTGGCATAGGTCTGCGCGAATTTGGCCTGAAACGTCGGATCCTTCAGCGCGGCTGGCGGACCGTTCGCAAAGCTCAGGTCGGCGACGAGCTTGGTAAATCTCGGGTCAACAAGCTGGTTGACCAGTGAACTCTGGTTGCTCGGATCCTGCGTCAGCAGCGTGCGAAGCCGCGCCGGATACTGCATCTCGCTTTCGAGCCCGTAGCTCGTGAGAACGATGTTGAGAAGCTTCTGGTCGCGGAACAGCTGATCGACCGAGGTGATCTGCGGCGCCTTCTGATTGAAGTAATCCAGCGCCTGCGTCACGCTCGGCGACTTGGCGTTGCGCGCCAGCTGGCTCTGCTGGTTGGCGAGAAGTCCCTGCCAGCTGGAAATCGCGAGGGAAGACATCGGACACTCCCGGCACGCCGCGCAAATGCGGAGCGGCCCGGGATATCATCGGCGCGCAGCGCGCCGAAGCCGTGACTTGTTGCAGTGTGCCCGAAACGCCGCCTTTGAAAACGACCGTTACGTTACGGAATCAAACCGCGTGTAACCGGCCGCGCGTACCCGGAAGGGCTCAGGCGAGCAGGTTCAGAATGCCGCTCGCGCCGGTCGTGTTGCCTGACATGATGTCGGCAAGCGTGAGCTGCGCGGTGTCTGATTGCGCGACACTGAGATATTGCAGGGCCAGGCTCTGCGCCTTCTTGGTCCCCTGATACGGCTTGGCCGCGAGCGCGGACTCGAATTGTCCCTTGTCGGTCACCAGCTGGTCGATTTCCGCCGTCCCGAACTTGACCCGGCTGATGTCGCCGCGGAGATCCGCGCTGATACCCAGCGCGGCGGTCAACGCCTGGTCAAGCAGCGTCGTCGGCGCCGCGGCGGTGGTGCGCAGCGACGCGATCGCGGCGCGGATCTGCGCCGCCACCTGCGTGTCGAACTCGCCATGACCCGAGATATCGTAACTGCCGGGCCGGCTCTTGGTGAAGATCAGCGTGTCGGCAACTGAGGTCAGCAGGTTGCCGGAACCGACGCTCGCGCCGTTGAGGATGCTCGGCAGCAGCTGGCTGAAGCGGGTCAGCCGGTCGTCGATCGCGGTGCGCGGATCGAAGGTGGCGCGCCCCTTGTCGAGCGTCGCGGCGTCGCTGGTGAGCGTGGCGCTCCCGTCCGCGACGTTGGGCAGGATGGTGTTGTTGATGGTCGAAAGCGCCGTCGTCGCATTGCCGACCGTGTCGAGATGCAGACCGGCGAGCGCGCTGTTCACCATGGTCGCGAAATCAGGTCCGCGAAGCTTGATCTGGGTGCCGTTGACGAAGCCGTAGGTCTTCGGGCCGAGCAGCAGATTGTCGAGACCGGCGGTGCCCGGCGTGTTGATCAAGGTCTGGATGTTGGTCTTGATCTGGGTCGCCTGCGTGTCGAGCGCCGCACTGGCGCTACCGCTGGCTGCACTGGAGGCCAAGATCTGAAGCTGCCCCAGCAGCGTGCTGACCTGAACCGCGCGCGACAGCGCATCCACCGCCGACTGGCTGGCCAGCGTGAGCTGCTGCGTTGGGGCTGTGGTCGCGAAGGCGCCGCTCGCTGCGATCCCCTGCACATAGCCGGCTTCGTTGGTGATCTGCTGCTGTGCGCGCGACAACGCGTCCGAAACCGATCCCTTCAGAAGATTGCTGGCGCCGAGCGCGTTCGCCGCGGTCTTGACGTTGGTGTCTTTGAGCGCGTCGCGGATCGAGGTGAGCAGGTCGGCGCCGTGGATCTCCAGCAGCGTTCCCGAAATCAATCCATAGGAGTTCGTGCCGGCGACCAGCAGATTCTCCTTGCCGCCATTCGGCGTCTGGATGATCCGCTCGATGTCGCCCTTGATCTGCTGAACCTGCGCGTCCAACGCCGTGCGGTCGCCGGTGAAGGTCGATTGGGCACCGGTCGAGACCAGCGCCCCGAGATCGGCGAATTTCGACCGGATCTGGTTCATCCGGCCAAGCGCCTCTTGCGAGGAATTATCGGCGCGAATGACGAGGCCGAGCTGGGCGGTCGAAATCGTCGGATCGCTCGCGACGATGGCGCGATTATAAAGCTGCGTCTGCTGCGCGACCGCGGTGACGGCGTTGGCTGCGCCGGTCCGCGCGTTGGCGAGATCGGTGGCGATCGAGCCGGGCACGGCAGGCGGGTAGGTCAGGCCTGCAAACGCCGACTGGGCCGACTGCAGCTGGGCGCGGACGGTCGGCGTCAGATCCGTGCCGCTGAAGGTAAAGCTGCCGCCAGCGGTGTTCACCGTGATCGACAGGCTGGATTCGAGCAGGTTCTTCTGCGTCGCGTCCGACGGGTCGACATAGGTTGCCGAATCGAGATTGCGGATCAGCCGGGTCGAGGTGGCAGCGAACTCGGTTTGATAGGCACTGAGGGTGGTCGAGTCCGGCGCCGAGCTGGCCAGCGTCGCGAGCTGGCTCAGGCGCGCGATGTCGGTATCGGACCCGCTCAACCGCGCTTGCGCCGCATCGATCAGACCGCGCACGCCCGCGAGCTGCGGTGCGGTGGTGTTCTGGGTCGCGATCTTCGCGCCGTTGATGCCGGTCGGATCCTGACGCGGGACGAGATTGGCGTAGGCGTTCTGGATCGCCTGCAACTCGCCGACGACGCTCGTCATGGCGGTGCTGGCCGCGCCCACCAGCTTGGTCGCGTTCTGGACGTTGATCTGGTCCGCGGCAGCTTTGCCGTACAGATCGGTCTGGCTCGCGAACTGACTCTGCAGGTCTTTCAGGTTCAGACGCTGCGACAGGAGCTTGGCCTGCTTGTCGACATCGAGCATCGCGAACTGGTCGGGCAGGTGCAACGCCTTGGTCACGACGTCGCGCAGCACGTTGTCGGCGAGGATCTGATAGACGCTGGTGACGCCGCCGATCTTGCGTAGGAAGTACGCAGCCTCGCGCACCGACGAGTCCTGGTTGCCGAGGTTCTTTTCGAAGACGTTCAGCGCATAGGTCTGCTGTACCTTCGCCTGGTAGGCGGGATCGGTGAGCGCCGCCGGCGTTCCCTGGAAGAAACTCAGATCCTTGACGAACTGCAGGTAGCGAGTGTCGACGAGGCGATTGACCAGCGACTTCGGATCGCTCGGATCCTGGGTCAGCAGTTGCCGGACCTTGCCGATATTGCTGATGTCGCTCTCGAGCCCGTAGGTCGTCAGAACGGTGTTGAGCAGTTTGCGGTCGCGCAGCAGGTCGTCGACTTTGGTGACCTTGGGCGCCTTGGCGGCAAAATAGTCGACCGCGGCCTTCACGTCGGCCGACTTGGCCGACTTGAGCATCTGGGCTTGCTGGTTCTTCAGCAGCCCCTGCCAGAGCGGAATGGTTGAGATCGACATGGGCGTTCTGTCTGTCGTTCAGCGAGCTTCTCCTCGCCAACGCAAGAATAACGCCAGTTACATGCCGAATGAAAGCAATCCCTTGTTACCAGCGCCTATCGGTAAGCTGGCCTGACCCGGCGGATCTTGCCGGGTCAGCGGCGGCGATTGCCGGGTCGGGACGGGCGGTCCGGCTGCTCGCGGCTCGCCGGCTTCTCGGATCGGGGGGCGTCGGGGTCGTCGACCAGCCGGAACAGGGTCGAACCCGCGATCGGGTCGGCCTCGACCACCCGGGCCAGGACCCGGTCGCCGAGCCGGAAGACCCGGCCCGAGCGCCGTCCGACCAGCCGGTGGTGGGGCTCGTCATGGATCCAGAGGTCGTTGGGCTCGAGGGTCCGGATCGGCACCAGCCCGTCGGCGCCGCTCTGGTCGAGGGTCACGAACAGACCGAACCGGGTCACGCCGTTGATGCGGCCGGGGAACGTGGCCCCGACATGGTCGGACAGGAACGAGGCGACGTAGCGGTCGATCGCGTCGCGCTCGGCTGAGGCGGCGGTGCGCTCGGTGGCGGAAATATGGGTCGCGATCTCTTCGAGCTTCTCGCGTTCATTCTCCGACAGCCCGCCGGGCCCGAGCCCATAGGCCTTCACCAGCGATCGATGCACCAGCAGATCGGCATAGCGCCGGATCGGCGAGGTGAAATGCGCGTAGCGCGGCAGCGCCAGGCCGAAATGCCCGATATTGGCCGGGCTGTACGCAGCCTGCGCCTGGCTGCGCAGCACCAGCGAGTTGATCAGTTCGGCTTCGGGCCGTTCGGCGGCGCGCTGCAGCAGCTGCGTCAGGTGTTTGGGGCGGATCACTTGCCCCTTCGACAATTTCAGGTCGGCGCCGATGCCGGCCAGGAACTGGCGCAGCGCGTCGAGCTTGGCGGCGTCGGGCGCGTCGTGCACGCGATAGACGCAGGGCGCGTGCTTGGCTTCGAGCGCTTCCGCCGCGGCGACGTTGGCGGTGATCATGAATTCTTCGATCAGCTTGTGGCTGTCGAGCCGTTCGCGCGGCGCGATCTCGGCAACGCGCCCGTCTTCGCCCAGCACGACTTTGCGTTCGGGGAGTTCGAGCTCGAGCGTGCCGCGCTTGGCACGTGCGTCCGACAGCGCGCGATAGGCGCCGTAGAGCGGCTCGATCACCGGCTTCAGCAGCGGACCCGTCACGTCGTCGCTGCGTCCGTCGCGCGCCGCCTGGACCTGCTCGTAGGTGAGGCGCGCGGCTGAGCGCATCAGGCCGCGGAACAGCCGGTGCCCGCGCAGATTTCCGTGCGCGTCGATCCACAGATGAAAGCCGAGACAGCCGCGCGGTTCGCCCGGTACCAGCGAGCACAGCCCGTTCGACAGACGCTCGGGCAGCATCGGCACGACGCGATCGGGAAAGTAGACCGAGTTGCCGCGCTCACTCGCGTCGCGATCGAGCGGCGAGCCCGGCTGCACATAGTGGGACACGTCGGCGATCGCGACGATCAGATGCCACCCGCCCGGATTCTTCGGATCCGGATCGGGTTCCGCCCACACCGCGTCATCGAAGTCGCGCGCATCGGCGCCGTCGATCGTGACCAGCGGAATGTCACGCACATCTTCACGACCGCTGAGGTCGGGCACTTCCGCCGCCTTCGCCTGGGCCAACGAAGCTTCCGAGAAGACGGTTGGAATCTGCTTGCTGTGAATGACGATCAGGCTGATGGCGCGGGCGTCCGACGCTTCGCCGACACGCTCGATCACTTTGCCCTGGCGCAGGCCCAGTCGCGTCGCGGGCAGGATTTCGGCGACGACGATGTCGCCGTTCTGCGCGCCGCCGGTATTCGCGGGCAACACGGCCAGATCGTGTCGCGCGCGCTTGTCGGTCGGCCGGATCCGCGCGCCCCTGGGCGTGGTTTCGAACACGCCGACCATGCGGGTCGATTCCTCGCGGTCGATCTTGCGCAGGATCTTCGCCGACCAACGATGTCCGTCGATCCGCTTCAACTCGGCCAGCGCGCGATCGCCGACGCCAAGGGCCGGCAGCCCGTGCCGCCGGTCAGTGGCGACGCGCGCGAGGGGCGCGGGGCCGTCGCCGTTCCATTCGATCGGACGCGCGCGCAGCCCGCCTTCATCGTCGAGCTTCACGATCTCGACGATGCCGACGGTCTGGATCGCGCCTTTGTCGCCGACGCGTTTGCCGCGACCCCGGTCGATCGCGCCTTCGCGCTCGAGCTGCGCCAGCAGCGCTTTCAGCTCGACGCGCTGTTCGCCTTTGATGTCGAAGGCGCGCGCGATTTCGCGGCGGCCGACATGGCCTTCATGATCGCGCAGAAAGGCGAGGATCGCCTCGCGCGTGGGAAACGGAGCTTCGCGCTTGGGCCCGCGCGTCAACGCTTGGCCTTCTTGGCAGCCGCCTTCTTGGCGGCAGTCTTTTGCGTTGAACTCTTTTTGGCGGCGCTCTTCTTCGCCGCGCTTTTCTTGGCTGGCGCGGTCTTTTTGGTCGCGGCTTCTTTCGGTGCCGCTTCCTTGTTGGCTTCCGTCTTCTTCGCCGCCGCCTTGCCCTTGGCGGGCTTGGCTTTGGCGGCGAGCAGCGGCAGCGCCTGTTCCAGCGTCGCGTCCTCGGTCGACGCGCCGCGCGGCAGCGACGCCATGGTGCGTCCGTGCTTCACGTACGGGCCGTAGCGGCCGCTATGCAGCGTCACCGGCACCTGGTCGCTGGGATGCAGGCCCAACTCGCGCAGCTGGCCGCGACCGCCGCCCTTGGCGACGGCGCCAGCAAGCAGCTCGATGGCGCGGTTCATGCCCACCGTCAGCACGTCGTCGCCGGCCGTCAGCGACTTGTAGACCGGACCGCGCTTCACATACGGGCCAAAGCGGCCGATGCCGGCGGTGATCTCTTCGTTGGTGTTTGGATCGACCCCGACCGGACGCGGCAGCGCCAACAGCGACAGCGCTTTTGCAAGATCGACATCGGCGGCGGGAAGGCCTTTGGGCAGCGACGCGCGCTTGGGCTTCGGCGCTTTCTTGTCTTCCTTGTTGGCTTCACCGAGCTGCACGTACGAGCCGTACGGGCCACGGCGCAGCGTGACCATCAGGTTCGTTGTCGGATCGAGCCCCAATTCGCGGCTCGCCGGTTGGTCGGCGTCGCCATTGCTGCCGTCGCCGTTCGGCACCACCAGCGGACGCGTGAAGTTGCACTCGGGATAATTCGAGCAACCGACGAAGGCGCCGAACTTGCCGAGTTTCAGCGACAGGCGGCCGGTACCGCAAGTCGGGCAGACGCGCGGATCGCGCGCCGCGCCGTCGACCTGCGGGAAGAGATGCGGACCCAACTCCTGATCGAGCGCCGAGATGACGTCGCTGATCTTGAGGTCCTTGGTCTCACCGATGGCCGCCGAGAAGGCGGTCCAGAATTCGCGCAGCAGCTTCTTCCAGTCGAGTTCGCCGGCCGAGATCGAATCGAGCTTGGATTCGAGATCGGCGGTGAAGTCGTAGGCGACATAGGTCGGGAAGAAATTTTCCAGGAACGCGGTGACGAGCCGGCCGCGATCGGTCGGCTGGAAGCGTTTCTTGTCGAGCGTGACATATTGCCGATCCTGCAGCACCTGCATGATCGAGGCGTAGGTCGACGGCCGGCCGATGCCGAGTTCTTCCAGGCGCTTCACCAGCGAAGCTTCGCTGAAGCGCGGCGGCGGCTGGGTGAAATGCTGGTCTTGTTTGACCTCGCCGCGCTTGACCGCATCGCCCTTTTCCATCGGCGGCAGACGGCGGCTTTCTTCTTCCTCGCCGGCTTCGATCGGATCGTCGCGATCTTCGCGATAGAGCGCGAGGAAGCCATCGAACACCATGGTCTGGCCGGTGGCGCGCAGGCCGACCTTGCCGTCGGCCGACGGAATCTCGACCGCGACCTGATCGAACACGGCGCTTTCCATCTGCGACGCGACGGTGCGCTTCCAGATCAGCTCGTAGAGACGCGCGGCGTCGGCATCGAGATAGCGCGCCACGTCCTGCGGGCGGCGCGACAGGTCGGTCGGACGGATCGCTTCGTGCGCTTCCTGCGCGTTCTTGGCTGCACTCTTATAAACGCGCGGCTGCGCCGGGACGTATTTGTCGCCGTGCTCCTTGCCGATCAGCGCGCGCGCCTGGGTGATCGCTTCGCCCGACAGGGTCACGCCGTCGGTACGCATATAGGTGATCAGGCCGACCGTCTCGCCGCCGATCTCGACACCTTCATACAGACCCTGCGCGACGCGCATCGTCTTGGTGGCGCCGAGGCCGAGCTTGCGCGACGCCTCCATCTGCAGGCTCGAGGTGATGAAAGGCGGGTAGGGGTTGCGGCGCTGCTGTTTGCGCTCGACCGAACCGACTTTGAAATTGCCGGCTTCGATGCGACGCGCCGCGTCGCGCGCGGCCGCTTCGTTGGGCAGCGCGAACTTGTCGAGCTTCTTGCCATCGAGTTCGACCAGGCGGGCGACGAACGTGCCCTTGTCGGTCGAAGCCTCGATTTCGATCGTCCAATATTCCTGCGGCTTGAACGCCTCGATTTCCTGCTCGCGCTGGCACACCAGGCGCAGCGCGACCGACTGCACGCGGCCGGCCGACTTCGAGCCCGGCAGCTTGCGCCACAGAACCGGCGACAGGGTGAAGCCGACGAGATAGTCGAGCGCGCGTCGCGCCAGGTAGGCGTCGATCAGCGGACGGTCGAGCTGACGCGGATTCGCGAACGCATCCTGCACCGCGCGCTTGGTGATCTCGTTGAAGGTGACGCGTTGGACGTCGCGCGAATCGAGCAGCTTCTTCTGCCGCAGGATCTCCTGCACGTGCCACGAGATCGCTTCGCCTTCGCGATCCGGATCGGTCGCGAGGAAGATGTGGTCGGCGGCTTTGACCGCCTTGGTGATGGCGTCGATGTTGCGGCCGGCGCGATCGCCGAGCTCCCAATCCATCGCGAAGTCTTCGTCGGGACGCACCGATCCGTCGCGCGCGGGTAGGTCGCGCACGTGGCCATAGCTGGCCAGCACGATGTATTCGTCACCTAGGTATTTGTTGATCGTCTTCGCTTTGGCGGGCGACTCGACGATGACGACATTCTTGCTCAAGCGCGTCCCTATCTGGTCTCCGGGCGGTCGCCCGTCGTCAGATGAGTGCGACGCGGTGCCCAGCTTGCCGCTCGATCCGGCCGGCCAGCTCGAGTTCGAGCAGGACGATCCTGACCAGCGGGGCGGACAATTGGCAATCGCGGACCAGTTCGTCAACCGCGACCGGTGAAGATGACAAGCGTGCGGACACAATCTCGCGTGCATGCGCGAGCGCGCGTGAGTCGGAGGCCTCTTCAGCCTCCAAACCCCAGGGTTCCTGCGGAGGTTCCGCCAATTCCGCGGCCAAGGGCCCCAGCTCGCGGACGATATCCTCGGCGCTTTCCGTGAGATGGGCACCCTGACGAATCAGATCGTTGGTGCCCCTGGCACGGGCGTCCAGGGGCGAGCCGGGGACCGCAAAGACCTCGCGCCCCTGCTCCAGCGCGAAGCGGGCCGAGATCAATGAACCCGAATGGAGCGCCGCTTCGACCACGACCAGGCCGCGGACCAGACCGGCCACAATCCGGTTCCGCCGTGGGAAATGCCGCGCATGCGGTTCGATTCCGGGGCGCATTTCCGCGGCGATGCAGCCGCGGGTGAAGATATCGACGTGCAGCTGTGCATTCTCGGGCGGATAGGCGACGTCGATTCCGCCTGCCACCACCGCGACGGTGCCGCCATCGAGCGCGGCTTCGTGCGCCGCCGAGTCGATCCCGCGCGCGAGGCCTGACACGACCACCCACCCGGCGCGGGTGAGATCGCGCGCCAGCCTGTCGGCGATGCGCCGGCCGTTGGTCGAGGCGTTGCGCGCACCGACGATGGCGACGGCGGGACGCAGCAGCAGCTCGGTGTTGCGTCCGGCCGTCAGGACCGGCGGCGGATCGTGGATGGCGGCAAGGCTGCGCGGGTAGCTCGGCTCACAGGCGCAGATGGCGGTTGCGCCGAGACGCTGCAAAGCCTCGATCTCGCGCGCTGCCTCGGCGCGCGTCGGGATGCGCAGCGAGCCGTTGCGTCCGCCGCGCTGCGCCAGTTCGGGCAGCAGCTCCAGCGCGCCGTTGATGTCGCCTTGCGCGCGCCGCAACAGCTGGAAGAACGCGACCGGGCCGACATTTTCGCTGCGTGCGAGCCGTATCCAGTCGAGACGTTCGTCGTCGCCCAAGGTGCGTAGCGTCATGCGCGCTTGCCACCGATCTTGGGCTCGGTGCCGGCGGCGAGCCGTTGCAGATTCGCTGCATGCTTGCCCCACACAACCGCGGCGACCGCGATCGCGAACCAGGTCAGCGCGCGGTCACCGAGTCCCCAGGCCGCGAGCGGCAGGATCAGCATCGCCACCAAAGCCGCCAGCGATGAGATCCGGAACAACAGCGCCGTGACCAGCCAGGCGACGCACGCGGCGACGCCGATGCGCCATTCGAGCGCCAGCATCGTGCCGAGCGTCGTCGCGACGCCCTTGCCGCCGCGAAAGCGCAGCCACACCGGATAAAGATGTCCCGCCAGCGCGCCCGCGGCGGCCGCGATCGCGATGCTGGGCTCGTCGGGCGCGAGCGTGCGGGCGAGCAGGACCGCGATCGCACCTTTGCCCGCGTCGAGGATCAAGGTCGCGGCGGCCAGCGGCTTGTTGCCGGTGCGCAGCACGTTGGTCGCGCCGATATTGCCGCTGCCGATGGTGCGCAGATCGCCGTAGCCGGCGATGCGCGTCAGCACCAGGCCGAACGGAATCGAACCCAGCAGATAGCCGGCGATGACGGCGAGGGCGAGCGTCATGCGCTGAATGCCCTCTCCCCGAGGGCGAGGGGACACGAATGAGCGCGTGCCAGCGTCACCAGCCGCCCGTCTTCAGCCACTTTTCGACCTGGTCGAGCCGGTCGGCGCCCCAGAACGGTTCGCCATCGACGATGACATAGGGCGAACCGAACACGCCGCGCGCCATGGCCTCGTCGACTTCGCTTTTCAGCCGGTCCTTGACCGGCTGGCTCGACAGCGCCGCTTCCAGCTCGGCTTCGTCATGGCCCAGCGAACCTGCGATCGCGAGCACGGTCGAGATCGCTGCAATGTCGCGATCTTCGACCCACACCGCATGCAGGATCGCCTGGGTGAAGCGCACCGCAGCGCGCGGATCGTGATCGCTGAGCCAGTAATGCGCGCGGGCCGCAGCGACGCTGGAGAAGGGGAAGCTCGACGGGAAGCGCATCTCGACGCCGTTGAGGCGCGCGGTGCGCATGAAATCGTGTTTGGCGTATTTGCCTTTGAGCGGAACGCTCAGCAGCGGCGCCGAGCCGGTCACTTTGAAGATCGGGCCCAGCAGGACCGGACGCCAGGTGACGCCGCGCCCATAGGCGGCCGCGATCGCGTCGATGCGGGTCGAGGCGACGTACCCGGCCGGTGAGGAATAGTCGAAATAGAAATCCAGCGGTTCAGCACTCATCTGGGCGATCTTGTCAGGTAGGGGCATGAAAGACGGTACGGCCGTCGACGATGGTACGCAAAACCCGGCCCCGCACCGCATAGCCGTCAAACGGCGAATTTTTCGACTTGGAGTGGAAGGAATCCGCGTCGATCGTCCAGCGCAGATCGGGATCGAACAGGACGAGGTCGGCAGGACCGCCGACTGCGAGCCGTCCGAGCTCCTTCAGGCCGAGAATGTCGGCGGGCGCCTGGGTCAGTCGGCGCAGCGCTTCCAGCAGCGGCAGCACCTTGTCATGCACCAGCGCCAGCGACAGCGGCAGCAGCGTGTCGAGCCCGGCCGCGCCCGGCGCCGCCTGCGCGAAGGGCAGGCGCTTCCAGTCCTGCGACTGCGGCTGATGATCGGACGCGATGGCGTCGATGGTGCCGTCGGCAATGCCGGCGGCTACGGCCTTGCGGTCCTCGTCGCTGCGCAGGGGCGGCGACAATTTCGCGAAGGTGCGCCAGTCGCCGATGTCGCGCTCGGTCAGCAGGAAGTAGGGCGGTGCGGTGTCGGCGGTGACGTCGAGACCGCGGCGCTTGGCGTCGCGCAACAGCGCCACGCCCTCGGCGGTCGAGACGTGCGCGGCGTGATAGCGGCCGCGGGTCAGCTCGACGAGGCGCAGATCGCGCGCCAGCAGGATCGATTCGGCGCAGGCCGGAATGCCGGCGAGGCCGAGCCGCGTCGCGATCTCGCCTTCATTCACCTGCCCGCCTTCGGCGAGGCGCGGCTCTTCCGGATGCTGCACGATCGGGCGGCCGAAAGGCCGCGCATAGGCGAGCGCGCGGCGCATCAACTGCGCATCGGCGATGCACCGCGAACCATCGGTGAAGGCGACCGCGCCGGCTTCCGCAAGCAGGCCCAGATCGGCGAGTTCGTTGCCGGCGCAATCGCGCGTCGCGGCGCCGTAGGCGAACATCTTGACCTGTTTCACTTCGCGCGCACGGCGCGCGACGAATTCCAGGCCGGCCACGTCGTCGATGACCGGGTCGGTGTTGGGCAGCATTGCCATCGCGGTGACGCCGCCGGCAGCAGCGGCGCGCGAGGCGCTGGCGATGGTTTCCTTTTCCTCGAAACCCGGCTCGCCGATCGTGACGCGCAGATCGACCAGGCCGGGCGCGAGACAGGCGCCGTTGCAGTCGATGATGTCGGCGCCGTCCGGGACCCGCGCGTCGGGCCCGAACGCGACGATGGTCTCGCCGTGAATGACGATCGTGCCGACCGCGTCGAGATTGCTCGCCGGATCGAGGATGCGGGCGTTGGTGAAAGCGAGCGTCATTCGGCGTTCCGAGCGTTGGAGCCATTCACCGGCGGTAACCGCACCAACTGCATCAGTTGCCACCCGTAATCGGCGGGCACAGCAGGTCGAGCACCGCCATGCGCACCGCAACGCCCATTTCGACCTGGTCGAGGATCATCGAGCGGCCGACATCGTCGGCGACTTCGCTGTCGATCTCGACGCCGCGATTCATCGGTCCCGGGTGCATGATCAGCGCGTCGGGGCTGGCCATCGCCAGCGCTTCGCGCGTCAGACCGAAGAAGCGGAAATATTCGCGTGGGCTGGGCACGAAGCGTCCCGACATGCGCTCGACCTGCAGCCGCAGCATCATGACGATGTCGACTCCGTCGAGCCCCGATCGCATGTCGTGGAAGACCGACGCGCCGAGCTTCTCGATCCCCGAAGGAACCAAGGTCGGCGGCCCGACCACGCGAACTTTTGCGCCCATCGTGGTCAGCAGCAGGATGTTCGAGCGTGCGACCCTGCTGTGCAGGATGTCGCCGCAGATCGCGACGGTGAGGCCTTCGAGCCGCCCCTTGCGCCGGCGGATGGTCAAGGCGTCGAGCAGCGCCTGGGTCGGATGTTCGTGGGTGCCGTCGCCGGCATTGATCACCGCCGCGTCGACCTTGGTCGACAACAGCATGGCGGCCCCCGATTCCTGATGGCGCACGATCAGCACGTCGGGATGCATCGCGTTCAGCGTCATCGCCGTGTCGATCAGCGTCTCGCCCTTCTTCACGCTCGACGTCGCCACCGACATGTTGATGACGTCGCCGCCGAGCCGCTTGCCCGCCAGCTCGAACGAGGTGCGGGTGCGCGTCGAATCCTCGAAGAACAGATTGACGATGGTGCGGCCGCGCAGATGCGCCGAACGTTTGTCAGCGCGGCGGTTCTGCTCGACATACGAATCGGCGACGTCGAGAACGGCGGTGACGTCCGCCGCCGAGAGGCCTTCGATGCCGAGCAGATGCCGATGCGGAAAAGCGCGGCGTAGCGGCGCGTCGTTCACGGGATCAGGATCAGCTTGCCGCGCACGTGACCGCTCTCGCTCATCGCCTGGGCGCGCGCCGCGTCGCCGAGCCGAAGGATCTCGGCCACGTTCGGGCGCAGGATCTGGAATTCCGCCAGCGACGTCGCCTGGATGAGCTGGAACGCGTCGGACTTGCCGCGATGCATGAAGCCGGTCGCCTTGCGTGCGGCAAGCTTTGCCTCATCCGGCGGCGCCACGATCGAGACGAACCGGCCGCCTTCCTTCAGCGCCGCGTATCCCGCCTCGGCGGCAGCACCGCCAACCGCGTCGAACACGACGTCGACGCCTTCCTCGACTCCGAATTTGGTCGCTGCGGCAATGTCGTCTTTTTCGTAATCGAGCGCTCTGTTCGCGCCGATCTCGAGCAGGAACTCCTGATTGCGTCCCGACGCGGTCGCATAGACCCAGGCGGACATGTTGCGCGCCACCTGGATGGCGAGCGAACCGATGCTGCCGGCGCCGCCGATCACCAGCACGCGCTCTGCCGCCTGCAGATTGGCGCGCTCGAAGGCCTCTCGCGCCGTCACCGCGCCGACCGGCATCGACGCTGCCTGCGCATCGTCGAGCTTGGGCGGCGCGATCGAGATGTTGTCGACCGGCATGACGACTTCTTCGGCGTACCAGCCCGAGCGCGTCACATCCGCGAAGCCCCAGACGCGCTGGCCGAGCTGATAATCTTTCACGCCGTCGCCCAGCGCGCTGATCGTGCCGACGCCTTCACAGCCGGGCGTGAAAGGCAGCGTCACGTTCAGGCCGGGGATCGACCCCTTGCGGATCTTCCAGTCGATCGGATTGACCGCAGCCGCGCCGACTTTGATTCGGACTTCGCCCGGACCGGGCGCGGGGACAGGGACGTCGTCCAGCTTGAGCTGGTCGACGCCGCCGAAACCATGAAGACGAATAGCACGCATCAGCTAGACACCATTTTGTTTGAACCAGGCGAGCATCTTCGCCCACGCATCCTTCGCCTGCTCCGGCCGGTAGCTCGGACGGTAGTCGGCGTTGAAGCCGTGTGGCGTATCCGGATAGACCTCGATCTTCGTCTTGGTGTCACCGGCCTTCTTCAGCGCTTCGCGCATGGCTTCCACGCTGCTTTGCGGAATGCCCTGGTCGGCAGCGCCATAGAATCCGATCACGCGACCTTTGATCTTGTCGGCGACGTCGACCGGATTGACGATTCCGGCGGGCGGCGGACGGTCGCCGCTCGGCGCGAGCTGGCCGTACCAGGCGGCGCCCGCTTTCACCGCCGGATTATGCGCGGTGTAGAGCCAGACCTGGCGACCACCCCAGCAAAAGCCGGTGATGCCGAGCTTGGCCGTGTCGGCCTTCTCGGATTTGGCGAAGGCGACGGCGCGATCGAGATCCGACACGACCTGGCCGTCCGGCACTTTCGAGACGACTTCCTGATAGAGCGTCGGAATGTCGGTGTATTTCGATGCGTCGCCCTGGCGCGCATAGAGTTCCGGCGCGATGGCGTAGTAGCCCGCCTTGGCCAGTCGCCGGGTCAGATCCTTGATGTGCTCGTGCACGCCGAAGATTTCCTGGACCACCAGGATGGTGGGCCAGTTCGAGCCGGTCGCAGGGTGCGACCGATAGGCGGGGATGGTGCCGTCGGCGACCGGAACCTTCACCTCGCCCGCGACGAGGCCGGTCGCGTCGGTGGTGATGGTCTGGGCCGAAACCGGCCGAACGGCCATGGCGAATCCGGTGGCGAGCGAGGCGACGGCAAAGCCGCGCCGCGTCATGTCGGGGTCGCGCATCAGGCTGCGGAGCTGTGACTCCGCCAAATCCACATCATTCATGGGGTCAGGTCCCTCTTGCTTGCTGTCAGCCAGTCGAGAGCGCCCTGGAGAATATAGGCGGCGGCCATCTTGTCCACGGACCTCGCCCGCTTGGCCCGGCTGAGGTCGGCCTGCGTGATCAGAAAGCGCTGCACCGCCTGCGTCGACATGCGCTCATCCCACAGCACGATGGGCAGGTTCGGCGACCGTTTGGCCATCGCGTCCGCAAAATGCCGCACCGACTGCGCGCGCGGCCCCTGGGTTCCGTCCATGTTCAACGGGAATCCGACCACCAGCCCGCCGGCGCCGCGGGATTTGACGACTTTATCCAGCGCTTCCATGTCGGCGGCGAATTTGGTGCGGCGGATCGTGTCGACCGGCGTCGCGAGCTTGAGATCGGGATCCGATACGGCGAGCCCGATGGTGGTTTCACCGACATCCAGCCCGAGCAGGCGCCCGCGCGGGGGCAAATGCGGGAGGAGGTCGGCCAGGTTGCGGAGGATCATCGCTCCTGATACCAAGCCGGCTTCCCTTTTCCGACATGCGTTTTTCATCATGTCCCTCGACACATCCACGGTCGCCAAGATCGCGCGTCTCGCGCGGATCCGGGTCGGCGCCGACGAACAGACCCATCTGGCCCAGGAGCTCAACCATGTGCTCGGCTGGATCGAGCAACTTGGGGAGGTCGATACCAAGGGCGTCGAGCCGATGACCAGCGTCGCGCCGATGACGCAGCGTCTGCGGCCCGATGTGGTCGTGCTCGAGAATACGCGCGAGGACGTGCTGGCGAACGCGCCGGAATCCGTCGCCGGTTTCTATGTCGTGCCGAAGGTGGTCGAGTGAGCGCTGTTGACCTGACTCTTGCCGACGCGCTCGACCGCCTCGCCAGGAAAGACATTTCCGCCGTCGAGCTGACCGAAGCGCATCTCGAACAGATGGCGCGGCATCGTTCGCTGAACGCCTATCTGGTCGAGACGCCCGAACGCGCGCTCGGCGAAGCGCGCGCCAGCGATGCGCGCCGTGCCCAAGGCCAGGCGGGCCCGCTCGACGGCATTCCGCTCGGCATCAAGGATCTGTTCTGCACCAAGGGCGTCGAAACGACGGCGGGTTCGAGGATGCTCGAAAACTTCGTGCCCACCTATGAATCCACCGTCACTGCCAATCTGTGGCGCGACGGCGCGGTGATGCTGGGCAAGTTGAACATGGACGAGTTCGCGATGGGCTCATCCAACATGACCAGCGCCTATGGCCCGGTCGAAAATCCGTGGCGCCGCCCGGGTTCGAACGCGAAGCTGGTGCCGGGCGGTTCGTCGGGTGGTTCGGCGTCCGCCGTGGCTGCGCGCATGGCGCTCGGTGCGACCGGTACCGACACCGGCGGCTCGATCCGCCAGCCCGCCGCGTTCTGCGGCATCGTCGGCATCAAGCCGACGTACGGGCGCTGCTCGCGCTGGGGCACGATCGCGTTCGCCTCGTCGCTCGATCAGGCGGGTCCGTTCGCGCGCACCGTCAAGGACACGGCCATCCTGCTGCGTTCGATGTCGGGCTTCGATCGCAAGGATTCGACCTCGGTCGACATGCCGGTGCCGGATTGGGTCAAGGACTGCGTCGGCAATGTACGCGGCATGCGCATCGGCATTCCGCGCCAGTACCGCATCGACGGCATGCCGGCGGAAATCGAGCGCGTGTGGAACCAGGGCGCGCAGTGGCTGCGCGATGCCGGTGCCGAGATCGTCGAAATCGACCTGCCGCACACGAAATACGCGCTGCCGACTTATTACGTCGTGGCACCGGCCGAATGTTCGTCGAATCTCGCGCGCTATGACGGCGTGCGCTACGGCCATCGCGGCGAAGGCGCCACCCTGACCGAGCTGTACGAGAATTCGCGCGCCGAAGGCTTCGGGGCCGAGGTCAAGCGCCGCATCATGATCGGCACCTACGTGCTCTCGGCCGGCTATTACGACGCTTACTATCTGAAGGCGCAGCAGGTGCGCGCGCTGATCGCGCGCGACTTCACGCTGGCGTTCGAAAAATGCGACGCCATCCTGACGCCGACCGCGCCGTCGAGCGCGTTCGCGATCGGCGAGAAGATGGATGATCCGATCGCGATGTATCTGAACGACGTGTTCACGGTGCCCGCGTCGCTCGCGGGCCTGCCGGGCATTTCGGTGCCGGCGGGGCTGGGCGACGACGGCTTGCCGTTGGGCCTGCAGATCCTGGGCAAGCCGTTCGACGAATCCGGCGTGTTCCGTGTCGCCCAGGCGATCGAAGACGCGGCCGGCTTCACGGCGAAACCGGCGCTTTTGGCTTCTTGAGGTAACCTGATTTCTTTGAACGGATCCGAACGATGGCTGAATTGATCCGCGGCACGACCGGCGACTGGGAAATGGTGATCGGGCTCGAGGTGCACGCGCAGGTGACCTCGAAGTCGAAACTGTTTTCCGGTGCGCCGACTGATTTCGGTGCCGAGCCGAACACCCAGGTGTCGCTCGTCGACGCTGCCATGCCGGGCATGCTGCCGGTGCTGAACGGCTTCGTCGTCGAACAGGCGGTCAAGACCGGCCTCGGTCTCAACGCGCAGGTCAACAAGCGCTCGGTGTTCGAGCGCAAGAACTACTTCTATCCCGATCTGCCGCAGGGCTATCAGATCTCGCAGTTCCAGCACCCGATCGTGGGCAAGGGCGAGGTCGAAATCGATCTGCCCGACGGCACCACCAAGTCGATCGGCGTCACGCGCCTGCATCTCGAACAGGATGCGGGCAAGTCGCTGCACGACCAGGATCCGCGCAAGACCTTCGTCGATTTGAATCGCTCGGGCGTGGCGCTGATGGAAATCGTCAGCGAACCCGACATGCGCTCGGCCGACGAAGCCGCCGCCTATGTGCGCAAGCTGCGCGCGATCCTGCGCTATCTCGGCACCTGCGACGGCAACATGGACGAAGGCTCCATGCGCTGTGACGTCAATCTCTCGATGCGCAAGCCGGGTGCGCCGCTGGGCACGCGCTGCGAGATCAAGAACGTCAATTCGATCCGCTTCGTCATGGCGGCGATCGAATACGAGGCGCGCCGCCAGGTCGAAATTCTCGAAGACGGCGGCAAGATCGATCAGGAAACCCGCCTCTGGGACACGCGCCAGGGCATCACGCGTTCGATGCGCTCGAAAGAAGAAGCGCACGACTATCGCTACTTCCCCGATCCCGATCTGCTGCCGCTGGTGCTCGAAGACGGGCTGATCGAACGCATGCAGGCGACGCTGCCCGAACTGCCCGACGCCAAGAAGCATCGCTTCATGGGCGAGTGGGGCCTGTCGGCCTATGATTCGGGCGTGCTCGTCGCCGAGCAGGAACGCGCCGCCTTCTACGAAGAAGTCGCCAAGGGTCGCGATCCCAAACTGGCCGCGAATTGGACCATCACAGAACTGCTCGGCGCGCTCAATCGCGAGGGCAAGGACCTCGCCGACTCGCCGGTCAGCGCGTCGAAGCTGGGCGGGTTGATCGACCTGATCCAGGACAACACGATCTCGGGGCGGATCGCCAAGGAAGTGTTCGCCGAGATGGTCGAGAGCGGCAAAGACGCCGCCTCGATCGTCGAAGCAAAGGGCCTGCGTCAGGTCGTCGATACCGGCGCGATCGACAAGCTGGTCGACGAGGTGATGGCGGCGAACCCCGACAAAGTTGCCGAGTATCGAAGCGGCAAGGACAAGCTGTTCGGCTTCTTCGTCGGCCAGGCGATGAAAGCATCGGGCGGCAAGGCCAATCCGGCGCTGCTCAACGAGACGCTGAAGAAGAAGCTGGCCCCCTGAGTGTTTCGTCATCCCCGCGAAAGCGGGGATCCAGGTGGTGCGAGTGTCTCGTTGTTCGGTGCCGAAGCTGGATCCCCGCTTTTCGCGGGGATGGGTACCGGCTTCTTCGTCGGCCAGGCGATGAAAGCATCGGGCGGCAAGGCCAATCCGGCGCTGCTCAACGAGACGCTGAAGAAGAAGCTGGCATAACTCCCCGCGAATGCGGGGATCCACTGGATCCCCGCCCCCGGCTCGGGGGCCGGGACAGGCTTCGCGGGGGATTTGGCTTCAGCAGCTCGCCATCGTGCGCACTTTCGGCGGACGGCCGCGGCGGCGGATTTCCGGGACGAGCGCGGCAGCAGCGACTTGACCCGGCGTGCCGCGCGAGGAGCGAAGCTCGGCCAGACAGCGCTGCAGGCCGACGAATTCCCGCGCATCTTCGCGGTCGGCGATCTCCAGCGAAGTCATCTTGTTCTCGACCAGATCGACCAGCAGACCCAGCGTACGTTCTGTTAGCGCCATCGGGCTTCTCCCCTGTCGTATGTTTTGCTGTCCGCCCGTGAGCGGACCGTACGAGGCAGTTGTGCAGTCTCCGCCGTTAACGAAGGTTAAAACTACCTGGGAGTTTTGGAAACGGCAGAATGGCTTAATTTTTGGCCCGTTAACCAGTCTTCCCACCACAACTGCCGGGTGAGGGAGCAAGGGGATACTCGCTCTTGATCGATCGATTGGAGTTCCTGCTGGCGCTGGCGCGCGAGCGTCACTTCGGACGCGCGGCTGAATCCTGTGGCATCACGCAGCCGACCTTTTCGGCGGGGATCAAGCAGCTCGAGAACCAGTTCGGCCTGCTGCTGGTCCAGCGCGGCTCGCGCTTCGGCGGCTTTACCCCCGAAGGCGAGCGCGTGCTGGAATGGGCCCGCCGCATCGTCGGCGACACCCGCGCCATGCGGCAGGACATCGACTCGCTGAAGCGCGGTCTGGTCGGCCAGCTGCGCATCGCGGTCGTTCCCAGCGCCCTGCCGATGGTGGCGCAACTCACGACGCCCTACCGGGCCCGTCATGCCAATGTGCGCTTCACCGTGCTGTCACGGACCTCGATCGAGATCCTGCAGATGCTCGACGACCTCGAGATCGATGCCGGCATCTCCTATCTCGACAACGAGCCGCTCGGCCGCGTCACCACGGTTCCGCTCTTCCGCGAGCAATATCGCCTGGTGACGTCGAAGAACGAACGCTACGGCGATCGCGCCGCGGTGACCTGGTCCGAGGTGGGCGAGCTGCCGCTCTGCCTGCTGACGCCCGACATGCAGAACCGGCGCATCATCGACCGCATGCTGCGGTCGGTCGGCGCCAACCCGGCGCCGACGCTCGAATCCAATTCGATGATCGTGCTGTTCGCGCATGTGCGCACCGGGCGGTGGTCGAGCATCATGTCGGCCAACATCGCCGAGACGCTGGGCCTGTCCGATGAGATTCGCCTGATTCCGATCGTCGACCCCGAGATTTCTCCCATGATCGGGCTGATCGTCCCGCCGCGCGAACCGAGCACGCCGCTGGTCACCGCCTTGCTCGCCGAGGCGAGGCGATTCGCGGCGGCTTGATCGACGTCGCGCAGCGGCACGCTCGATCTGGCAAGGCGCCGGCCGCTTTGTTTTGTGCAGCACGCCTTGTAGCCTCCGCGGGACACGAGCGGAGAAGACGATGCGTTTCCAAGTCATGCCCCTGGCGGCGCTGCTGTTGTTCGCGAGCGCCGTTGCGTCGGCCGAGGAAGGCGACGCGGCGCGAGGCGCGACGCTGTACAAGCAGCGCTGCGCGGTGTGCCACGGCGCCGATGGCGGCGGCGGGCAGGGACCGGCCTTGCAAGGCGTGGTCGGTCGCAAGGCGGGCGAGGCGCAATTCGGCTACACGCGCGCGCTGCGCCAATCGGGCCTGACCTGGGACGCGGCGACGCTCGACCGCTTTCTCGCCAGGCCGCCGGCCACCGTGCCGGGCACGACGATGGTGGTCGCGACCTCGAATCCGAAAGAACGCGCCGACATCATCGCGTTTCTCGCGACGCTGAAGCCAGCTGCCGTGGCCGCGCCGACTGCGCCGCGCGCAGCGACGAGCGCCGCGCCGGCACCGGCCGGCAGCGTGCTTGAGGGCCGTGCCGCGTTCGGCGATTACCGTGCCGATGCGCCCGGCGTTCGCCGCCACATTACGCTGGCCGCGCTGCCGGCGCCCAACGAGACGCCGTCAGCGCGCAATTCATCGCGCGTGGTCGATCCCGCACCGGATGCGCTGCCCAACGTGCCGGCCGGATTCAAGGTCGAGAAATTCGCCGAGAACCTCGCGGCGCCGCGCATCGTGCGCGTCGCGCCCAATGGCGACGTGTTCGCCGCCGAAACCGCGGCGGGTCGCATCAAGGTGATGCGCGCGGCGGCGGGCGCAGGCCGGGCGGAAAAGACCGAGGTGTTCGCTTCGGGACTCGACGGCCCGTTCGGCATCGCCTTCTACCCCGCCAGCAATCCGCGCTTCGTCTATGTCGCCGAAGTGAATCGCGTCGTTCGCTTTGCTTACAAGGAAGGCGACCTCAAAGCGTCGGCCAAGCCCGAAATGGTCGTGCCGCGTCTGGCGCCGACAGCCGGCGGCCACACGACTCGCGACCTCGTTTTCTCGAACGACGGCGCGCGCATGTTCGTGTCGGTCGGTTCGGAATCGAACGTGTCGCCGGGCGGCGCGGCCAAGCACGGCGACGAGCTGCGCGCCTGGGAGGCCTCGCATGCGGTGGGCGCCACGTGGGGTGACGAAGAAAATCGTGCCGACGTGCTGGTGTTCGATGCGGAAGGAAAGGGCGGAAAGATCTTCGCCACCGGCATCCGCAACTGCGTCGGACTCGCCGTGCATCCGAGCTCGGGTGACGTCTGGTGTTCGACCAACGAGCGCGACGGTCTCGGCGACGATCTCGTGCCCGATTATGTGACGCGCGTGAAACAAGGCGGCTTTTATGGCTGGCCGTGGCTGTATCTGGGCGCGCACGAAGATCCTCGCCATGCCGGCGCGAGACCGGACCTGAAGGACAAGGTCACCGTGCCCGACGTGCTGCTGCAGGCGCATTCGGCGTCGCTCGGCATGACCTTCTATGACGGGGCGAGTTTCCCGGCCGAGTATCGCGGCGACGGATTTGCCGCGCTGCACGGAAGTTGGAATCGCGCGCTGCGCACCGGATATAAAGTCGTGCGCATCCGGCTGCGCGACGGTGTGCCGACCGGGGAATACGAGGATTTTCTGACCGGACTTGTTCTAAATGACCGCGACGTCTGGGCCCGTCCGGTCGGCGTCGCCGTTGCGAAGGACGGTTCACTCCTGGTCAGCGAAGACGGCAACGGCACGATCTGGCGCGTGAGTTATCGCGGCGCGGCACGCTGAAATCCCGGATTCCCAATCCGCGCAGTGAACCGCCCGGAGATTTTTTCAACCGCGGCGCGGGTCTGCGGTAGAAAAAGCAACTGGACGGTGCCTATGCTTGGCCCATGGCACGCATCCTCATCGTTGACGACGACCGACACACATGCGAGCTGCTGCGGCACATTCTGGAGACGGCCGCGCACGAGATCGTGACCGCCTATGATGGAACCGATGCCGCGCAACTCCTGCGCACGCGCACGTTCGATCTCGTGATGACCGACATCTATATGCCCGACCGCGACGGGTTCGATGTCATGCGTGACGTGCGCAGCCAGCAACCCGACGTGCCGATCGTGATCTTCACCGGCCAGCGCGATCTGCATTTCGATCCGCTCAAGATGGCGGAGCGGTTGGGCGCCACGCTCGTCATGCGCAAACCGATCGTACCGGCGACGGTGCTGTCGGCAGTCGAACTGGCGCTTCACGGCCCCCGCCCGATCGCCGAGAACGGGATCGGCTGATCAGCCTCCGTGGGCGATCTGTCGATCGCCGCGAAGCGCGCATGGCGGGCAGGGACAAGGTTGCCGGCATGCTGCCTCGCCGACCTACCCGATCCTACTCTTCTTAGCGCCGGGCCCACTCGCCGCTGACATTGGCAATGCACGCGCCTCTTGTATCGATGAGGCCGAGGTTTGCCGTGCAGGGGGATGGATGATGCGAACCGACGCAACTGGTCGGGAGGGCGACGATGCGCGCATCGTTGCGGACGCGCCGGGCGCGAGCCCGGCCCTTGCCGGCGGCGACGAGTTCACGCTCAGCGCCGTTCCTTCCGCTGCCACCACCGCCGCCTACAAGATCGGGATCCTGTTGCTGGCGGCGAACATCTCGCTGCCGGCTTTGATCATGGGCGGTGAGCTGGGCATTGGCCTCGGCTTCCGCGCGACCGCAATGGCCTGTCTCTGGGGCGGCCTGATTTTGGCCGCGCTGGCGGGGCTCTGCGCCTATGCCGGCGCGCGCTCGCGGATGACGACCTATGTCCTGATCATCCGCGCATTCGGCCGCCGCGGCGGCGAATTCATCAACCTGCTTCTCTCGCTTTCGGCGATCGGCTGGTTCGGTGTCGTCGTCATGCTGTTCGCGCACACGATCGTCCGAATGGTCCATGCTGCGACACCGATCGGCAGCGCATCGCTTTGGGCCGTCGCGGGAAGCGTGCTGATGGCGATCACGACCATCAAGGGATTCCGCGCCCTCAATCTGCTGTCGAACTTCATGCTGCCGCTCAAGACAGGACTCCTCATCTGGGCGCTGGCCGCGGCGATCGAAACCTATGGCATGGGCTTTTCGGGGCCGGTGACCGGCCCCGTCACGCTCGATAGCCGCACCGCGATTTCGTTCGTGGTTGGCGGCTGGGTCGTGGGCGCGGTGGTCGCGCCCGACTTCGCGCGCTACGCGCGGTCACGGATCGGTGGTGCATTCGCATGCGCCTTTGCGCTGGGCGTCGGCTATCCGCTCGTCCTGCTCGCCTCCTCGGTTCCGGCGATCCTCACCGGCGAGAAGGACATGCTGGCCACGATGGAGACGCTCGGGATGGGGCTCTCCGCGCTCGCCATCGTGCTGCTGGCGTCCTGGACCAACGGCGCCTCGAATCTCTACAGCGGGTCGCTGATGCTCGCGACCGTGTTTCGGCGCCGCTCGCGCGCCACGCTGGTGTGGAGCGCGGGCGCGCTGGGGCTGTTGCTCGGCCTGCTCGGCGTCACCGACGTGATCATTCCGTATCTGGTCGTGCTGAGCGCCGTCGTGCCGCCGATCGCGGGCGTCTATCTGCCGCGCTTCTTCATCGACCAGCGCGCGGGCGCGGCGCAGCTGACCGAGCGGAACTGGCGGCCGGAAGCGCTCGTCGCCTTGGCCAGTGGCGTCGCCGCCGCGGCGATCGGTGATCAGAGCGGGTATGCGCTCACGGGCATCGTGGCAATCGACTCGCTGCTCGTCAGCGCCACCGTCTATGTCGGCTTCGAACTGTTGCGCGGCCGTCGCACGAAGCACAACGAAGCCCGACTGTAACCAACGACATCTGGTTTGCGCCCGCGATGGGCATGACATCGCATTTCAACATGATCGTGGCCTTGGGAGACGGAGCTTGCTGAAAATCGGAGTTGACGTCGGCGGAACAAACACCGACGCGGTCCTGCTGGACGACAACCGCCTGGTTGCTTCTTTCAAAACCACCACGACGGCGGACGTCGAGACGGGCGTGCGCGACGCGATCACGACGCTCCTCCGCGCCCAGGCGCTGGATGTCGATGCAGTCGACGCGGTGATGATCGGCACCACGCAATTCACCAATGCGTTCATCGAGCGAAGCCGCCTGACGCCGGTCGGCGTGATCCGCATCGGCGCACCTGCCACGACCGGCATTCCGCCGCTCTACGGCTGGCCTCGCGAGCTGCTGGACGTGGTCGGTGCAAACCGGATCATCGTCGGCGGCGGCTATGAATTCGACGGTCGCGAGCTGGCGCCGTTGGACGAAGCGGCGGTGGCGAAGGCGGCGCAGGCCTTTCGCCGGCAGGGCATCGGCGCGATCGCAATCTCCTGCTGCTTTGCGCCGGTGAACACCGCAATGGAGCATCGCGCCGCCGAGATCGTGCGCAACGAAATTCCCGACGCCAAGCTGTCGCTGTCCAGCTCCTTTGGCCGCATCGGCCTGATCGAACGCGAAAATGCGGCGACGATGAATGCGAGCCTCAGCGCGCTGGCCGAACGCGTGGTCGGTTCGTTCCGGCTTGCGATGAAGAAGATCGGCCTCAAGGCGCCGTTCTACATCAGCCAGAACGATGGAACGCTGATGACCGCCGACGACGTCGAGCGGCATCCGGTTCTGACCTTCGCGTCGGGCCCGACCAACAGCATGCGCGGCGCTGCGTTCCTGTCGGGGCTGCGCGACGCCATCGTGCTCGATATCGGCGGCACGACCGCCGACGTCGGTCAGATCGTCAACGCCTTCCCGCGCGAATCCGCGGTCGCGGTCGATATCGGCGGCGTGCGCACCAACTTTCGCATGCCTGATCTCGTTTCGCGGGGCCTTGGGGGCGGCAGTCTGGTGACCACAGCGGACGGGATTCGTGTCGGGCCGCGGTCGGTCGGCTTCGAGCTGACCAACAAAGCGCTGGTCTTCGGTGGCGACGTGTTGACCGCGAC
The DNA here is from genome assembly GCA_028291365.1 of Rhodospirillales bacterium. GTDB lineage: Bacteria > Pseudomonadota > Alphaproteobacteria > BOG-932 > Roseiterribacteraceae > Roseiterribacter. The sequence goes on from JAQGIE010000055.1 coordinate 25,616, forward strand.
GGACATCGCGGTTGCGGCCGGTGCTGCCGATATCGGCGACAAGTCTCGCGTCGCCCATCTGCCCCCGTCGCTGATCGAGGCCGCGCTGGCCGAGATCCATCGCCTGGCCGACGAAGCGATCGACCAGATCAAGACCAACAGCAAGCAGGTGCCCGTCGTGCTGGTCGGCGGCGGCAGCGTGCTGATCTCGCGTGCGCTGGCTTCGGCGCCCGATATTCGGCGGCCCGACAATTACTCGGTGGCGAACGCGGTCGGTGCCGCGATCGCGCAGGTCGGCGGTGAAGTCGACAGCGTGTTTTCGTACGAGGCGAGGGGGCGAGATGCCGTGCTCAGCGCGGCGAAAGAAGACGCACGCCGGCGCGCGGCGGATGCGGGGGCCGCGCTGGACACCGTTCGGATCGTCGAGATCGAAGAGGTTCCGCTTGCCTATCTTCCTGGCAGGTCGGTGCGGGTGCGGGTCAAGGCGGTCGGTGATCTCCGCGCCGCCGGCGGCCGCTGACGCCGCCGCAAATCAATCTGGAGAACGAGCATGGATATCACGCTTGCGGACATCGCGCCGTTGAGCCTCGGCGCCGCCATTCTGGGTACCGGCGGCGGCGGCGATCCCTATATCGGCCATCTCGCGCTACGGCATCTGATCGAGCAGACGGCGCCGCCGACCGTGATCGACGTCGACAGTCTTGCCGACGATGCGTTCGTCATCACGGTCGGAATGACCGGCTCGCCATCCGTGATGCTCGAGAAGCTTGTCGACAGGAGCTTCGCCGACGCCGCGGTGCGCCGTTTCGAGCGCCTGGTCGGGCGCCGTGCCGATGCGGTGCTTCCAGTCGAGATCGGCGGCGTAAATTCGCTCGTGCCGCTGATGACCTCCTGCGTGACCGGACTTCCCGTGCTGGATGCCGACGGCATGGGCCGGGCCTTTCCGACGCTCGACCGCACCAGCTTCGGGATCGCCGGCGTCTCGCCGTTCCCGGTCGTGACGATCAACGAACGCCACGACACGGTCATCGTCGAAGCGACCAGCCATGAACGCGGCGAGCGAATTTCGCGCGGCGCTCTCGTGCCGATGGGTGCGTCGGGCAGCTGCGCGCTGTATCCGATGACGGGCCGCGAAGCCAAGGAAACAACCGTCCGCGGGACGATGTCGCTGGCGCTTGCCCTCGGCCGTGCGGTCGAGGCTGCACGCGCGGCCAAGGCCGATCCGTTTGAGGCCATCCTCGCCACCGTTGCGTCGGCCAAGCCGAAGATCTTTGGGCGTGTGCTGTTCGAGGGAAAGATCACCGACATCACGCGCGAGACGATCGGCGGATACAATATCGGCACCGGCATCCTGTCGAGCGGCGGCGAGGATGACGCCACGTTCGGCTTCCAGAACGAGCTCCTGTACCTGAAACAGGGCAGCGAACTGCTCGCCATCGTGCCCGATCTGATCTGTTTCCTCGACAGCGAGACCGCGCAGCCCGCGATGTGCGAAACGTTGCGCTATGGCCAGCGCATCACTGCGATGGGCTTCGCCGCCACCTCGCATTTCCGGACAGCGGCGGGGCTCGCGGCGACGGGACCGGCCTCGTTCGGGCTGCGCGAATCCTACGTCGAAATCGAGCGGCTCGGTCGGCAGACGCCTGCAGCTGCAACCGCCTCGGCCAGGTAGCAGCTTCGGAGTTCCCGCGACATGCACCGCGAACACGACGACACGCTGTTGCCGTGCGCCTTCATCAACCTGGGCGGCACGATCGGCGAAAGATACGACCGCGAGGGGGGCCTGCATCGTGTGCCGGGCGGTGCCTTGCTCGATGCCGCCGGACTGCCGGCGCACTGGCCGGTTCACGACCTGGCGCAGATCGACAGCGTGGAGTTGACGTTCGGCGTGCTGTTCGCCGCGTCGGACATCATCGCGGCGGATGCACGAAGCCGTGGCTTCATCCTCTGTTGCGGCACCGACCTGCTGGAAGAGATCGCGTTCGCCGCTTCGCTTCTGCTTCCGCTCGACCGCGCAATCGTGATCACGGCGGCATCGGTGCCGTTCTCGGAGCCTGGAACGGACGGACCGGCCAATCTTCGGCGGGCAGCGACGCTACTCGCGCAGGGCGGCGCCGGCAGACTCTACGTGCTGATGGGCGACATGATCTTCGATGCCGCCGGGCTGGTGAAACTCGAGCCGCAAAGCATCGCGCCGTTCGGCGCGACGGCAGGTGCTGCCGGGCGTTTCCGCGCCGACGCCGCGATCCTGTCCGGAGGGACGAGGCCGGAAGACGGTTTTCGTGATCTCACCAGCGCGGACTGCACGGCGCGGGTCGCAATCGTCACCGAATGTCTGGACGGGTGCGAAGATGCGTTTCCCGATCCCGCGCGCCTGGACGGCCTCGTCGTTGCCGGCGCTGGTCCCGGCGGCTTGCGTGAGCGCACCCGCACGATGCTGCGCGAACGCTACCTGCCGCGAATGCCGGTCGTGCTGTCGACGCGGTGCCCGTTTGGCTTCACCGTCAACCCGCATGTGGCCAAACACGCGCAGCGCCAAGCGCGGCAGGACGGCTTCCTGCTCGACGAATATGCCGGGCTCAACGCGCTACAGGCGCGCGTCCGGCTGATTCTGGAGATCGGACGGCAGCGGAAGATGTCGGCTTGAAGCGCGGCGCGCGTATCACTCCAAGGTCATGCGCTCGGCGACTGCAGCTGCCATGGTGCGACTGTCGACGCCGAGTTTGCGGAAGACGTTCTTGAGATGAAACTTGACCGCGTTCTCCGTGAGGCCGAGCGAACGGGCGATCATCTTGTTCGATCCGCCCTGCCGCAGATGCACCAGGATCTCGCGCTCGCGCGCGGTGAGCTGCTCGCCATTGTCCTTCGCTTTCCCGGTGGCGATGATGCGCAGGATCAGCCCGGACACGAAATTGGCCTGCGGCGGCGCCAGGTTGATCATCTCCGACCGTTGAAAGTCGCGCAGCAGCCGCAGCATACGCGCGTCGAACTCGAAGAAGGGCTGCACGATCTCCTCGGTCGTCGCCAGATCGAGCGCGTCGCCCAGCGCGAGCCGCGCACGTTCGGCGTCGCCGAGCGCGGCGCAGGCGAATGCTTTGAGGATGTTGGCGCGGATCTGCGCCGGCACACGGCTCGCGGTCTGGCAACGCTCGATCATCGCCTGCGCCAGCTCCAGCGCGTCACCGGCGCGGCCTTCGTGCAACGCCAGAAGGCAATGCACCGGCATCGCAAAATCCTGCTCGAGCCATCCCGCATCCAGCGCGGGACCTGCCGCCGGCTTCGAGCCGGTCACCAGAAGCAGCGCGGCGTCCCACTGCTCGGCGTCGATGAACAGCCGCGCCTGCAGGCAGTCCAGCAGCCCCTCCACGCGCGTGAGCTCATGGTAGCGGGCGAGCCGTCTGCCACGCTCGATCGTGCGGATCGCGGCGTCCAGGCCTGAGGTCAAGAAAGCGATCCGTGCCGCGACATAGGTCGAGATGAAATATTGCTCGAAACAGCCCTCGGCGAGTTCCAGGCCGGCGAGGCCCAGCTGCGCGGCGCGCGCGGCGGCGGAGAGTTCGTTGCGCTCATACAGGAGCAATGCATCCACCGTATGCGCGATCGCCGCGTAGGCCGGGGCTTCGTCCGGCTGTCGCTTCAGAACGCGGCGCGCCTGTTCGAGACAGCTACCCGCGGCCGACAGCCTGCCCAGGAACAGATGGCAGATCGCGAGCTGAACGGTCATGAAGAACCGTCCTTGCGCCGATCCGCCCCGGTCGAAAATCTGATCGGCGCGGTCGAGCGACTGTACTGCTTCGCTCAACTGGCCGCCGCGCATTTCCAGCCGACCCTGCACATTGTGCATCAGGCCCTCGAGCCACCAATCGGCGCCCGCGAGTCCCTCTTGCACCCGGCGGTGCGCATCCAGGTCGGCAAGTGTCGGGTTCGCATCGATGAAGCAGTGGCGCAAGCTTTCGACGATCAGCAGATCACGCGCCAGCGCCGTGTCGACGCTGTCGGGATCGAGCGAAGCCTGCAACTCCGCCAGGGCGCGTCCGGCCTCAGCGATGCTGCCCAGCTTGAGATTGATCGCGGTTTGGGCAGCCCGCAGCCTGGGACGTTGCCAGACGATGTCGGACGGCAGGCTGTCGAGGAGCGAGCGCACGGCCGGCGCCCCGGTACGAATGCAGATCTCGACACAGCCTGCGTTCTCGACAAGTTCGATCGTGCGCGCCTGATCGCCGCTTTGCCTTGCGTGCTCGACCGCCTCGAACGGCAGACCGCTTCGCTCGAACCAGTTTGCCGCGCATGCATGCAGCCGGGCGGTGCGTTCCGACGGCAGATTGCGACGTTCGGCATCGAGGAACTCGGCGAAGATGCGGTGATGCCGATACCACTGGCCTTCGTCGTCCAGCTTCATGGTGAGGCCGTGCAACCCCCGCAAGGCTTCGATGAAGCTCGCCGAGTCGGAACGCTCGCGCACGGCATCGGCCAGCTCGGCGTTGAACCGCGCGCAGATCGAACTCTCGAGCAGGAACTGCTGCAGCTCCGGTGAAAGCCCGGCAAAGACCTCGGCCGCCAGATAGTCGGCCATGCCGTTGATCGAGCCGAGGAACGAGGATTGCAGCGACGCGAGCATGCCATTTGCCACCAGCCAAAGTCCGGCGAGCTGCAGCGCGATGGCCCATCCCTCGGTGATATCGGCGAGTTGCTCGATGTCGGCGTAGGGCATGGAAGCAGGCGCCATGAACGCGTGTGTTTCCGCGTGGCTGAAGCGAAGCTCTTCCTTGCCGAGCTCGATCAGCTGGCCTTGCGCGCGCAGCGCGATGAGATTCAGCTTGGGGCGGGTCCGGCTGGACAGCGCGACATGCCAGTTCGCCGGCATGCGGCGCACGAGCACGTCGAGAAGCTCGGCCACCGTGCCGTCTTCGACAAAATGCCAGTCTTCAAAGAACAGCCATGTTTCTTGCGCGCTCTGTTCGCAGTGCGACAGCACTGTTTCGAGCAGCGCACCCGCGTCGTACGCCCCATCCCGCCGCAACTGTTGCGGGAGGTCGATGCCTGCATGCACGAGTGCCGAGATAATGCCCGCTACGAAGCGCTCGCGCGGGCGGTCGGCTTTCTCCAGACCGACCCACGCGGCGCGCGCGCCCGTGTCCAGCACAAATTTGCGCCATTGTGCCAGCAGAGTGGTCTTTCCGTAGCCGGCAGGCGCATGAACGATGAGCAGCCGACGGCGGCGCCTCTGATTGATCGCCGCAAGCAGTTCGGTGCGATCGATGAGCTGCGTCAAACAAGACGGCGGTGCGTGTTTCGCGCTGCTGAAATGGCTGGGGATCGAAGCTCCAACAGCTTGCGCCGGCGATTGGACGAAGACTTGATGCATCCCGCAACATGATGCATCGCAGTCATGTGCCTCACAAGATGGCTGCTGCCGCACCCACGCGCATGCGTGTCAACGTGCCTGCCCACGCGGAGGGTCGCGGGCTACCCCAATTCGGCGGCGTCTCTACTCTTCGTCCAGGTCGCCCATGCGCAAACGGGGGGTAGCGTTCAACCCACAAGAAGCACGGCCGCCCCGTATAAAACGGTGGCGCAACAACGGGGATCTGAACGATGCGGAACCAGAAGGCGCGTTCGTCGCGCTGCCGTAATTTCGTGACCGGCGCAGCGTTGGTGGCACTTTCAAGTACTGGCTTCGCACAACCGGCACGCGCAGCAGAGTCCGAGCAACTCGTCGAGGTCGTCGTCACGGCGCAAAAGCGCGCGGAAAATCTGCAGCGCGTTCCGCTGGCGGTTACGGCATTCTCGGCGACGATGCTCGAGGACAAGCAGATCACCAGCGCGTTCGATCTCGCCCAATATACGCCGAACGTGCAGTTCAGCGGTGTCGGTGCGGCGTCGGCGTCGGCGGGCGCCTTCTATATCCGCGGCGTCGGGCAGTTCAACATGCACGCCACCTCCGACCCGGCGGTCGGCGTCTATCTCGACGGCGTCTATATCGCGCGCTCGGTCGGATCGAATTTCGATCTCGGCGATGTTGCCCAGGTCGAAGTGCTCAAAGGTCCGCAAGGCACGCTGTTCGGTCGCAATACGATCACCGGTGCCGTGTCGATCACGACCAAGCGGCCGACGTTTGAGTCGGGCGGCAGCGCCGACCTGACCGTCGGCAGCATCGACCAGGTGCTGGCGCGCGCCACGGTCAACGCGCCGCTGGTCGACGGCAAGCTTGCTGCGCGGTTCACGATCATGGGCAACGAGCGCGCCGCCTGGGGTACCGAGATCGACTCGAAAGGCAAGGTCTGGAACCTCGGCGATGCGCAGCGGATGGGTGGGCGCGCGCAATTGCTCTGGCAGGTCTCCGACGATCTCGACGTGCTGTTTTCCGGCGACGGAACGCGCTCGCGCGGCCACTCGACGCCGGGTGGATTGACCGCCTTCACGCCGTCCGCGACCTCGAACGCGTTCAACGCCACGTCGCCGGTCAAGGTCGGCCCGCAATGGCTGGTCCAGGGCTACACGTCGTTCCTCAACATCGTGCCCAACGACAATGTCGATACGGCCGGCGCTTCGATGACGGTGACCTGGAAGCCGCGCGACGTCACGATCAAGGCGATTTCGGCGTATCGCCAACAATACGCGCAGACGGCGCAGGATTTCGGCGGCGTGCCGGTGTCCTGGATCACGCAGCAGATGACGCAGACGCAATGGCAGATCAGCCAGGAATTGCAGGCGACCGGCGACCTGCTCAACGGCCGGCTGAAATATACCGGCGGCCTCTATTACTTCGAAGAGAAGTCGCACAACGACACCTGGGCCGGGCTGTTCGGCTCCGACCTGGTGATCCCGGCGACCAATTCGGTGCGCAGCGCGTCGGCCTACGGCCAGGCGACGTACGACTTGACCGACAAGCTCAGCATCACCGGCGGTGCCCGCTACACCGAAGAGCGCAAATCCATTCGCGTGCAGACGACGCTGGGCGGCGCGGTCGTGCTGCCGGACAGTTCGGCGAGCGCGAAATTCCACTCGGTGACCCCGATGGCCAATATCAAGTATCAATGGACCGACGATGTGATGACCTACGCGTCGATCGCGCGCGGCTTCCGCAGCGGCGGCTTCAATGCGCAGCCGTTTTCGACCACGGACCTGATCCCGACCAATCCGGAAAAGACGACGACCTACGAAGTCGGCGCCAAACTGACCGGCTTCAACAACCGCGTTCGGCTGAACCTGGCCGCGTTCTATAACGACTATACCGACATCCAGCTCGGTGCGACGACGCTGACCAACGGCGTCTTCGTCTATCGCAACGCCAATGCGGCCACCGCGACGATCTATGGCGGCGAAATGGAACTCACCGGCGTGATCGCACCCGGACTGGAGGCGTATCTGAACGGCTCCTACCTGCATTCGAAGATCGCGCCGGTGGCCGGCTTCACCTTCGGCAATACGCAGCTGCCGTCGGCGCCGAAATTCATGGTCCAGGCCGGCGTGAAATATGCGTTCTCGCTGAAAAACCAGGGCACGCTGACATTGGACGCGGATACCAACTTCCGCACCGGTGCCTGGCCGCAGTTCAACCCGTCCGCCGCGTCGCGCCAGCCGGCTTATGCGCTGTTCAACGCACGCAGCATCTTCGAGCCGCTCGGTTCACCGTGGACTTTCAGCATCTGGGCCAAGAACCTCACCGACAAGAAGTACACGAATTTCGGGCAGACCTCGGGCAGCGGCGACGTCACGGTGGGCTGGTTCGGGCGGCCGCGTGAAGTCGGTGCAACCGCTGCAGTCAAGTTCTAAGAAGCCAAGAAGCAGGGAAGCACGATCCATGGCGCATATTCGTATTCTGGTGCCGATCACGTCGACGGTCCGCAACGTCGACGACCTGCAATCTCTCGCGCAGCCGGGCCTCACCATCTCTGCGGTGGCGATCAGCGCCGGACCGTCGTCGGTCGAATCGCGTGTCGACGAGGCGTTCTGCGTGCCCGGTCTGGTGGCGCTGGCGCTGCAGGCGCAACGTGACGGTGCCGACGCGCTGGTGATCGATTGCATGGGCGATCCCGGCCTGGGCGCGCTGCGCGAGGCGGTGCAGATCCCGGTGCTGGGCGTGGCGCAGACCTCGATGTCGGTCGCGTCGATGCTGGCGCAGCGCTTCGGCGTGGTGACGGTGCTCGATCGCGTGACGACGCTGATGAACGAGCTGGCCGATCTGTACGGGTACGACCGGCAATCTGTCGGCTGCCACTCCAGCGCGGTGCC